>NZ_JBHURV010000038.1:0-87357 GCF_042673865.1 Streptomyces sp. NPDC056987
TTGTGGCATGGGCCGGGTCCCGCCGGTACGTACCGGCGGGACCGGGCCCTTCGCCGTCGGCCGGGCGGACCCGTCCCGACGGGCGGACCGGCCGGCCGTCAGCCCACGAAGATCTCCGTCACGGACCAGATGGCCAGGCCGAGCATGCACAGACCGCCGATGCGCTGCACGGTCTTCAGCGGGACGCGGGTGGCGATGAACCGCCCCGCGAGCAGGGCGAGCGCGGAGACGGACATCAGCGCGGCGGCCGAGCCGATGGCGGTGGACCAGGTGCCGTTGCTCGCGGCGAGGTTGGCCGTGGTGATCTGGGTCAGATCGCCCCACTCGCTGATGAAGACGGCCATGAAGGCGGTGGAGTAGACCGGCCAGAACCCGGTGACCGTCCTGGTCTCCGTCTCGTCCTCCCCGTCGTCGCCCCCGCCGCGCAGCAGCATGAAGGCGCCGAAGGCGAAGAGCGCGGCCGAGACGAGCTTGACGATCCAGTCGGGCAGCAGCCCGATGAGGCTGCCCGCCCCGATGGCGATGGCGACGTGCACGATGAACGCGGTCGACGTGCCGAACCACACATAGAGCGGACGCATCCGCGTCCCCATGGCGAGGGACGCGAACATGGTCTTGTCGGGGAGCTCCGCGAGGAAGATCAGTCCGAAGGCGGTGAGGATCGCCAGGGGATCGAGAGACATTCCGGGTGGCTTTCTCTGGGGGCCGGGCCCGGATCTTCGCGAAGCACCTTGTCGGAGCCAGGAGGACCACTCGGCCCGGCACGACGGTGTTGTCACCCACGCCATGGGACGTGGGCCTGTCAGTGCCTGACCGAAGGTCTCGCCCACCCGCCTGGTCGGCGGGCCCGGCCACCGGGAACCCGGGGGTTCCAGTGTGTCGACGACCGGTTCGCGGGGCTACTCCCCTTCGCAGACCCCCACGGTACCCCACCCGCGGCGCGGCGCGGGCCCCCGGGGGGAATGGGGCTGTGGGGGCCTGCGTCGCGCGGCATACACACGAACGGCGCGGCGTCCGTGTGAACCGTGCGACTCACGGCTCCCCGGACGGCCCTGTCCGCTCGCGCCGGTACCGGGGCTGCCGTCTAGTGGGGGCTGCGGTCGCGTTCGGGCGGGCGCCGTGCTGCCCTTCGGGCGGCCTGATCCGAGGAGTTTCGAATGAAGAGCAACACCAGGGCAGTCACCGCGATGGCCGCGGCCGCACTCTGCGCGGTCGCCCTCGCAGGTTGCTCCGGCAGCGACAGCGCGTCGGAGTCTGCCCGGGAAGAGGCGCCCGCGGAGGCGGCCGCCTCCGCGTCGATGTCCATGAGCATGTCGCCGTCGGCGATGCCCTCCGAGCTTGAGGGCAAGGTGAATGCGAAGGAGCTGGCGCCGTACGGGAAGATCCTCGTCAACGGCCGTGAGCGGACGCTCTACCTCTTCGCGGCGGACAAGACGAAGGAGTCCACCTGCACGGGGGACTGCGCGAGGGTCTGGCGCCCCGTGCTGGTCACCAGCGGTGTCGAGCCGAAGGCGGGCACCGGCGGGGTCAAGCAGAGCCTGCTGTCGACCATCACCCGTACCGACAACACCAAGCAGGTCACCTACAACGGCCACCCGCTCTACACCTACAAGGCCGACAGCGCCCCGGGGGAGGCCCGTGGCCAGGACCTGACCGAGTTCGGCGCCAAGTGGTACGTGGTCGACACCGCCGGCAAGAAGGTCACCACCCCGCCGCCGAGCGGGAGCGCCAGCCCCAGCGGGAGCATGAGCCCCAGCGCGGGAATGAGCGGCACTCCCAGCCCCAGCGCCAGTTACTGATCCCACCCGTCTGATCCCGTCGGGTCGGACAACTCGGAGAAGCCATGCCGTTCCCGGGCGCCCGCAGCCGGTCACCCCGTGCTGTCCTCCTCGCCGCCGTCCTCGTGACGCTGCTCGCGGGCTGTTCCGGCGGGGGCGGTGGCGGATCCTCGTCGCCCTCGCCGTCGCCGACCCCGTCCGCCCCGGCGGGCGGAGCGGCGCGGGTGACGATCGACAACTTCACCTTCACGCCCGCGGCCCTGACCGTCGCTCCGGGCACCGAGGTCACCGTGGTCAACAAGGACTCGGTGGCCCACACCCTGACCGCCGCACAGGGCAAGGTGTTCGACACCGGCACCATCGGCCCGGGGAAGACGGCCACCTTCAGCGCACCGGGCAAGGCCGGCGCCTACCCGTACGACTGCACCATCCACCCCTTCATGAAGGGGACGCTCACGGTCCGCTGAGCGCCACCGGCCGACGACAGCCCCCGCCCACCGCGCGCACGCGGTGAACGGGGGCTCGGTGCTGCCGGGGGTGTCTCCCGGGACGGGACGGTGCGGGGGACAGGTCAGCGGCCCTGGCCGCGCCTGCCGCCGCGCATGCCCCTCTCGTCCTGGTCCGTGTCGTACTCGATCTGCTCCTTGCGGACCTCCGCCGAGACCTCCCGCTGCTCCGTGACCCGCTCCGTGTCCAGGCGGACGCGTTCGACGGGGACGGACTCCTTGCTGATCACCGGCTGGTCGGCGTGCAGTGTGACCTCGGTCTGGGCCTCACCGATCCGGGTGGCGCGGACCGCGCCGCGGTCCTCGGGCGAGATCGCCTCGTGGACCACGCGCACCTCCTCGTGGCTGAGCGGTACGGAGGTGGTGACGTTCTCCGTCACGACGACCTTGCGCAGCCGCGCGTGGCCGACCTCGCGCTCCTCGGTGGTGACGTGGAGCTCCTCCTCGGAGCGGATGAGTTCCTCGCCGTGCATCTCGCCCGTGCGCATGTCGCCCAGGTCGGCGCCGCGTGTCGCGGACCCGGCCATGGCCGGTCCCCGCGTCCCCTCCGGCGTGGCGGCGCGGCCGGTGGACATCCCCGACTCCGCGGACATGCCGGCTCCGGCCCGGGTCCTGCCGCCGGTGGCCGCCCCGCCCGCGCCGGCCGCCGTGCCCATGCTCGCGGCGGTGCCGATACCGCCCGCTCCGGTGAGCCCGTAGTGGTGGTAGAGCTGCTTCTCCTGGCCGGGGTCGAGGTGCTCGTCGGCTTCGAGGCGCGGCGCCTCCTTGACCGTGTCCTTGGCGTACGGGACGTGGATGTCCTCGCCGGCGCGCCGGGCGCCGGACAGCGGTACGAGGCTCTCCTTCATCCCGAACAGACCGGTCCTGACGGTGACCCACTCCGGGCGGCCCGTGCGGTCACCGACATAGACCTGGCCGATGCTGCCGATCTTGTCACCGTCCCTGTCGTACACGCTCCTGCCGTTCAGACTGCTCGGGTTGTTGAACACGCCTTCGGCTGACATCTGCGATCACTCCTCGCGTGGGGGAAGCGCGTCTGCGGGATGAGGCCCCTCACGGCCAGGCGCGCACGACTCCATCGCGCATCCGTACGGGTCCTTCGGCAACCGGGGGAGGCCGGCCCGGCGGTGGCGGCACCGCCGGGCGCCCAGTGCGGACAGTGTTCCCGGGGGCCGGCGGCCGGTCCGAACTATCCGCCATTCGGGTGAATGTGGGGTGGGGTGGGCGGGCGGGAGGCAGCGGCCGCGCGCTCCGTCCGCGCGCGCTCGGACCGCCTCCTCCGTCATCCTGGAACCGATGGCCGACGCGCCGACCGGAGGCCGTGCCGGCCGGACCTACGGAGAGCGGGCCCATGGCTGTGGAACGTATCGGTCTCGTGGTCCACCAGGGCCGCCCGGCGTCGGTGGAGGCGGCCCGTACCGTCCACGCCTGGTGCGAGGCGCACGGTGTCCCCTGCAAGGAGATCGACGTGTGGCGGGACCACGAACCCCGCCACGGCGGCCAGGAGGAGGCGTCCGCCGCGGGCAACCCCGACCTCGTGGTGACCCTGGGCGGCGACGGGACCTTTCTGCGCGGGGCGCGCATCGCGGCCAAGAGCGACGCCGCCGTCCTCGGCGTCGACCTCGGGCACGTCGGCTTCCTGACCGAGGTCCCCGCGGACCGGATCACCCGTGCCCTGGACGCCGTCCGCGAGGGCCGGGCCGCCATCGAGGAGCGCATGACGCTCACCATGCGCGCCTCGCGCGTGCTGGAGATGCCCTCGGAGATCACGGCGCTCCTGCGCCACGGCCGGGGGCCGACGCTGCCACCGCCCCATGTACGGTCCGGGGTCACCGGGGAGGGATGGGGCGTCCCCCTGGACGTCATCGCGCTCAACGACGTCGTGCTGGAGAAACTGGCCCGGGACCGGCAGGTCGCCCTGGGGGTCTACGTCGCGGGCCGGCTGCTCGCCTCGTACTCCGCCGACGCGGTCATCGTCGCCACCCCGACCGGTTCCACCGCCTACAGCTTCGCGGCCGGCGGGCCCGTGCTCTCCCCGCACATGGACGCCGTGGTCTTCACCCCGGTGGCGCCGCACATGACGTTCGACCGTACGGTCGTCGCCGCTCCCGACGAGCCCGTCGCGCTGCGGATCCAGCCGCACTCCGGGGAGGTGGCGATCAGCATCGACGGCCAGTTGCGCGGGGCGCTGGAGCCGGGGGAATGGGTCGGCGTCTACGGGGCCACGTACCGGCTGCGGCTGGTCCGGCTGGGGCCCACCGACTTCTACACCCGGCTGCGTGAGCGGTTCCGCCTCACCGACGCGCCCGCCACCGCGGCGGACGGTCTGGCGGCCCCGCTGTTCCGCCCGGACAGCCCGGTGCCGGACGACCTGGCCCACCTCCGTCTGCCGCCGCCACCGGGCGAGGGGCCGGGACACGGGTGCTGACGACCGGGCGGCCGGACCGGGGCCGCACGGGCGTCAGTCGAGCCAGTGGCGGCGGCCGAGGGCGATGAGCCTGAGCCGGCGGCGCGCCGCGGTCACCACCCGGGCCTCCGCCTCCGCCGCTTCCTCCGAAGGGTGTTCGCCCTCCGGCGCGTGCTCCGTTTCCGGACGCAGCTCCGTCTCCGGACGGCGCTCGGCCGCGTCGAGGAAGGCGGACGCCGTCATCACCATCTGGTCGACATAGACGTCGGCGAGCATCCGCAGATCGTCCCGGCTCCATCCGGCCGAGACCGGCTCGGCGGCGAGCGCGGAGGCCACCTCCTCGGAGAAACGCCGCAGTTGGGCGGCGATGGCCTCCCGCACCGACCGGACGCCCCCATGCCGCTCGCGGGCGATGAACCGGACATGGGCGGGGTACGCGCGGACGTACTCCGCCATCGCCCGGACGGTGCGGTCGATCCGTTCCTCGTCGCCGTCCGTGGCCGTGAGGATGGCGCCGATCGTGCCGTGCAGACTGTCCAGCGCCTGCTCGACGAGGGCCACCCCGAGGTCGGCCGGGTCCCGGAAGTGCCGGTAGAAGGCAGTCGGGGCCACGCCCGCCGCCCGGGTCACCTCCCGCAGCCCGAGGCCGCTGAGGCTCTGCTCCTCCAGGAGCAGCAGCGCCGCGTCCAGCAGCGCCTGACGGGTCTTCTGTTTCCGGACCTGCCGGATGCCCTGGGTGTGACTCATGCCATTCAGTAAACAACTGTTCTCCGGAGAAGGGGAACCTAGACTGGCCAGTCAGTGCACAAGTGTTCTCGCAAAGCTCGTTCGCGCCCATGTGTCCGCGCATCCGTCCGGATCTCCTCGCAAGGAGGCATTTCATGATCTTCCTCGTCGCGGCCCTCCTGCTGATGGGGGTGGTGCTCGGCGCGGTGGCGCACATCCCCCTCCCCGTCACCCTTGTCGCCGCCGCGTTCATCGGCTGCTGGCTTCTGGCGTTCGCCGCCCGTGAGTTCCACGCCCGCGGCGGGCGGCGCTGATGCCCGCCGCGGTACGGCAGGGGCGCGACGCGGACGGCATGGCCGTCGCCTCGTTCGTCCTGGGGCTCCTCGGTCTGCTCGTGCTCAACCTCGTCCTCGGCCCCATGGCGATCGTCCTGGCGGCCCTCGCTCTGGCGCGCGGCACCGGGCGCCGGGGCAGGGCCGCCCTCGGGCTCTTCCTCGGCATCGCCGACCTGGTCGTTCTCGCCGTGCTGGCCGGCGCGGACGGCACGCTGTCCTGGGGGCTCGCCGGCTGACGCTCCGTCCTTCCGTGCGGGTGCCCTCCGCGCGGGTGCCCTCCGTGCGCGGATCCGCCCGACAAATAAATCCCTATGGACAAAAATAATTGTCGGTGGGATGGTGGAGCCATGTGGGACGTGACCGTGATCGAGGACCCGGCGGCGGCAGCCGCCTCGCTGGACCCCATGAGAGCCCGGCTGCTCGCCGAGCTGGCCGCGGGGCCCGCGTCGGCGACGATGCTGGCCGGCCGGGTCGGACTGCCCCGGCAGAAGGTGAACTACCATCTCAAGGCCCTGGAGCGGCACGGCCTCGTCGAGCTGGCCGACGAACGCAGACGCGGCAATGTCACCGAGCGGATGATGCGGGCCACGGCGGCCTCGTACGTCATCTCGCCGCTCGCGCTGGCGGCGGTCCAGCCGGACCCGGCCCGCTTCCGTGACCAGCTCTCCGCGCGCTGGCTGCTCGCGGTCGCCGCCCGGCTCGTACGGGACGTCGGCAGCCTGATCACCGGCGCCGCCCGGGCGCGCAAGCGGCTCGCGACGTACGCGCTCGACGGCGAGGTGCGCTTCGCGAGCGCCGCCGACCGGGCCGCGTTCGTGGAGGAGCTGACCCGCGGCGTGACGGCGCTGATGGCCAAGTACCACGTGGAACAGGACGGGAGCGGCCGTGACCACCGGATCGTGGTCGCGCTCCACCCCACCGTCAAGGCCACAGGGCCGGACCCGGACCTGGCCCCGTCCGTTTTCGGGTCCGGGTCCGGTGCCGGGGCCGGCCCGGAACGCCCCGCACCGATCGGGGAGGCTTCATGAACGAGAAGGAGTACGCCACCATGTCCAAGGAATTCGAGATCGTCCGCGAGTTCGAGACCGACGCGAGTCCCGAAGAGGTCTGGCAGGCCGTCACCACCGGTACGGCCGCGTGGCTGTGGCCCATGGAGTACGAACCGCGCGAGGGCGGCGCCGCGCCGTTCGGCGGCACGATCACCGCCTGGGAACCGGGGAAGCGGCTGACCGCCCGGGTCGAGGACGTCGACGGCATCTCGCAGCAGACCCTCAACCAGCTCGACCATGTCATCGAGCCACGTGAGGGCGGCGGTTCCTGGGTGCGCTACGTGCACAGCGGCATCTTCGTCGACGACTGGGACAACCAGTACGACGGCGCCGCCAAGCACAACACCTTCTACCTCCACACCCTGGGCCAGTACCTGCGCCACTTCACCGGACGCGCCGCCGTCTTCTCGGCCGCCGACGGACCCGCGGCCGCCGGGGCGCCGGACGCGCTCGACACGGCGGGCCGGGCGCTCGGGCTGGCGGACGACGCCCCGGCGGGCACGGCCGTACGGGTCGACCTGCCGGGCGTGGGCCCGGTCGACGCCGTCGTCGACTACCGGGACCCGTACTTCATCGGGCTGCGCACCGACACCGCGATGTACCGGTTCTTCGGCAGGAACCACTTCGGCGCGACGGTCGGGGTGAGCGTCCACGACTTCGCACCGGGCGCCGACGCCGAGCGGACCGGAGAGGCCTGGCAGAGCTGGCTGGACGGCGTGTACGCGTAGGCCCGTACGGGGCGGGGGCTGCGGCCGCCCCGTACGCCTCACGCGCGCGCCGGGGCGCGCCGGGTCCGGGTCCACTCCCGCAGCCCCTCGGCCGTCCAGGTGTTGACGACCCGCTCCGCCGGGACACCGCACTCCTCGGCCCGGGCACAGCCCAGAAGCTGCCAGTCGAGCTGCCCGGGCGCGTGCGCGTCGGTGTCGACGGCGAAGAGGACCCCGGCCGCGACCGCCTCGCGCAGCAGCCGCCGGGGCGGGTCGAGCCGCTCGGGCCGGCTGTTGATCTCCACCGCCGTGCCGGTCCCGGCGCAGGCGTCGAACACCGCCCGCGCGTCGAACTCCGACTCGGGCCGGCTGCCGCCCGTACCGCGGTCCCGGCGGCTCCGGCCGATGACCAGGCGCCCCGTGCAGTGGCCCAGCACGTCGGTGCGCGGATCGCGTACGGCGGCGATCATCCGCCGGGTCATCGAGGCGGCGTCCATCCGCAGCTTCGAGTGGACGGACGCCACCACCAGGTCCAGCCGGTCGAGGAGTTCCGGATCCTGGTCGAGCGAGCCGTCGGGCAGGATGTCGCACTCGATGCCGGTCAGCAGCCGGAACGGCGCCCACCCCCGGTTCAGCTCCGCGATCACGTCGAGCTGTTCGCGCAGCCGTCCGGCCGACAGACCGTTCGCCATGGTGAGCCCGGGGGAGTGGTCGGTGAGTACGGCCCACTCGTGGCCGAGCGCCGCCGCCGTACGCCCCATCGCCTCGACGGAACTGCCGCCGTCGGACCAGTCGGAGTGCAGATGGCAGTCGCCGCGCAGCGCACTCCGCAGCGCGTGCCCGCCCGCCGCGAGCGGCGCTTCGGCCTCCCGCTCCAGCCGCTCCAGATACTCGGGTACGGAGTCGGCCACCACGGCCCGGACCACCTGGGCGGTCCTGGGCCCGATGCCGCGCACCCGGTCCAGCGTGCCGGCCGCGGCGCGTCGGGCGACATCGTCCGGATCCATGGCGGCCACGGTCGCGGAGGCGGTGCGGAACGCCTTGACCCGGTAGGTGTCCGCCCGCGAGCGCTCCAGCAGGAAGGCGATCCTGTCCAGCGCCTCCACCGGATCCATGGGCGCCCCAGACTGTCGGCGGTGGTCCGTCCGTTCCGCGCCCGGAACCCCTCCGTACGCGCGCCTTCATTGTCGGCGCGCCGGGCGCGCCGCGCATCCCGCCCGGCGGCGCACCGTGCCGCGCGCCCGCGGGGACGGAGAGGGGACAGGGGTGAGGCCCCGCGCACGGGGAGCGTCGCGGGGCCTCACGGGGGGCCGGTCCTGGCCGGAGCCCCGCACGCACCGCGGAACGGTGCGGCGGCGCACGGCCCCCGCCGTTCGGTCCATGCCTTCGGCCGGGTGTCCGGCGTCCGGGCGCGCCGCGTGGTGGCGGTGCGGGACGCCACCCGGCAGGGGCGGCGGGGGCGGGCCGACCGGTCAGGACGGCGGATGGTGCGGATGGTGCGGTCATGCAGTGGTGCGGGTGGTGCGGGTGGTGCGGTCACGCGGGTGGTGCGGTGGTGCGGGTGGTGCGTGGGTGACCCCTCGGGTCAGCCCTGTGCGGAACGGCGCTTGCGCGAGGCCCACATGATGCCCGCTCCGGCGACCAGCACGACACCCGCGGCACCGGCGATCAGCGGGGTGGAGCTGGACGCACCGGTCTCGGCGAGATCGTCACCGGCGGGGCTCGGCTGCGAGGACGGGACCGCGGCGGCCGAGGTGCTCGCCTCACCCGCAGGGGTCGGCGCCTCGGGCGCCGGCGTGTCCTCGCCGGGCGTCGCCTCGGGGGTCTCCTCCGGAGCGCTCGGCTCCGGGGCGGACTCCTGCGGCGGGGTGGGCTCCGGGGGCGTCTCCTCACCCTCGCAGACCGGGGCGGTCTTCGTCTCGTCCTTGTTGAACTGGTCGCCGTCGGCGGCCTTGACGACGAGACGGACCGTCACCTCGCTCTTGTGCGCGGGCAGGTCGAGCTTCTTGCTGAAGTCGTTACGGAAATTCTCCGTCGGCAGCAGGTCCTTGCCGTCCACGGTGACCGTCACGGTGTTCTTGTCGCTGTTGCCGTAGGCGGTCAGGTTCAGGCTCACCTCGGAGCACGTCACCGACCAGTTCGGCGTGTGCGCGAACGCGGGAGCCGCCGACAGGCCGACACCGAGGGCGCCGGTCGCCGCGACCGCTATGGAGGCGCTGGCGCGCCGCCACGATCTGCTGAATTGGGTCACAAAATCCTCCGCTATAACCGCGCCGCCGACGATGACGGCGCGCGCGCACAGTACCGCCATCGGTGTGTCCGCCAACAATCGACCCGTCCAACTCGCCGTCCCCGCAGGCCCCGTGGACCTGCGCAGACGCCGAGGAGCGGCCGGGAAGGCCGCGCCGGGGCGAACCGGGGACAGGGCCGCGACGACCATGATCACAAACCGGAGGGGATGGCCCGATCATGCCGTCATCACTGCTTTCGCCCGTCATTACGGGGGTGTGAACCGGCGCGCAAGCGCTTCCCCCGGCCCCATTCACCACGGACTGCCACAGCGCTGGTAAATATTCCGTCAATAATCGGCCGGTGGTTATCCGTTGCGCCGGAATCCGGCGAATCCCGCCGCGCCGACGACCGATTGAAGCCGGCCTCCGCGCATTTCCGCCCCCCCCGTTCGCGTACGGCTCTCTAGCGTCCGCGCCGCGTGAACTTTCGGCGTACCCATTGCCAGGCCGCCGTCAGCCGGGGATGGCGTTCCCGCTGTTCCCGGGAGGCCCGGTCCAGTTCCTCCATCAGCCGCCGGGAACGGTGCTCCAGGTCCAGCTCGTCGAGGATCCGGTCCAGCTCGGCCAGGAGCGCGCCGTGGAGCTGCCACTGCTCCGGGTCGCGCCGTACCTCCGCGAGCAGCAGCCCCGCCAGCCGCTCCCGGCTCGCCCCTGCCGCGTCCAGATCCTCGGCGAGCCGTGCCTCCGCCGTCTCGGCGCTCCGGGTGACGTCCGTGGTCACCATGACGGCGAAGCTCACCACCGCGTCGGCGACCAGGCCGAGCAGTTCCTGCAGCGCCGCTCCGACCTCCGGGGCGAACAGCGCCTCCCGCTCGCGCTCCTTGGCGAGGTCGGTGAGGGTTCTGGCCAGCACCCGCAGCACCACGGTGCAGATCTCCAGGGTGTCCAGGCCGGTCCGCAGCACCACGCGGTGCAGCAGCCCCTCCTTCACCCGGGGGTTGAGCCGGACACTGTCCTCCGCCTGGCGCAGCGCCGCATCCACCTCGCTGATGTCGTGATCGAGCCGGCGCGCCTCGTGCAGCCGTGAGGCGGCGTGCTCCACCGGGATGGACTCCGTCAGTCCCTCCCCGATCCGCAGCAGGAGCTGGCGCATCCGGCGGGCGAGGCCCTCCACGGACTCACCCGCCGTGGCGACCCACACCGGTGGCGCCAGCAGGAAGTTGAACAGCAGCCCCACCACCGCGCCGATCAGCGTCTCCAGCACCCGGTCCCACGCGGTGGACGCCACCCGGGGCACCCCGAGCACGAGCATGGCGCTGATCGCGACCTCGGGCACGAACTCGCTCACCCGCACGATCCGTCCGACCACGAGCGAGGCGAGAATGATCAGCCCCAGGCTCCACCAGGTCAGCCCGACCAGCACACTGAAGGCGCTGGCCACGAGCACCCCGGCCACCACGGCGTTCACCCTGCGGATACCGGTGGTCAGGGTGGAGTACAGCGTCACCTGTACGACGAGCAGCGCGGTCAGCGGCGCGGTGAGCGGCGCGGGCTCGCTGCTCAGCCGCACCGCGACCACGTACGAGATGGTCGCGGCGGCGGTCGAGCGCAGCGTCTGGGTGACGACGGGCTCCCGGCCCCGCTTCACGAACTCCGCCACCGGCGCGCTCAGGACGACTCTGGCATCACGCACGCTCACTCCCTTCCCGCGCGGGCCCGCCCGGACCCCCGCCCGGCCCCCGGATGGGCCGGTCGGGTCACCCCGCCCGCCGCCCGCCCGTCCATGACCGCAGGGCGTCGGCCGCCTTCCCGTCGACGGGGAAGTCGATCCGGTAGTACTTCAGCGCCTTGTCCTCCGCGACCAGCCGCATTCCCACCGCCGTCATGACCCGTTGCGACGCGATGTTGTCCTGATCGGTGTCCCCCTCGACCCGGCTGACCCCGCGGGCCCGCGCGAACTCCAGCAGTCCGCGCAGCGCCTCGGACGCGTACCCCTGCCCATGGACGGAGGGGATCAGCCCGTAGCCGACCGTGACGGCGAGATCCTCGTCGGGGACGGCGTGGAAGCCGAGGCCGCCGATCGCGTGCCCGTCCGTACGGCGGCGGATCTCGTACGCGCCGAAGGGCCCCGGATCGCCGGTGATCGAACACGTCGTCAGGAAGCGCCCGGCCCCCATCATGTCCCCGTCGGCGGGGTACCCGGGCGCCCACAGATCCCCGTCCGCGGTCTCGCCCGCCGCCACCCGCTCGGCTTCGAGCACGCTCAGCGGATGGAGCACCAGCCGCTCCGTCACAAGATCGTCCATAACGGCAGGCGTATCACGGGTCCCGTACGCCCCACAGCCGTTTCACGCGATGTGCATGCGCCGGCCGGGCGGGCTTCGCGCCGGTTCGGCCGGCCGGCCGTCATGGGGGCGCGTGCCGGGCGTGTCACGGGCGCGTCAAGGGTGCGTCAAGCTCCCCCGGGTCCGCGGCAGGGCTCCGTCAAGACCCCGGCCGGCCCCGCCCCGCCGGATCCGGCGGGCGCACGCTGGAGTGGAGGGCCGCCGGCCGGCGGCCCCGGTGGGGCCGGACCTCCGTACCGGCACGGCGAGGTGGACCATGCGCTTCTCACCGCGTGACCGCGTCGCGCTGGGCGCGGCGCCGCTCGCGCCCCTGGCCGTCGCCGGGGCGCTGGTGCCGCTGCGTACAGGAGTGGCGAGTACGAACCTGGCGCTGATCCTCGTCGTGGTCGTCGTGGCGGTCGCCGCGCTCGGCAACCGTGTCGCGGGCGCGGTCGCCGCGCTCTCCGCCGCGGTCTGGTTCGACTTCTTCCTCACCCGGCCGTACGAACGCTTCGCCGTGACCGACGCCAACGACCTCACCACGGCCGTCCTGCTGCTGGCCGTGGGGCTCGCGGTCTCCCAACTCGCCGCGCGGGCACGGCGGCTGCGGGTCATGACCGTGGTCGACGCGGGGCTCCTCGCCCGCATCCACGACACCGCCCGGCTGGCCCAGGGCCATGGTTCCTCGGCCGCCGTGGTCGATCAGGTCGGCCGTCACCTGGTCGACATCCTGCGGCTGCGGAGCTGCCGGTTCGAGTACGGGAGCCTGCTCGGGCACCCGGCGCGGCTGGAGCAGGACGGCACCGTCGTCGTGGACCGTGAACCCTGGGACCTGGAGGGGCGCGGCTGGCCCGACGGCGAGATCGAACTCCGGGCCGCCGCCAACGGGCACTACCAGGGCCGCTACATGCTGCTGCCGACGCCCGGGGCCGTCCCCTCCCGGCAGATCCGGGAGGTCGCGGTCACCCTCGCCGACGACGTCGGCGCGGCGCTCGACACGGCGGGCCCGGTGCCGGAGAACTGACCTGCTCAGCGGGTGGCCGCCGGGATCCGGTCCGCCGGCCAGAACAGGGCCGACGATGCCACGAGCGCGGCGTGGTCGGCCCTGTTCCGGCCGGTGTAGCGCAGGGCGAACTCCGCCACGGCGTGGTCGAAGGTCTCCGCCCCGCCGAGGTAGTGCGCGATGGCGATCCGGTCCCCGGAGCGGGCGTGCGCCCGGGCCAGCGCCCGGCCGCACAGCTTCGCGTAGTCGCGCAGCAGGGCCGGCGGCATGCCGTCGATGACGGCCGAGCCCTTCGTGTCCCGGAGCCCGCGCCAGTAGAAGTGGCGCCCCTCGGGACCGGTGACCCAGCCGAGGAAGATGTCGCCCGCCGCCTGGAGCAGCCGCTGCCCCGCGACCACCCGGTGGCCCTGGTGGGGGTAGACACTGGGCCGGAGATGCGGTTCGAGCACGGACCGCTCGGCCTCCTTGATCTGCAGGAGGAGCGGATCGCCGGCGTCGCGCCCTTCCAGCAGCACGACGAAGCACCGGGTGCCGACGCTCCCGACCCCCACCACCTTGCGGGCCACGTCGACGAACCGGAACCGGTCGAGGAGTACCCGCCGCTCCTCGGGGAGTGTGCTGCGGTAACCGATGAAGATCCGCCGGAGCATCGCCCTGTCGAGGGGACCGACCGGTTCGAGCCGCGGCGGATCGTGGATGATCCGGCGCCCTCCCTCCGCGGTGTCGGTCAGCTTCGCCACCGCCCACGGGCCGGTGCTCCGCCGGGCGCGCGACGGGTCCGCCCCGACGCGCCCGCGCGGCGCCGACCGGACCAGGGCGAGCAGCCCGGCGGTGTCGATCCGCTCGTACCAGACGTCCAGTTCGCGCAGGCGCGCCAGCCGGCGCATCGCCCGGCGGTACGCCCCGGCGGAGGCCCGCGCCCCGTCCCGGGCCTCCGCCGCCGAGCCGCCCTGGTCGAGGACGGCGACCGCGACACTGGTCGCGAGCCGCTTCACATCCCACTCGAACGGGCCGGGAAGGGTCTCGTCGAAGTTGCTGAGATCGAAGAGCAGGGCGCCGTCGGGCGAGGCGAAGACGCCGAAGTTCAGCAGGTGGGCGTCGCCGCAGAGCTGGACGGTCAGCCCGGTGTCCGGCTGGGCCGCCAGATCGGCGGCCATCACGGCGGCGGCGCCGCGCAGATAGGCGAACGAGGACGCGGCCATCCGCTCGTAGCGCAGCGGCACCAGTTCGGGGACCCGGCGCGCGGCCTGCCGGGCCAGGACGGCGAGCGGGTCGGGCCGGTCGACGCCCGGGATCCACAACCCGTGCGAGGACCGGGACGCCTTCTTGCGGGCCGCCCTGCCGCGCTCCGCCCGTTCGGCGGGAGTGGTCATGACGCTCCCTCTCGCCGTGGTCGGTGCCGTGGCACGGCCGGTCACCACGAGCATCCCGCTCCTGCGGCCCGGCAGCCCGGTGCACCGACCATCCGAGTGATCCGGCGGCGCGCGAGCACTCCGTACGGCGAACCAGGTCCAGATGTACGGTCCGCCGCGTCGGACATTTTTGCGGTTTCGCGCGCATTCGTGGAACGTGGCGTGTCGGCCCGTGGTGCGTGGCATGCTCGACAAGCGTTCTTACCGGTGACAACACCGTGTGTTCCCAGGGCGATTCGGGGAGGTCGGATGGATCCGTGCCGGAATTCCGCGGACACGACGGCGACGTCATCGTACGCCCGTACGAGAGCCAAGGAGCCCCGCACGGACCAGGACCGCATGGACCAGGACCGTACGGGATCGGATCGTTCGGCTTCGGACCGTACGGCTTCGGACCGTTCGGGATCGGATCGTTCGGGACAGGAGCGCAGGGCCCTTCGCCGCGAGCGGCTGCTGGCGACCGCCACCGACCTGTTCACCACCCGCGGCTATCCGGCCACCTCCATCGAGCGGATCTGTGCCACCGCCCACGTCTCGATCCGCGCGTTCTACGAGGAGTTCGAGGGTCGTGAGGCGCTGCTCATCGCGCTCCACAACGACGTCGCGCGGGCCGGCATGGAGGCCGCGCTGACGGTCCTCAGCGACCCCGGGATGGAGTCGGCCGGGGCCCGGAGCCGCATCACGGCGCTGACCCGCTCCTATCTGGACGCCGTCACCGCGGAGCCCGCCGCCACCCGGATCGCGTTCGTCGAGGTGATCGGCGCCGGCCGCGCGGTCGAGGAGCACCGGCTGCTGTGGCGGAGCCTGTGGTCCGACTTCCTCAGCGGAGAGGCGGAGCGCGCCGTCGAACGGGGCGAGTCCGCGCCCCGTGACTACTCCCTCGCCATCGTGGCGCTCATCGGGGCCATCAACGAACTGGTGGCCCACTGGGCCCGCGACGCCACCGCGTTCTCCCGGGAGCTGCTGGCCGACGAACTCGTCCACCACGCCCTCGCCACGCTCGGGATCCCCGCAGAGGACGTCCCCGTCACCGACATAGCCGCCGACGGCACATCCCTCGGCGGCACGCCCCCTGATGCCACCCCCGCCGACGCCACCCCCACGGACGAAGGGAAATGACGCGATGACCGGACTCTGGCACCAAGTGCTCCACACCATGTCCCAGCCCGGGGCGTCCCCGGACGACGATCTCCTGGCCCAGGCCGCCGCGGACATCGCCCTGCGCGATCACCCGCGCCCGCCGGCCGACGCCGAAGTGGTCCTGGAGATCGCCCGTACGGAGTTCGCCGCCGTCCTCAGCACCGGCCAGGCCCAGGCGGCCCTCGACCGGGCCCGCAGACTCTCCTCCCAGGACCGGGCCGCCACCTGACCGGGGACGGGGCCCGGCCGGTCGCGCGGGCCGCGCGCGGCGCACGGCCCGCTCCCGGGCGGATAGCCTGAGGGCACGATGAACCGTTTGACGACACCCTGGGGCGAGTTCGGCCTCACCCGATTCCCCGAGCATCCCCGCGAGACGCTGCGCGCGTGGGACGCCGCCGACGAGTACCTGCTGAGCCACCTCGGGGAAGCGGGAGCGGCCGGGCTCTCCGGCACCGTCGTGATCGTCGGAGACCGGTGGGGCGCGCTGACCACCGCGCTCGCCGGACACGAGGACCGTGCCGCGGGCGATCTCGTGCAGATCAGCGACTCGTACCTCACCCAGCAGGCCACCCGCGCCAACCTGCGCCGCGCCGGTCTCGGCCCGGACGCCGGGCGGCTGCTGTCCACCCTGGACACGCCACCGGAGCGGATCGACGTCCTGCTGGTACGCGTTCCCAAGAGCCTGGCCATGCTGGAGGACCAGCTCCACCGGCTGGCGCCCGCCGTGCACCCCGGAACCGTCGTCATCGGCACGGGCCGGGTGACGGAGATCCACACGTCCACCCTGAAGCTGTTCGACCAGATCCTCGGCCCCACGAAGACCTCCCTCGCCGTCAAGAAGGCGCGGCTCATCTTCTGCACGCCCGCGGCGGGACGGGCCAGGACCACCAGCCCCTGGCCGCACAGCTACGCGCTGCCCGAAGGACTCGGCTCCGTGTCGGGCCGTACGGTCGTCAACCACGCCGGGATCTTCTGCGCGGAACGGCTCGACATCGGCACCCGGTTCCTGCTGCGGCACCTCCCGCGGAGCCACGGGCCCGAGCGGGTCATCGACCTGGGCTGCGGCAACGGCGTCATCGGCACCGCCGTGGCGCTGGGCAACCCGGACGCCACCGTGACCTTCGTCGACGAGTCGTACGCGGCCGTCGCCTCGGCCGAGGCGACCTTCCGCAAGAACGCCGACGCCGCGACGGATGCGGAGTTCGTCCTCGGCGACAGCCTGACCGGCGTACCGGCGGAGTCGGCCGACCTCGTCCTGACCAATCCGCCGTTCCACACGCACCAGTCGACCACCGACGCGACGGCGTGGCGGATGTTCACCGGGGCGCGCGCGGTGCTGCGGACCGGGGGAGAGCTGTGGGTCATCGGCAACCGCCACCTCGGCTACCACACCAAGCTGCGTCGGCTCTTCGGCAACTGCGAGACGGTGACGAGCGATCCGAAGTTCGTGATCCTGCGGGCCGTCAAGCGCTGAGACGGCCGTTCAACTGTGTTCGGGGTACCGGCGTATCGACGCGTCCGCGTATGGATGCGTCCGTGATCGGTGTACCCACGCATCTGCGAGGGAACATCATCTGAAGAATTGTAAATGCGAGACGCTCCGGCCTATCTTGTCGCACATGCAGTCGTACACCATCGGCCAGGCGGCCCGGCTCCTCGGCGTGAGTCCCGACACGGCCCGCCGCTGGGCCGACGCGGGCCGGGTCGCCACCCATCGCGACGAGGGCGGACGCCGCCTCATCGACGGCCGTGCGCTGGCCGCGTTCTCCGTCGAGGTCGCCCGGAGCGGACCGGACGGGGAGGACGTCGCGTACACCTCGGCCCGCAACGCGTTCCCCGGCATCGTCACAGCCGTCACCCTCGGCGATGTCGCGGCCCAGGTGGAGATCCAGGCGGGGCCGCACCGGCTGGTCTCGCTGCTCACCCGGGAAGCGGTCGAGGAGCTGGGGCTGGAGGTCGGCGTGGAGGCCACCGCCCGCGTGAAGGCCACCAGCGTGCACATCGACCGCGTCTGACACCCTCCCGGCCGCGTCCCTCTCCGCCGTCGTCCCACCGCCAAGGAGCCTCCTCATGTCCCTCGCCCTCACCCGCCGCCGTGCCGCCACCGCGCTCGTGACGGCCGCCCTTCTCCTGCCGCTGGCGGCCTGCGGAGGAAAGGACGACGCGAAGGACACCGGCACCGGTGCCAAGGACGGCGCCTCGCCGGGCGGCGCCCCCAAGGCCCAGCTCACCGTGCTCGCCGCCGCCTCGCTCACCGATGTCTTCAAGACGGCGGGCGCCGCGTACGAGAAGGCCAACCCGGGCACCCGGCTCACGTTCTCCTTCGCCGGTTCGCAGGAACTGGCCGCGCAGGTCAACCAGGGCGCACCGGCCGACGCGCTGGTCACCGCCGACACCAAGACCATGGACGGGCTGAAGAGCGACACCGGCACCCCGACGGTCATCGCCAAGAACCGCCTGGTCATCGCCGTCGGCGAGGGCAACCCGGACAAGATCGAGAACCTGAAGGGTCTCGCCGACCCGAAGCTGAAGGTCGTGCTGGCCGCCCCCGAGGTGCCCGTGGGCCGCTACAGCAAGCAGGTGCTGGACGCGCAGAAGGTCACCGTGAAGCCGGTCTCGCAGGAGCCGAACGTCCGCGCCGTGCTGAGCAAGGTCGAGCTGGGCGAGGCCGACGTCGGCATCGTCTACAAGACCGACGCCGCCACCGCGACGGACAAGGTCGACGCCGTCGAGATCCCCGACGCGCAGAACGCGATCGCCCAGTACCCGGCCGCCACGCTCAAGACGTCCGAGAACGCCGACGCCGCCGCCGCGTTCGTCAGCTGGCTCAGCGGCCCGGAGGCGCAGAAGATCCTCCAGGCGGCCGGTTTCCAGCAGCCGTAACCGGGGCCCCGATGAGCCACTCCCGCGTCCGGGGGCTCCGCGCCCCCGTCGCCCTGGCACTGCCCGCGCTGCTCGCCGTCGCCTTCCTGCTGCTGCCCCTGATCGGCATTCTCGCCCGGACCACCTGGGGCGAGCTGGGCACCCATCTCACCAGCCCCGGCGTGGTCGAGGCGCTGAAGCTGTCCCTGCTCGTCTCCTTCTGGTCGCTCGCGCTCTCGCTGCTGCTCGGCGTGCCGCTGGCCTGGCTGCTGGCCCGGGTGGACTTCCCGGGCAAGACCCTCGTCCGCACCCTCGTCCTGCTGCCGATGGTGCTGCCCCCGACCGTCGGCGGTGTGGCGCTGCTGCTCGGCTTCGGCCGGCGCGGGCTGCTCGGGCCCTGGCTGGAGGGCACCTTCGGCATCACCCTGCCGTTCCACACCTCGGGCGCCGTGGTCGCCGCGACCTTCGTCGCCATGCCGTTTCTCATCATCAGTCTCGAAGGCACCCTCGCCGGGCTGCGGCCCGCGTACGAGGAGACGGCCGCGTCGCTGGGTGCCTCGCCCGTTCGGGTCTTCCTCACCGTCACCCTGCCGATGGTCGCGCCCGGGCTCGCCGCGGGCGCCGCGCTGACCTGGGCGCGCGCGCTCGGCGAGTTCGGCGCCACGATCACCTTCGCCGGGAACCTGCCCGGCACCACCCAGACCCTGCCGCTCCAGGTCTATCTGCTGCTCCAGGACTCGCCGGAGGCCGCCACCTCCGTCTCCCTGCTGCTGCTCGCCATCGCCATGGCCGTGCTGATCGCCCTGCGGGGCCGCTGGACGGGCCAGGCGCCGGACCGCTCGCGGGGGCGCGGACCACTGCCGGACGGCGACGGTACGGGAGAGTCCCCGGCGACCCCGGCGGCCTCCGCGACCCCGGCGGCCTCCGCGGCCCCGGCGACCTCCGCGGCCCCGGTGACCCCGGCCACCGCCGGCGCGTCGGCCGCCCCGGCCGACGACAAGGCCGCCGCGCCCGGAGAGCCCCCGGAGCGGTGGCGGCTGCACGCCGAGGTGAGCGGCTTCAACCAGCTCACACTGGACGCCGAACCCGGCACCACCATCGCCGTCGTCGGACCCAACGGCGCCGGCAAGACCACCCTGCTGCGCGCGCTCCTCGGCCTCACCCCCCGCGCCCACGCGGAGCTGCGCCTCGGCGAACTGGACGTCACCGCCCTGCCGCCGCACCGCCGGGGCGTCGCCTGGGTGCCCCAGGACGGCGCGCTCTTCCCGCACCTCAGCGCCCTCGCCAACACCGCGTACGGGCTGCGCGCCCACGGCATACCCCGCGCGGAGGCCCGCCGTACCGCACAGCACTGGCTCGACCGCCTCGGCGTCGGGCACCTCGCCGGCCGCAAGCCCCACCAGGTCTCCGGCGGCCAGGCGCAGCGCGTCGCGCTCGCCCGCGCGCTGGCCGCCCGGCCCCGGCTGCTGCTCCTGGACGAACCGCTGGCCGCGCTCGACCAGACCACCCGGGCCCAGGTACGGCACACGCTGCGCGGCCATCTCGACGGCTTCGGCGGGGTCTGTCTGATCGTCACGCACGATCCGGTCGAGGCGGTCTCCCTCGCCGACCGGGTCCTCGTACTCGACGAGGGGCGGGTCCTCCAGGACGCCCCGCCCACCGAGGTGACCCGGCACCCCCGGTCGCCCTGGGTGGCCCGGATGCTCGGCCGCAACGCCTGGCCCGGCGCCTTCGGCCCGGACGGCCTCACCCTCGACGCGGGGGGCCGGCTGGTGGTCGCCGAGCCGTCGCCGGCCGGCTCGCGGGCCCTGGCGATCATCGCCCCGGAGGCCGTCTCCGTCCACCGGCAGCGGCCCGGCGGCAGCCCGCGCAACGTCTGGCCCGGCACGGTCCGGGAGATCACCGCGCTCGGCAGCAGGCTGCGCGTCCTGGTCTCCTCGGAGGAGGCGCCCGACCTGATCGCCGAGATCACCCCCGAGGCGGCGGCCGAACTCGGCCTGGCCGACGGCGCCTCCGTCTGGACCGGCGTCAAGGCCACGGAAGTCACCCTCGTACCGCTGTGACCCGGCGCCCGTCGCGCCGTTCCTCCGGCGGCCGGGGCCTGACAGGGTGAGGACGGGCCGTACGAGCAGGGGAGCGAGCGGTGTTGCTGCGTCAACTGGAGTATCTGGTCGCCCTCGCCAGGGAACGCCACTTCGCGCGCGCCGCGGCGGCCTGCTACGTCTCCCAGCCCTCGCTCTCCGCCGCCATCCGCAAGCTCGAACACGAGCTGGACGTGCCCATCGTCCGCCGGGGCCGCCGCTTCGAAGGGCTCACCCCCGAGGGCGAACGGGTGCTGCTCTGGGCGCACCGCATCCTCGCCGAGCGCGACGCCCTGCGCCATGAACTCTCCGCGATGCGCGGCGGCCTCGCCGGCACCCTGCGCCTGGGCGCCATCCCCACCGCGCTCACCGCCGCCTCCCTGCTCACCACCCCCTTCGTCGAACGCCATCCGCGCGCCCGGGTCTCGCTCGACTCGCTCTCCTCGCGTGACATCGCCCGGAAACTGGCCGCGTTCGAACTCGACATCGCCCTCACCTATCTGGACGACGACAGCCTCGGGCCGGTCCGCAGGACCCCGCTGTACGAGGAGCGCTATCTGCTGCTCACCCCGCACGACGGCCCCCTGTCCGGCCACCCGCTCGTCCGCTGGGCGAGCATCGCGGAACAGCCGCTGTGCCTGCTCTCCCCGCAGATGCGCAACCGCCGCATCATGGACGAGTACTTCGCCGCCGACGGGGTGCCCGCCGTGGCCCCCGCCATCGAGACCGACTCCGTCGCCGGGCTGTACGCGCACCTCACGGCCGGCCGCTGGTCCAGTGTCATCTCGCACGCCTGGCTGCACATGTTCGGCGTCCCCGAGGGGATGCGGGTGATCCCGCTGGAGCACCCGGCGCACGGCCCCCGGGTCGGCCTCGTCATCGCCGACCGCACCCCCGAACCCGTCCTGGCCAGGGCCCTGTTGGACACCGCCAGGGAGGCGGGCGTACGGGAAGCGCTCGACCGGCTGCTGGACACCTATCTGCACCCCGCCGCCCGGCCGGCCCGGTCACCGGGGGACACCCCGCCCGGATAGGCCGTGCCGGGACAGCCGTGCCGGGATAGTTCACGGCTATCCCGGCATAGGAAAGTTCGCTTTGACGCTGCTCCCGGGGGCCCGGGATGGTGAAGACACCTTCCCGCTGCAACGGATGAGGAGCCGCAGTCATGGCAAAGGTGCTGTGTGTGCTGTACGACGACCCGGTGGACGGCCCGCCGAAGTCCTACGCGCGGGACGGCCTTCCCCGCATCGACCACTACCCCGGCGGCCAGACCACCCCCACCCCCCGGTCCATCGACTTCACCCCGGGCGAACTGCTCGGCAGCGTCTCCGGCGAACTGGGGCTGCGCGGCTATCTGGAGTCCCAGGGCCACACCCTGGTCGTCACCTCGGACAAGGACCGGGACGGGTCCGTCTTCGACCGGGAACTGGTCGACGCCGACGTGGTCATCTCGCAGCCCTTCTGGCCCGCCTATCTGACGGCCGAACGCATCGCGAGGGCCGAGAAGCTGAAACTCGCCGTCACCGCGGGCATCGGCTCCGACCACGTCGACCTCGACGCCGCCATCGCCAAGGGCATCACCGTCGCCGAGGTCACGTACTGCAACAGCATCAGCGTCGCCGAGCACGTGGTGATGATGACGCTCTCCCTCGTACGGAACTACCTCCCCTCCCACCAGTGGGTCCTGGACGGCGGCTGGAACATCGCCGACTGCGTCGCCCGCTCGTACGACCTGGAGGGCATGCAGGTCGGCACCGTCGCCGCGGGCCGCATCGGACTCGCCGTCCTGCGCCGCCTCGCCCCCTTCGACGTGGGGCTCCACTACACCGACCGGCACCGGCTGCCCGGGTCCGTCGAGCGGGAGCTGGGCCTCACCTGGCACGCGAGCGCGGCCGACATGGTCCCGCACTGCGACGTCGTCACCATCAACGCGCCCCTCCACCCCGAGACCGAGGGGCTGTTCGGCGACGAGATGATCGCCACCATGAAGCGCGGCGCCTATCTCATCAACACCGCCCGCGCGAAGATCGCCGACCGGGACGCCGTCGACCGCGCGCTGCGCAGCGGACAGCTCGCCGGGTACGCCGGGGACGTGTGGTACCCGCAGCCCGCCCCCGCCGACCACCCCTGGCGGACCATGCCGCACCACGGCATGACCCCGCACATCTCCGGCTCCTCGCTCTCCGCGCAGGCCCGTTACGCCGCGGGCACCCGGGAGATCCTGGAGTCCTGGTTCGCGGGCACACCGCTGCGCGACGAGTACCTGATCGTCGACCAGGGCGCGCTGGCCGGAGCAGGGGCACACTCCTACTCCGTCACCGGAACCTGAGGCCGGGGACGCCTGATGACCAATTGAACTGACGTTTCTTCAGCAACGCCCAGCACGAAGTGCTTTGACCTGAAATCAGCCGTCCCGGCCGCGCCCCCGGCCGGGACGGCTGTGCTCCTCCCGAACGCGCGCGCGGCACACTGGTGCGGTGCCCACACTTCCTCACCAGGTACCCCACGGCTCCGCGGCGGGCCACATGATCGTCTGCGGCGACGACACACTGGCCCACCGGCTGGCGGGCGAGCTGCGCCATGTCTACGGCGAACAGGTCACCCTGGTCGTGCCGCCCGTACGGGCCTCCCGCCTGCCGCCCGCCCCGGTCGTCGGTCTCGGCAGGGCCTCGGCCTTCTTCGGCCGGATGTCGGCGGCCATGGCCCGTACGGCGGCGACCCTGCCGGACCCGGCGGACGACGACCCCGGCGGGGCTTCGAGCGGGCCGCGGGTCCTGGAGACCCCCGAACTCGACGAGGACGCCCTGGAGGAGGCCGGGGTGGCGGAGGCGGCGGCCCTCGCCCTCGTCCATGACGACGACGAGATCAACATCCGGGCCGCACTCGCCGCCCGCCGTCTCAACCCCCAACTGCGCCTGGTCATCCGGCTCTACAACCGCAAGCTCGGCCAGCACCTCGAAGAACTCCTCGACCAGGCCGCCGCCGTCGCCGTCCCCGGCCTCGACCAGGCGGCGCTCGACGCGACCACCACGGTCCTCTCCGACGCCGACACGGCCGCGCCCGCGCTGGCGGCCACCGCGGTCGCGGGCACCAGCAAGGTCATCCGCGCCGACGGCCTGCTGCTGCGTGCCGTGGAGCGCAACCCGCCGGGCCCCGGCCAGGTCGCCGACCCCGGACTCTGCACCCTCGCCCTCCTCTCGGCCACCACCAATGATCCGGCGGGTACGGAGGGCTCGGAGAACAGCGGCCAGGAAGCGCCCCAGCTGCTGCCCGACGACGCGAGCGCCGCCGCCGCCACCGGGCGCGGCACGGTCGTCCTGGAGGCGGTGTCCCACGCCGGACCCGATCTGCCGTCGCGCCGGCTCGGCCGCCGGGGCGCCCCGCTCTCCTCGCTCTTCTCCCGCCGGCTGCGCTGGTCGTTCGCCGGGATCATCGCCGCCGTCCTGGCGCTGGCCGTCGCCTCCTGGATCGCCACCGGTGTCCGGCCGCTGGGCGCCCTCTACCTCACGCTGCTCGATCTCTTCGCCATCGGTGACCCCGCGGTCGGCGAGCCGGTGAACCGGCAGGTCATGCAGCTCCTCGCCATGGTCACCGGGATTCTGCTGCTGCCCGTGGTCCTCGCCGCGGTCCTGGAGGCGCTCGGCACGTTCCGTACGGCGTCGTCGCTGCGCCGCCCGCCCCGCGGCATCTCCGGCCATGTCGTCCTGCTCGGCCTCGGCAAGGTCGGCACCCGCGTCCTCGTCGGCCTGCGTGAGCTGGGCATCCCCGTCGTCTGTGTGGAGGAGGACCCCGAGGCGCGCGGTATCGCGCTCGCCCGCAGCCTGCGGATCCCGACCGTCCTGGGCGACGTGACCCAGGAAGGGGTGCTGGAAGCCGCCAAGATCGAGCGCGCGCACGCCCTGCTCGCCCTCACCAGCGTCGACACCACCAACCTGGAGGCCACGCTCTACGCCCGCTCCGTCGCCCCCGACCTGCGGGTGGCCCTGCGGCTGTACGACGACGACTTCGCGACGGCCGTCTACCGCACCCTGCGCGCGGCCCACCCCCGGGCGCTCACCCGCAGCCGCAGCGTCTCCACCCTGGCCGCCCCGGCCTTCGCCATCGCGATGATGGGACGCCAGATCCTCGGGGCGATCCCGGTCGAGCGCCGGGTGCTGCTGGTGGCCGCCATCGATGTCGCGGGCCACCCGCGGCTGGAGGGGCGCACGGTCGCGGAGGTGTTCCGGCCCGGTGCCTGGCGGGTCATCGCGCTCGACACCGCGGACCCCGGGGACCGGGTGCCGGACCTGGCGGACGCCCGGCCCGGGCCCGAGGGGCGGCGGCCGCCGGGGCTCGTCTGGGATCTGCACCCCGGTTACGTGCTGCACCCCAGGGACCGGGTGGTCCTCGCCGCCACCCGGCGCGGCCTCGCCGAACTGCTCGGGCGCCGGCACACGGCACGGGCCCGGCCCGCGCCGGACCCCGGGCAGCCGGGCTGACCGGGGAGACCGGGGACGACCGGAGGGCGGCCGGGGCGGCGACCGGGGATGCGATCGGGCCCGGAGAGCACGACAATGGCCCCACCGGACGAACGAGGAGGCGGCATGAAGGAAGAGTCCGCTGCGCAGCCCGAGATCCCGTTCGAGATCGAGAGCGCGACCCCGGACCGGCTGCTGCACACCGGTGCCGGTGACGAGGTGACGGCCGAGGATCTCGTGCTCGCCTCCGGCCGCGATCTCACCCCGGAGAGCCTCGCCTGGGCCCGGCGCAAGCTGGCCGAGCGGGGACGGGCGGCCATCGAGGAGCAGCTTCCGTAACGACGGGCCCCGGCCGCTGCGGTACGTACGTGGGTGAGCCCTGAGCCCTGAGCCCTGAGCAGTGGGTAGTGGGCCCTGGGCTCCGAGTGGTGTGCCGTGCCGCAGCCGTACCGGGCGGTACCCACCCCGCCACGCGCCCATCACCCCGGAGCGCCCCACCGCGACGACGCGGCGGGGCGCTCCGTCGCGTGCGGCCCTTGGCGCCGCACCGTCATACCATCGCGTAGCCCCCGCGGCACACCACCCCTGTCGCACAGCCCGCGGCACACCGGCCGTCGCCCCGGCGATCGTGTCCGTAGGCCCGATGTCCTCCCGCTCGTCACCGAACTCCCTTACGCTCCCTCTCTGTTGACATGCCCAAGACATGCATGCCGAGAGGAACCAGGGATATGGCCAAGCTCCTCCGTACGACCCTGGCGGCCGGTGCCGCCGCCGTGCTCGCCCTCGTCGCCACACCGGCCGACGCCGCGGGCACCGACCAGCTGCCCTACCCCTCCGGCACCGGGGTCGGTGTCCACAACGCCTACGAGAAGGCCACGTTCCCGTACTTCGCGGACGCGCTGGACTCCGGCGCCGGAATGCTCGAACTCGACGTGTGGACCAACGTGTACGGCGCCTCCTGGCGTGTGTCGCACTCCAACCCGATCGGCAACGACAACAACTGCGTCAACGCGGCCAACACCGGCGAACTGCGGACCAAGGCCCGCAACCGCGACCTGCCGGGCTGCCTGGCGGACATCAAGGTCTGGCACGACGCCAACCCGGGCCACCGCCCCGTCGTGCTCAAGCTGGAGATGAAGGACGGATTCCAGGGCCAGGGCGGCCGGGGCCCCGCCGCCCTCGACGCGCTGCTGACGAGCAAGCTCGGCGACGCGCTTTACCGTCCCGCCGATCTGGCGGGCGGCCACGCCGATCTCGACCAGGCGGCCCAGGCCGGTGCGTGGGCGACGCGCGCGCAGCTCGCGGGGAAGTTCGTCGTCGAACTCATCCCGGGCACCGTGGAGGAGCAGAACCCGCTGGACACCCTGTGGACCGACCGGGAGTACGCCATTCACCTGCGCGACCTCAAGGCGGCCGGCCGGCTGGGCGAGGCCGCGGCCTTCCCGGCCGTCCACAAGGCCGCGGCGGGAGATCCCCGTACCCGGTACACGGACGTGACGCTCCGGCCCTGGTTCGTCTTCTTCGACGGCGACGCGGCCGCGTACGCGGCGGGCACCATCGACACCTCCTGGTACAGCCGGCGCAACTACTTCCTGCTGATGACGGACGCGCACAACGTGGCGCCCGCCATCGACGGCACCAACCCGACCGAGCAGCAGGCCCGCGACCGGCTGGCGCTGCTGGCGCAGCGCGACGCGAGCCTGATCTCGGCGGACTGGCGCGGGCTGCCGACCGTACTCGCGTCGGTGGTCCCGCGCGGCACGGCGGGCCGGTAGGCACACCGTCGGGGCGGTCGGCCGCGCGAACCGCGCCGCCCCGGCCGGGCCGGTTCGCGAGGCCGCCCGGCCGCTCAGCCCGACCGGTTGCTCAGCCCGCGGCTCAGAGCGGCGCCCGACCGGCCGCTCAGCCCGGCCGGCGCGGGGCCCGGCCGTGGGCCGCCAGCACCGCCCCGATCGTGTCCGCCTCCTCCGCCGTCTTGTCCTCCCGGTAGCGCACCACCCGCGCGAAGCGCAGCGTCACCCCGGCCGGATACCGGGACGACCGCTGCAGCCCGTCGTAGGCGATCTCCACGACCAGTTCCGGACGTACGGTCACGGTGAACCCGTCGTCCCGCAGCGCCAGTTCCCGCAGCCGGTCCGTCTGCCACTCCAGCATCGCGTCCGTCAGCCCCTTGAACGTCTTGCCCAGCATCACGAACGAGCCGTCGTCCCGCCGCGCGCCGAGATGGAGATTGGAGAGCCGCCCGGTCCGTCTGCCGTGGCCCCACTCGACGGCCAGCACCACGAGGTCCAGGGTGTGCACCGGCTTCACCTTCAGCCAGCCGGCGCCCCTGCGGCCCGCGCTGTACGGGGTGTCGAGCGCCTTCACCACCACGCCCTCGTGCCCCCGGTCCAGGGTCTCCCGGAGGAACTCCTCCCCGGCGCCGGCGTCGAGGGGCGCCCCGCCGCCGCCCGGGACGACCAGCCGCCGTACCCGCATCGGCTCCGGCACCAGCCGTGCCAGCACCTCGTACCGGTCCGCGCACGGCAGATCGAGCAGATCCTCGCCGTCGGCGGCGAGGACGTCGAAGAACACCGGCGACAGCGGCACCGCGGCAGCGGCCGACGTGACGTCCGTACGCGACCCGACCCGGCCCGCGACCTCCTGGAACGGCCTCGGCCTGCCCCGCTCGTCCAGCGCGATCACCTCCCCGTCCAGTACGAACCGGTCGCCGTCCAGCCCCAGCGCCGCCGTGCTCACCTCCGGCAGCCGGCCGGTGATCTCGTCGAGCGTGCGCGTGAAGATCCGTACCGTGGACCCGCTCCGGTGCACCTGCACCCGGATCCCGTCGAGCTTCTCCTCCACCACGCACTCCCCGAGCCGGTCGACCGCCTCCGCCACGCTCGTCGCGCTCTGGGCGAGCATCGGCAGGACGGGGTGGCCCACCGTCAGCAGGAACTCCTCCAGTACGTGCGGACCCTCGGCCAGCAGTCGCTCGGCCACCGGCTGCAGCGAGCCCGCCAGCATCACCGCCCGCCGTACGGCCGCCGGGGAGGCGCCCGCCGTCTGCGCGAGCGCCTCGACGGCGACCGCGTCCAGCGCGCCCTGACGCACCTCGCCGGAGATCAGCCCCACGAGGAACCGCTGTTCCTCCTCGGTGGCCGCCCCCAGCAGCTCCCGTACCAGCCGCCGTCGCTCTCCCTGGGCCCCGGCCCCGGCGACAGCCGCGAGCTCGGTGAACACGGCGTCGGTCCCGTGCACGGTCAGCGTGGCCCGGCCCGCGGGCGGCGGCGGATCCTTCAGCGCGTTCCAGCCGACCCCGATCCGCCCCTGGGGCAGCCGGCCCGCCAGATACGGGATGACGACGGGCACGTCCCCCGGCCCCGCCGTCCGGAAGACGCCGGCCAGCAGCGAGATCTTCCGGGTCCGCGCCGAGCTCTCGGCGACCTCCCGGGAGACACGGGCGAGCGGTGCCAGCAGCATGCTGCCATCGTGCAACGCCGGACGCGGCTCCGCCCGTCAGGGAGCGGTCCGCCGTTCCTGACGGGCGGAGCACATGCGGCGGGCACACCCCGGCGCGGCGATAACCTGGGCGCACCGTCGGCGGATCACCGCGGCGGCACCACGGGGCAGGGGAGACGACGGCCATGACCGGGACCGGGACCAGGGCGGCGGCGCGGCTCGGGCCCGACACGTACCCCGACCCGTACACACTCCAGGCCAGGGCCGCCATACTGGACGGGCCGGGGAGGGCGCAGCGAGAGTGACGGGGGGCCACAGCACGCGATGGCGGACAGCATGCTGATCCAGGGCCGTTACCGGCTGCTCGATCTCATCGGACGCGGCGGGATGGGCGAGGTCTGGCGGGCACGCGACGAGTCGCTCGGCCGGCAGGTCGCGGTCAAATGCCTCAAACCGCTCGGCCCGCAGCGTGACGACTCCTTCACCCGCATCATGCGCGAGCGGTTCCGCCGCGAGGCCCGGGTCGCCGCCGCGCTCCAGCACCGGGGCGTCACCGTCGTCCACGACTTCGGTGAGTACGACGGCGTCCTCTACCTCGTCATGGAACTGCTGGAGGGCCGCAACCTCAGCCAGCTCCTGACGGACCACGGCGACCCGCTGCCGGTGCCCGATGTCGTCGACATCGCCGAGCAGGTCGCCGACGCGCTCGCCTACACCCATGAACAGGGCATCGTCCACCGCGATCTGAAGCCCGCCAACATCATGCGGCTCACCAGCGGCGCCGTGAAGATCTGCGACTTCGGCATCGCGCGCCTCGGCCGTGACATCGGCTTCACCTCGCGCCTCACCGGCACGGGCATCGCCATGGGGACCCCGCACTACATGTCGCCCGAGCAGATCGCCGGCGGTCAGGTCGACCACCGCAGCGATCTCTACTCGCTCGGGTGCGTGCTGTACGAGATCGCCACCGGCGCCCCGCCGTTCGACCTGGAGGACGCCTGGTCGGTGCTGGTCGGCCACCGCGACACCGTCCCCGAGGCGCCCAGCGGCCACCGCTCGGAACTGCCCGCGTTCTTCGACGGGATCGTCCTCGACCTGCTGGCCAAGACCCCCGAGGAGCGCCCCGCCGACGCGGGTGACCTCCGCCGCCGGATCAGCGCCGCCCGGGCCGGCGCGGGACTCGGCCCGGGACCGGGCGGTTACGGCTACCCCGCGCTCGGCGGCCCCGGCGCGGGCACGGCCGCCCACCCCGTGGGCGGGCACGGGACGGCGCGCCCCGACGGGGCGCCCCTGCCGTCGTGGACCCGCGCCATGACCACGGGACACAAGGCGATCGGCCTCGCCGACCTGCGGCCCACCCCGCCCGACCACACCGCCGGGCTGACCGGCGAGTGGACGACCGCGACCGGCCCGCGCGCCGGGGACCGCCGGCCCGGGCCGTCCGCCACCGGGCGGCCCACCCCGCCGCCCGAACAGCTCGCCGTCCTGACCAGCAGACACAACGCCGGTCTCAGCCTCGGCAGGCTGGGCCGCTGGGAGGAGGCGGGGGAGGTGCACCGCACGGTCGCCGCCGAACGCGAGCACGCGCTCGGCCCGGACCACCCGGACACCCTCGGCAGCCGTTACGAGCTCGGCTTCACCCTCAGCAGGACCGGCCGCACGGCGGACGCGCTCCGCGAGTTCACCCGCGTCGCGGAGGGCCGCGAGCGGGCCCTCGGCCCCGACCACCCGGAGACGCTCGCCGCGCGCCAGGAGACGGCGTACGTACTCGGCCAGCTCGGCCGGTACTTCGAGGCCCACGAGGTGTTCACGGCGGTCCTCGCCGCCCGCGAGCGCACCATCGGCCCCGACCACGCCGACACCCTGCGCTGCCGCCACAACCTCGCCTACAACCTCGGCCGGCTGGGCCGGCTGGAGGACGCCCACCGGCTCGCGGGCGAGGTGGCCTCGGCGCGCGCCCGGGTGCTCGGCCCCGGCCACCCCGACACATTGATCAGCCGGTACGAGGTGGCGTACGCGCTCGGCCAGCTCGGCCGCTGGCCGGAGGCGCTCGCCGCCTACCGCGAGGTCGCCGCCGCGCGCGCCGAATCCCTCGGCGCCGACCACCCCGACACCCTCGCCGCCCGCTACGAGGTCGGCATCAGCCTCGGGCGGCTCGGCGAGAGCACGGAGGCGCTGGAGCTCTACCGCGCGCTGGTGGCGGACCGTACCCGGATCCAGGGCCCCCACCACCCGGAGACCCTGCGCGCCCGGCACGGCCTCGGCGTCAACCTCGGCCGGCTCTCCCGCTGGGAGGAGGCGCTCGCGGAGTCCCGCGACGTCTGCGCGGCCCGCGAACGCGTCCTCGGCGCCGACCACCCCGACACCCTGGTCAGCCGCCGCGAGATCGCCGTCGGCCTGGGCTGGCTCGGCCGCTGGTCCGACGCCCTGTCCGTCTACCGCCAGGTCGCGGACACCCGCGACCGGGTCCTCGGCGCCACCCACCCCGACGCGCTCGCCAGCCGCAACGACGAGGCCCACTGCCTGGAACAGCTCGGCAGGGGAGCGGAGGCGGTCCAGCTCTACCGGCAGGTGGCGGCCCTGCGCCAGCAGCACGGCGCCCGCGGCTACTGAGCCGCCCCGGACAGCGGAGTGTCCCCGCGCCCCTCCGGGCCCCGCCGCCCCTCTGGCCCCGAGATCATCCACGTGTTACCAAGGGCCATGCCCGCACACACCTCGTACGACGCCGTCATCGTGGGCGGCGGTCACAACGGCCTGGTCGCCGCCGCCTACCTCGCCCGCGCGGGACGCTCCGTCCTGGTCCTCGAACGGCTCGGCGCCACCGGCGGCGCCGCCGTCTCCAGCCGTCCCTTCCCCGGGGTGGACGCCCGGCTCTCCCGCTACTCGTACCTCGTCTCGCTCCTGCCCGACACGATCGTGCGGGAGCTGGGGCTGCGCTTCGCCGTGCGCAAGCGCACCGTCTCCTCGTACACCCCCCTCGGCGACGGGGGACTCCTGGTCGGCGAGGGACGAACGCGGGACTCCTTCGCCGCGCTGACCGGCTCCGACACGGAGTACGCGGCGTGGCGCGCCTTCTACGCGACGACGGCCCGTGTCGCCGAACGCGTCTTCCCCACCCTCACCGAACCGCTGCCCACCCGCGCGGCGCTGCGCGAGCGGATCGACGACGAGGCCGCCTGGCGGATGCTGTTCGAGGAACCGATCGGCTCCGCGATCGAGGAGCGGTTCGACCACGACCTGGTCCGCGGTGTCGTGCTCACCGACGCGCTCATCGGCACCTTCGCCGACGCCCACGACCCCTCACTCGTACAGAACCGCTGCTTCCTCTACCACGTGATCGGCGGCGGGACCGGTGACTGGGACGTCCCCGTCGGCGGCATGGGCGCGCTCACCGACGCGCTGGCCGGGGCGGCACGGTCGGCGGGCGCGGAGATCGCCACCGGGCACGAGGTGACCGCCGTGGCGACCGACGGGACACGCGTCGAGGTCACCTTCCGCACCGGCGACACCGAGGGCGTGGTGGCGGGCCGTCACGTCCTGGTGAACGCCTCGCCGCGGGACCTGGCCGCGCTCCTCGGCGAGGAACCGCCGCCCGCCGCCGAAGGCGCCCAGCTCAAGGTCAACATGGTGCTGCGCCGGCTGCCGGAACTGCGCGACCGGTCCGTCGACCCCCGGGAGGCGTTCGCCGGTACGTTCCACATCGCCGAGGGGTACGGCCAGCTCGCCACGGCGTACGCACAGGCGGCGGCGGGCGCGCTGCCGAGCGCCCCGCCCTCCGAGATCTACTGCCACACCCTCACCGACCCGTCGATCCTCGGCCCGGAACCCGCCGCGCGGGGCTACCAGACCCTGACCCTGTTCGGACTCCACACGCCCGCACGGCTGTTCGCGCGGGACAACGAGGCGGCGCGCGCGGAGCTGCTCGCGGCGACCCTCGCCCAGCTCGACGAGCGGCTGGCGGAGCCGATCGCGGACTGTCTCGCCCTGGACGAGGACGGCCGCCCCTGCATCGAGGCGAAGACACCGCTCGACCTCGAACGCGAACTGCGGCTGCCCGGCGGCCACATCTTCCACCGCGACCTCGCCTTCCCGTACGAGGACGGCTCGGCCGGCCGCTGGGGTGTGGCGACGGCGCACCCGAACGTCCTGCTGTGCGGCGCGGGCGCGGTACGCGGCGGCGGGGTCAGCGGGGTGGCGGGACACAACGCGGCGATGGCGGTGCTGGGTCGGTAGCCGTTAGCCGTTAGCCGTTAGCCCGCGGCCCCGCCGGGCGGGGCCGCGGGGCGCGGGCCGCGTAGGCCGGATCAGTCCGCCGAGGGCGCCCAGCCCGCCGCCGTGATCCGTGCCGCGTCCCGGCCCCGCGCCTCGTCGAAGAGGGTGCGGCGCCCGTCCTCGACCCGCAGACCGGTCACGTACACCCCCCGGCCCACGTACAGGCGGTCCGTCGTGTACCGCCAGCGCAGCACGGTCTCGCGGCCGTGCCACGCCGTGAGTGCCGCCGTCAGCCGGTGCCAGACGCGGCCCGACCAGCCCGTCACCGAGCCCGCCGGGTGCTCCCGAGGCTCCTGTCCCGCCGTCACGGTGGTGAAGGGCACCGGCCGCCAGCTCCGCCCGCCGTCCCCCGACGCCTCCAGGAACAGGGCGTCCGGCCCCGGTTCGGTGTCCCACCACACGGAGCAGCGCAGCCGCGCCCCTTCGGTGGCCGGGGTGAGCGGGGGCAGGGCGAGGGTGGCGGTCGTCGAGTTGGCCATGCCGCCGAACCAGGCGGGGCGCCGCCGGGGCGGCGCCACCGCCACGGCGCGTGCCATCCGGTCGGCGGTGGCCACCCGCGGCGCGCTGCCCGAGCGCCAGTTCCGTACCGGATGGACGGAGTTGCCCAGCACGATCAGGAACGAGTCGGTCGTCGGGTCGAGGACGAGACTGGTGCCGGTGAAACCGGTGTGGCCCGCCGTGCCGGGGGTGGCCATCGCGCCCATGTACCAGTGCTGGTAGAGCTCGAAACCCAGCCCGTGGGCGTCGCCGGGGAAGTCCGTGTTGAAGTCGGTGAACATCAGCTCCACCGACGCGGGCCGCAGGATCCTCGCCCGGCCGTACGCGCCGCCGTTGAGGAGCGTACGGGCGAGGACCGCCAGGTCCCAGGCGTCGGAGAAGACCCCGGCGTGCCCGGCGACCCCGGCCAGGCTGTACGCGTTCTCGTCGTGCACCTCGCCCCACACCAGCCCCCGGTCAAGCCCCGACCACGGCGGCCGGGCATCCTCGGTGGCGGCGATGGCGGGCCGCCAGGACGCGGGCGGGTTGAAGCGGGTGCGGCGCATGCCGAGCGGGTCGGTGATCCCGGTGCGCAGCAGTACGTCCAGGGGGTGACCGGTGATCCGCTCCAGGACGAGCTGGAGCGTGATCAGGTTGAGGTCCGAGTACCGGTAGACCGTCCCGGGCGGGTCCGCCGGGATCTCGTCCCACAGGAGCTGGAGCTTGCCCTCCCGGGTCGGCGCCGTGTACAGCGGAATCCACGCGCGGAACCCGGAGGTGTGCGTCAGCAGCTGGCGCACCGTGATGTCGCCCTTGCCGGCGGCCCGCGCGGCGTCCGGACCCGCGAACTCCGGGAGATATGTGACGACCCGCTCCGTCAGCTCCAGCGCGCCGCGCTCGATCTGCTGGACGGCGAGGAGCGAGGTGAAGAGCTTGGAGACCGAGGCGAGATCGAAGACCGTGTCCTCGGTCATCGCGATCCGCCGCTCGGCGGGCAGCTCCACCCCGGTGCCGGTCGTCTCGTCGTACGCCGCGTAGCGCACGGCGTGGCCGATCGCCCGGTGCAGCGCCACCGTCGCACCGCGCCCCGCGAGCAGCACGGCGCCCGCGTACCAGGGGTGGACGGGGGAGGGCCCGAGGAACGTCTCGGCGGCGCCGACCAGCCCGTCCAGCTCCCGCCGGATCAGCCCGGCCCGCTCGGCGGAACCGCGGCGCAGCGTGGGCGCGGCCCGCCCGGAGCCGTCCGGGGCGGCGGCCGGAGCGGCGGCCGTCCCCGCCTCGGCCGTCCGCGCGGCGGAGCCCTCGGCGAACGGGATCGGCGCCACCGCGAACGCCCCGCCGAGAGCCAGCACCCCACCGCCGAGCCTGCGCCGGCTGATGCCCTCACCGGCGGTTGCGTCCTCCGTCATGGAAAGCCCTCCCCCTGAAGCCTGAAAGTATTTTCCGAGACCTCGATCAAGTGCTGAAACTTTCTTGCGGGACCCCGCCGGTGTCAACCCTCCGGGCCCGTACGGCTCCGAACCGTCACCGCGCGGACCCACGCCACCTCTGGCACCGTGTGGCGCATGAGTACGAGCACCGGCATCCGGTCCCTGATGTCCCAGTGGACCGTGGTGGTGCCGCTGCTCGCCGTGATCGCCCTCGTCCTGGGCTGGGGGCGTACCCTGCCGGGGTTCGCGGTCGGCCTGATCGCCCTCTGTCTCGGGGGCGCGGTGCTCGCGGCCGTGCACCACGCCGAGGTGGTCGCCCACCGGGTGGGGGAGCCGTTCGGATCGCTCGTCCTCGCGGTCGCCGTCACCGTCATCGAAGTGGCCCTCATCGTCACCCTGATGGTCGACGGCGGCGGCAAGAGCGCCACCCTCGCCCGGGACACCGTCTTCGCCGCCGTCATGATCACCTGCAACGGCATCCTCGGCCTGTGTCTGTTCGTCGGCGCGCTGCGCAGCCGCGTCGCCGTCTTCAACGCCGAGGGCACCGGGACGGCGCTGGCCACCGTCGCGACCCTGGCCACCCTCACCCTGGTCCTTCCGACCTTCACCACCAGCAAGCCGGGGCCGCAGTTCTCCCCGGCGCAGCTCGGCTTCGCCGCCGTCGCCTCGCTCGTCCTGTACGGGCTGTTCGTCGCCGTGCAGACCGTGCGCCACCGCGACTACTTCCTCCCCGTCACCCAGGCGGGCGATGTGCTGGAGGAGGACGCGCACGCCCCGCTGCCGACCCGCCGGGCGACCACCCTGAGCCTGGTGATGCTGGTGGTGGCGCTGATCGCCGTCGTCGGTGACGCCAAGGCCGTGTCGCCCACCATCGAGTCGGGCGTCGAGTCGGCCGGGCTGCCGCAGGCCGTCGTCGGTGTCGTCATCGCCCTGCTGGTACTGCTGCCGGAGACCCTCGCCGCCGTGCGGGCCGCCCGCCACGAGCGGGTCCAGACCAGCCTCAACCTGGCCCTGGGTTCCGCCATGGCGAGCATCGGGCTGACGATCCCGGCCATCGCGCTCGCCATGATCTGGCTGGAAGGGCCACTGGTCCTCGGACTGACCGCCACCCACATGGTGCTGCTCGCCCTCACCGTGGTGGTGGGCGCGCTGACCGTGGCGCCCGGCCGGGCCACTCTGCTCCAGGGCGGGGTCCATCTCGGCATCTTCACCGCGTTCGTGTTCCTCGCCATCAGCCCCTGATCCCAGCGTCCCGGGGCGGGCCCTCACGTGGCGCGGGGGCCGTGGGGCTCGTCTGGGTCGCGTAGGGTCACACGCCGCGTAGGTCGCGTAGGGCGCGCAGATCGACGATCCGCTTGATCTTGCCCACCGAACGCTCCAGCGTCTCCGGATCGACCACCTCGACCGCGACCGACACCCCCACCCCGTCCTTGACGGCCGCCGCGATCGCCCGCGCCGCCTCCGTGCGCTGCTCCGGCGTGGCCGCCGCCCGCGCCTCGGCCCGTACGGTCAGGGTGTCCAGCCGCCCCTCACGGGTCAGCCGCAGCTGGAAGTGCGGGGCGACGCCCGGGGTGCGCAGCACGATCTCCTCGATCTGGGTGGGGAAGAGATTCACCCCGCGCAGGATCACCATGTCGTCGGTCCTGCCGGTCACCTTTTCCATCCGGCGGAAGACACGGGCCGTACCGGGCAGCAGCCGGGTGAGGTCCCGGGTCCGGTAGCGGATCACCGGCATCGCCTCCTTGGTCAGCGTGGTGAAGACCAGTTCGCCCTCCTCGCCGTCCGGCAGCACCTCACCGGTGAGCGGATCGACGACCTCCGGATAGAAGTGGTCCTCCCAGACCGTGAGCCCGTCCTTGGTCTCCAGGCACTCCTGCGACACCCCCGGGCCCATCACCTCCGACAGCCCGTATATGTCGACCGCGTCGATCGCGAACCGCTCCTCGATCTCCCGCCGCATCTCCTCCGTCCACGGCTCGGCGCCGAAGATCCCCACCCGCAGGGAGGTGGCGCGCGGATCGACGCCCTGCCGTTCGAACTCGTCCAGCAGCGTGAGCATGTACGACGGGGTGATCATGATGATCTCGGGCCGGAGGTCCTGGATCAGCCGGACCTGACGCGCGGTCATGCCCCCGGAGGCGGGCACCACCGTGCAGCCCAGCCGCTCCGCGCCGTAGTGCGCGCCGAGCCCGCCGGTGAACAGGCCGTACCCGTACGCCACATGGACCGTGTGCCCCGGGCGCCCGCCGGCCGCCCGGATCGAGCGGGCCACCACATCGGCCCAGATGTCCAGATCCCGCTGGGTGTAGCCGACCACGGTCGGCACTCCCGTCGTACCGCTGGAGGCGTGCAGCCGCCGTACCTCCGAGCGGTCCACGGCGAGCAGCCCGAACGGATACGTGTCCCGCAGATCGGATTTGGTGGTGAGCGGGAAGCGGGCCAGGTCCGCGAGCGAGCGGCAGTCCTCGGGGCGCACCCCGGCCCGGTCGAAGGAGCGCCGGTAGAAGTCCACGTTCTCGTACACGCGGCGCAGGGTGGACCGCAGCCGCTCCAGTTGCAGTACGGCCAGTTCCTCGCGGCTGAGCCGTTCCGCCGCGTCGAGCAGAGGGGTCATGGCGCTCTCCCTGGTCCGTCCGGCCGTACCGGGGGCCCGGGCGGCCGGGCGGAACTGATCATTCGGTTGATCGTCCCGGAGCCAGTAACGCAGGAGCCTCCGGCGGGCGTCAAGGGACGCGGCGCGGTGTCGCCCCATCGCGTTCCGCCGGCCTTCCTCCGCATGGCGCCCGGCCTCGCGCCCGGCGTTCCACCTGGCGCGAAAGCCGTTGCCGTGATCGCGCACGGACTGTGAGGATCGCGGCATGCCCACGTTCAGCACATACGACGGAACCGAACTCGCCTACCACCTGGTGGGGGAGGGGAAGCCCCTGGTGTGTCTGCCCGGCGGCCCGATGCGGGCGTCGGAGTACCTCGGCGATCTGGGCGGGCTCGCCGCGCACCGGCAGTTGGTACGGCTCGACCTGCGCGGTACGGGGGATTCCGCCGCCCCCGCCGCCGCACCCCTGGCGTACCGCTGCGACCGCCAGGTCGACGATGTCGAGGCGCTCCGCGCCCACCTCGGACTCGCCCGCCTCGATCTGCTGGCGCACTCGGCCGCCGGGGAACTCGCCCTCCTCTACGCGGCCCGCCACCCGAGCCGGCTCGCCTCCCTGACCCTGGTGACCCCGAGCGCCACGGCGGCCGGGATCGAGGCGACACCGGAGGACCGCCGCGAGGCCATGGCGCTGCGCGCCGGTGAACCCTGGTACGCCGCCGCGACGGCGGCCTTCGAAGAGGTCCTGGCGGGCCGGGCGACGGACGAGGTGTGGGCGACGCTCAAACGCTTCAACCACGCGCGCTGGGACGCCGCCGCGCAGGCCATGGTCGCCGCCTCGCCCCGGCAGACCAACCAGGAGGCGGCCGCGGCCTTCTTCGGCGAGGGGGCCTTCGACCCGGCCGCGACCCGGGCCGCGCTCGCCGCCCTGGCGGCGCCGGTCCTGGTGGTGGCGGGGGCGCTCGACGGCGGCCCGCGCCCCGCGAAGGCCCGTGCGCTCGCCGGGCTGTTCGGGCACGGCCGGCTCACCGTGCTGGAGGGCGCGGGACACTTCCCCTGGCTGGACGAACCCGGCGCGTTCGTCCGTGCGGTGGCGGGCTTCCCGGACTCCGGCACGCACGGTGGGCACGCGGAGGAGGAGGCGGCGGAGGCGGGCGGAGCGCGGCCGGCCTGACGCGCGGCACGGCGGACGGCCCACCGGTCAGGGGCCGCCGGAATTCCGGGCGGATCCACGGCAGTTCGCGGGAGGGCCGGTGCCGGTGCCGCCGTACGATCAGGATCCCGGCCCCACCCGTGGGAAGGCCCCCGATGCACACCACCCCCGCGCACACCACCGCCACACGTACCACCCCCACCCGCGCCACCCCTTCCGTGCGCCGCCGCGTCGCCCTGACCGCCGCCACCGCGCTGCTGCTCCTGGGGCCCGGCACGGCCTCGGCCGCCGTACTCCCCCTCCCCGTTCCGGACGCTCCGGAGGCACCGGTCCCCGCCGCGTCCGACCGGCCCACCGGCTCCTTCGGGCGCCTGTACCTCCTCGCCGAACTCTCCGCGCGGCGCCTGGCCACCGCCGACCTGGTCGCCGCGGCGAAGCGGGGCACCGGCAGCCCCGGCAGCCTCGTCGACGACCCCGAACGCGAGCGGCAGGTCCTCTCCACCGCCGCCCGCCGGGCCCTGGAACTGGGTGCCGACCCGGCGGTGACCGTCAGGATCTTCCGGGACCAGATCAAGGCCAACAAGGACGTGCAGCGGGAACTGCTCCGCCGCTGGGACACGGACCCCGCGCACGCGCCGTCCGAGCGGCCGGATCTGGCCGGGGTGCGCGCGGAGATCGACCGGATCGACGCGGGGCTCGTCCGGGCCGTCGCGGGCTCGGCCCAGGACCGTACCGCGCCCCGCTGCGGCCGTCTGCTGACCGCCGCGGCGGTCCGGGCCACCGCCGGGCAGCGTCCGGACCTCGCCCATGCGAAGGCGCTGGGCAGGGCACTGGGCTCCGTCTGCGTACGGGACGAGCCGCCCCGTACGCAAGGCTGACGCGGCCATGTCATGACCATGTCCCGTGCCGCCCCGGGGCCCTCTGTCGCGGTCTGTCCCGGGCCGTCGGTGATGGATAGGCTGGGGCCCGGGACGACGCAGCGGGAGGAGCAGGACGTGGCTGAGAGCACCACCACCCAGAAGCCGCTTTCGGGCTGGGACAAGCCGGAACTCGATCTGAGCGGCGCGGACTGGCAGTCCAGCAGCCAGGGGGCGGGCGACGTGCAGATCGCCTTCGTCGAAGGCTTCATCGCCATGCGCAACAGCCGCCGGCCGGAGAGCCCTTCGCTGATCTTCAGCCCCGCCGAGTGGCGGGCCTTCGTGATCAACGCCCGTGACGGAGAGTTCGACCTCACGTGAGGTGACCCCGCGCGGCCGGCCCCCAGGCCCCGGGCCCCCGGGCATCCGGCCCCGGGCCCGCATTTTCGGTCCTCACCCGGCTCCTCCGGAGTGGCGCGAACCCGTACCATGGTGGGATGTCCTTTCTCCGCCGCCGCAGCGCCGCCACACCCGCGGGCCCGGACTTCGATGTCCTGGCCATGGACCCGGGTGACTGGCCCGGCAATCTGGGCGCCGGTCTGCTGCCCGCCCCCGACGGGAGCTGCCAGGGGGTCTTCCTCCGGTACGACCTGTTCGGCGGCCGCGGGCCCGCGATGATCATCGGAAATCTGCCGGAGGGCTCACCCGCCCGTGAGCTGGGGGACGGACAGATCCCCTTCGAGGTGGCGCAGCTCCTGCTCGCGCTGGAGAACGACGAGCCGGTCGAGGTCATCGGCACCGAGGACATGCCGGTGATGCAGGGGGACAACCTCCTGATCGTGCGCCGGCTCAAGCTCTCGGAAAGCCGGATCTCCTGCGTGCAGTTCGACCGCAGCGACAACGTCCTCGTCACCATCGCGAGCTGGGACCGGCCGATCACCGACGACCTCTACGCACTGCTCAAGCCGCTGCCCGCGGAGCTGTTCCAGCAGGGCTGACAGCGGCGCCCCGCTCAGGGGCACCGTCCACTTCACGCCAGCGTGCGCGGTGGGCTGTCCGCTCCCTTGCCGGATGAGTCATCGGACTTTTACCGTGACTGGCCATGACTCCTGGGATGAGCCGCAGAACCACGATCGCGTCAGCACTGGGTGCAACAGGCGCCCTGGTGTGGGGAGTTCCCGCCATGGCCGATACGGGTGCTGCCGCCGACCCGTCCGATGAATCCACACTCTGGTACCGGGCCCCCGCCGCCGACTGGGAGCGCGAGTCCCTCCCCGTCGGCAGCGGCGCCCTCGGCGCCGGGGTGCACGGCACCCTCGCCACCGAGCGGCTCACCCTCAACGAGAAGGCCCTCTGGACCGGCGGCCCGGGCGCCGGAGGCGGTTACGACCACGGTGACTGGACCGTGCCGCGCCCCGGCGCCCTCGCCTCCGTACAGCAGCGCCTGGACACCGAGGGGCGGCTCGATCCGGCCACCGTCGCCGCCGAACTCGGCCAGGCCAAGAGCGGTTACGGCGCCCACCAGGTCCTCGGTGACCTGGAAGTGACCGTGTCCGGAGCGCCGGAGACCCCCGACGCCTCGTACCGCCGTTCGCTCGACCTGAGGAACGCCCTCGCCGCCGTCTCGTACACCCACGGCGACACCGCCTACACCCGGGAGTTCTTCGCCTCCTACCCCGGCCGGGTGATCGCCGGACAGTTCGCCGCCGACCGCCCGGGACGGACCGGCCTCACCCTGCGCTACACCTCCCCGCGCGCCGACTTCACCACCACGGCCGCGGGCGACCGGCTCACCGTGCGCGGCGCCCTCCAGGACAACGGGCTGCGCTTCGAGGTCCAGATCCGCGTCCGTACACAGGGCGGCACCGTACGCGCCGAGACCGACGGCACCCTCACCGTCAGCGGCGCCGACCGCGCCTGGTTCGTCCTCGCCGCGGCCACCGACTACGCCGACACCGGCCCCGGGTACCGGGGCGAGGACCCGCATCCGGCCGTCACCCGCGCCGTCGACCATGCCGCCGCCAGGCCGTACGAAGCACTGCGCGCCGCTCATGTACGCGACCACCGGGCGCTGTTCGACCGGGTCTCGCTCGACCTCGGCGGCCGCCTCCCCGACCTGCCCACCGACGAACTCCTGGCCCGGTACACCGGCGGGAGCGGGGCCGCGGACCGGGCGCTCGAAACCCTCTTCTTCCAGTACGGCCGCTATCTGCTCATCGCCTCGTCCCGCCCGGGATCGTTGCCCGCCAACCTCCAGGGCGTGTGGAACAACTCCACCAACCCGCCCTGGTCGGCGGACTACCACGTCAACATCAACCTCCAGATGAACTACTGGCTCGCCGAGGTCACCAACCTCGCCGAGACCACCGCCCCCTACGACCGCTACGTCGAGTCGCTGCGCGCCCCCGGCCGGCGCAGCGCCCGCCGGCTCTTCGGCACGCCCGGCTGGGTCGTCCACAACGAGACCAACCCGTACGGCTTCACCGGGGTCCACGACTGGCCCACCGCCTTCTGGTTCCCGGAGGCCGCCGCCTGGCTCACCCAGCAGCTCTACGACCACTACCGCTTCAGCGGCTCCACCCACTACCTGCGCGCCACCGCCTACCCGGTGATGAAGGAGGCCGCCGAATTCTGGCTGGCCAACCTCAGGAGCGACCCGCGCGACGGCACCCTCGTCGTCACCCCCAGCTACTCCCCGGAGCACGGCGATTTCACGGCCGGCGCCGCCATGTCCCAGCAGATCGTCCACGACCTGCTCACCAACACGCTGGAGGCCGCCACCACCCTCGGTGACGCCCCGGCCTTCCGCACCCGGCTCCAGGACACCCTCGAACGGCTCGACCCCGGGCTGCGCGTCGGCTCCTGGGGACAGCTCCAGGAGTGGAAGGCCGACCTGGACAGCCCCACCGACGACCACCGCCATGTCTCGCACCTCTTCGCCCTCCACCCCGGCCGGCAGATCGAGGCGGGCAGCGCCTGGGCCGAGGCCGCCAAGGTCTCGCTCACCGCGCGCGGCGACGGAGGGACCGGCTGGAGCAAGGCGTGGAAGATCAATTTCTGGGCGCGGCTGCGCGACGGCGACCACGCCCGCACCATGCTCGCCGAGCAGCTCGGGAACTCCACCCTCGCCAACCTCTGGGACACCCATCCGCCGTTCCAGATCGACGGCAACTTCGGCGCCACCTCCGGCATCGCGGAAATGCTGCTCCAGAGCCACCACGGCCCGGTCGAGATCCTGCCCGCCCTGCCCGCCGCCTGGCCCGAAGGACGGGTGACCGGGCTGCGGGCGCGCGGCGGCGCCACCCTCGACATCACCTGGTCCGGCGGGCGCGCCACGCGGATCGTGCTGCGCGCGAGCCGTACCGGGGAGCTGACGCTCCGCAGCACCCTGCTCCCCGGCGGCGAGCGGACCTTCCGCGCCACCGCCGGCCGGACCTACACCTTCGCCGCACCGCCCGGGCCGGCCTGACCGCCCGCAGGGCCCTGCGCCGGTGCGGCACCTCCTGCGGAACCCGCCGGTATCCCGCAGGATGGACGCACGCACACACGGGGGGCCGGTGAGCGAAGGGACAGCATGGACAGCAACGGTCTGACGCCCGAAGTCCTGCGGGAGCTGCGCGCGCCGCGCCCGTATCCGGCCGTGTCCCTGACGATGCCCACGCACCGCCGCGACCGTCACAACGAGCAGGACACCGTACGGCTGCGCAACCTGCTCGCCGCGGCGGGCCACCGGCTGGAGGCCGACCCCGGGGTGGACCGCAGGGCCCGCACCGCGGTCATGGAGCGGCTCACCGCGGCCGTCGCCGAGGTCGATCTGCGCCACGCGCTCGACGGACTGCTCGTCCTCGCCGACGCCCGGGAGCACCGGATCTGGTACCTCCCGCGCGAGGTGCCCGAGCGCGTCGTGCTCGCCGACACCTACCTCACCCGGAACCTCGTGGCCGCCACCGCGCAGTCCCGCCCGTACTGGGTGCTCGGGATCGCCGCGGACCGGGCGACGCTCTGGAGCGGTTCCGGCGAGTCGCTGCACGAGCACCATGTGAACGGCTTCCCGATGACGCCCCCGGAGGAGAGCTGGGACGTCGAGCGCGAGGAGCGGGTCGGGAACATCCCGAGCACCTTCAGCGACGAGGAGACCCGCCGCTTCCTGCGCTCCGTCGACCACGCCATGGGCACCGTCCTGGCACGCCGGCCCAGGCCGTTCCACCTGGTCGGACTCGCCCCCGCCCTCGCCCTGCTGGCGGAGGCCGGCAACGCCACCCACACGGCCGCGGGCCGGCTGGTCAAGGGCGGTCTCACGGACGGCCCGGCGCCGGTCCTGCTGAAGGAGATCCGCCCCGTGGTCGAGGAGCACGCGCGCCGCGAGAAGGCCGAGGTGCTGGACCGGCTCGACGAGGCGAAGGGGCGGCGCACCTTCGCCGCCGGGCTGGACGAGGTCTGGGAGTCGGTACGGGAGAAACGGGCCGATCTGGTCGCGCTCGAAGAGCACTTCCGGCGTACGGTCCGGGTCCGGGACGGCCATCTCGTGCCCGTCGACGACGCCTCCGCGACCGGTCCCGGTGTACGCGACGACATCGTGGACGAACTGGTGGAGGGCGCGCTCGACGGCGGCGCCCGCGTCGTGTTCCTCCCGGACGGCACGCTCGACGGGCACGACCGGATCGCCGCCGTCCTGCGCTACTGACGGGACGGCTGGACGGCACGCGGGTACGGGGGTACGGAGGTACGGGCGTCACCGACTCCCCCGTGGCCGGCAACGCCCGTACGTCATTCCCCCGTCCCCCCCGTCCCCCCGTCCCCCCGTCCCCCCGTTCTCCGGCTCCGGTCAGCGACCCGCCGGACGTACCTCGACATCGGCCGCCTTCACGAACGCGATCCGATGCCCGAACTGGATCTGGTAGTACCGCTCCGTGCCCCGCACCACGTGGTGGCCCGCCGGGTCGAAGGTGGCCGCGTAGTAGTACTCGCCCGGCCCCTCGCCCCCGACCACGTACCGCTGCCCGGCGAGCAGCTTGTACGGCAGCGGGGAGACCGGCTGGACCGGCACGCCCGCCGGGTACGCGGCCGCCTCCGGGTAGGCCCGCCCGTACACCGGGACCTCCGCGAGACCGGCCCTCGGGGTCAGCACCGGCGCCTTCGTGCCCACGGCCGCGGGCGCCGCCGCGGGATCGAGGAACCACGCCTTCTGCCCGAGGTACCAGATCGCCGTCCAGTCACCCTGCCGCGCCGCCACCGCGTACCGCTGACCCGTCGAAGCGCGGGCGCCCGTGTCGTTGACGTCCGCCGTCGAGTCCTGACCGCCCGGGCGCAGCCCGGCGTCCTTGACCAGCGGGGCGTTCGCGTCCGGCGCCGTGTGCAGCCGTACGGCGCCCGAGCCGTGCGGGGCGCACGCCGTGCCCGCGCTCTCGCACCCGGTGTACGGCGGCCTGCTGGCCGCGTAGTCGGGCCGGATCGTCACCACGGAGGGGCGCCCGCCCCCGCTCGCCCGCAGCGGCGCGCCCAGCAGCTCGAAGTAGTGCGCCCAGTCCCAGTAGGGACCCGGGTCGGTGTGCATCCCCGGGATCGTCGAGGGCGTCGTGCCCGGCACGTTGTCATGGCCCAGGATGTGCTGCCGGTCCAGCGGCACCTCGTACTTCTTCGCCAGATACGCGACCAGCCGGGCCGACGAGCGGTACATCGACTCCGTGTACCAGGCGTCCGGCGCGGCCAGGAACCCCTCGTGTTCGAGCCCCACCGACTTCGCGTTGACGTACCAGTTGCCCGCGTGCCAGCCGACGTCCTTCACCGGCACGTGCTGGGCGATCCGGCCGTCGGAGGAGCGCAGCGTGTAGTGCCACGACACATACTCCGGATCCTTGATCAGCTTGAGCGTGGTGTCCCAGGAGCCCTCGGTGTCATGGATGACGATGTAGTCGATCTTCTGGGAGTCTGGCCGGTCCGCCAGATCGTGATTGCCGTAGTCCCCCTCGCCGAACTCCTCGTACGGCGCCGGCACCCAGGTGCAGGAGACCGTGCGCGGGCACTCCGTGCGCGCCGGGTCACCCGACCGCAGGCCGAGCCGGGAGAGCTGCCCGGTGTCGGGTGCGAGTCCGGGCAGCGCGGACAGCGCCACCCGCTGGCCGCTGTCCGTGGTGCGCCGCTCGCCCGCGCGGATCACCTCGTACACGTCCCGGGCGTAGGCGGCGGCGGTCGCGGAGTCGTCCGCGCCGGAGAACCGGGCGACCGCGCCGTACCAGTGGGCCGGGTCGGCGCTGAGCGGCTCGCCCAGCTCCCGCTGGGCCGCCGCCAGCAGCGCGGCACCGCCCCGGAGATTGGCGGCGGGGCTCGTACGCAGCTCCTCGGCGGGCAGCCCGGTCAGCCGGGCGGCGCGGTCCAGGGTGCGCAGCGACGCGGGCAGTTCCGCGGTGCCCGGCACCGTCACGCGGGCGGGTGCCGTCAGCGGGCGCGCGGTGTCGCCGCGCGCGTCCTCCGTACCGTCCGAGTGGTGCGGCGCCTCGGCGAGCGCGGTCCTGGCGTCGGTGAGATGCATGGGGCCGTAGCCGCCGCTCACGCTCGGCGCGCCGCTGTGCGTGTCCCAGCGGGACTGGAGGTACGAGACCCCGAGGAGCACGCTCGGCGGCACCTGGTACCGCGCGGCGGCCGCCGCGAACTCACCCTGAAGGGACGCGGGGCCCGGCTGCTCCGCGGTGGCGGAGGGGCCGGCCGAGACGAGCGGGAGCAGCAGCGCGGCGGACGCCACGACACCGCCCGCCCGCAGTGCGCGCCCGCGCGCCGATCTCGGTCGCGGGCGGAGAGAACCTTGCAATGCAGCCTCCAGTGACGGGTGGTGCGCTACGTACTGCCGGGCCGATCCGCTTCCCAGAGGTATCGGCTCCCGGACGATCCGTCAATCAGGCTCCACGGGAAGGATTTCGCACGTCAGCATGGGTTTCCCGGAGTTTCTCCGCGGTGGTGCCCCGGCCTGCGGCGCGTCAGTGGAATGTACCAATGAATGTATTTGGCGGAGGAGGGCGGAGCTCCGGCCGCCGGCCCACCGTCCCCTCGGACGGCCCCGGGGGCCGGCGGGCCGGGTCAGCGGGTGCCGACCGCGGCGCGCACCGCCCGCCGCGCCATCGCGCAGTCGTCGTGCAGCCGCCGCAGCAGCAGCCGCTGCTCCTCGCCCGTCGGCGCGCCGCTCTGCTGCGCCGCCGCGGACGCTCCGGGCCCCGGGGAGGGGGCCTCCCGCATCGCGCGCTGCACCGCGGTCTCGTACATCCGGATCTCCCGCGTCAGCACGAGCATCAGGTTGACGAGGAACGCGTCCCGCGCCACCGGACCGCTCGCCGCGGCGAGCTGGCTGATCTGACGGCGCGCCGCCGGCGCGTCCCCGAGCACCGCCCAGAGCGTCGCCAGATCGTACCCGGGCAGATACCAGCCGGCGTGCTCCCAGTCGACGAGCACCGGGCCCGCCGGTGACAGCAGGATATTGGAGAGCAGCGCGTCGCCGTGACAGAACTGGCGCATGGTCTGCCGGGCCCCCGCCAGACCGTGCAGCAGCTTCTGGAGGTCTCCCAGATCCCGGTCGGTGAACAGCCCCAGCTCGTGGTAACGGGCGATCCGCGACGCGTAGTCGAGCGGTGCGCCGAACAGATCGGCCTGCGGGCGCCAGGTGTTGAGCCGGGCGATCGCGCCGAGCGCGGCCCGTACGTCCGCGCGCGGCGGCGCCTCCGTGGGGTGGCGGGTCAGCGCCGCGGCGCGACCGGGCATCCGCTCGATGATCAGCGCGCAGTTCTCCGGGTCCGCCGCGATGAGCCGGGGCACCCGGACCGGCGGCCGGTTCCGGACGAACGAGCGATATGCCGCTATTTCGTGGCGGAACCGCTCCGTCCAGACGGGCGAGTGGTCCAGCAGGCACTTGGCGACCGCGCTGGTCCGCCCCGTGGTCCCGACCAGCAGGACGGACCGGCCGCTGCGGCGCAGTACCTGAACGGGCTTGAACTCGGGGCAGATCCGGTGCACCGCCGTGATCGCCATGCGCAACTGGGCGCCCTGGGGGCCGGACAAGTCGAGTCTCCCGCTGAGCGTCTGGGTGCCCGCCCCCGCCCTGAACCGAGTCCGTCCCGCGTGGGTGGGGTCGAGATACGGTCCGCTGCCCGGGGTGACCGGACGCCCGGACCGGGGCGGGGCGGACACGGAGGACGATGCTGTGTACATGGGCGCTACAGATCCCTTCGTGTGCCGACGAGTTACGGCGCCTTCCCGCCCCGGCCGCCGTGAGGCACCCTGGGGAGTACGTCCGGTTGCCGGGCCGGGGTGGCGCGTTCCTACTCGACACCGGCGAACGGGTGGCACACCATCTGGCGCACCCTGGCGAACCCTGGCGAATAGTCGCCAGGTACCTGACTGAGCGTTACTGTCAAGTCAGCCGAGAACCTGGGGGCTTGACGTGAGCGGTGAACCCAACACCCGTCTGTCGGATCTGTTCGGCCTGGCCGGCTGGTCCAAGGGCGAACTCGCACGGTTGGTGAACCGGCAGGCGGCGGCCATGGGCCACCCCCAACTGGCCACCGACACCTCGCGGGTGAGGCGTTGGATCGACATGGGGGAGACTCCGCGCGATCCGGTACCGAGAGTGCTGGTCACGCTGTTCACCGAGCGGCTCGGTCGTGTCGTGACCATCGAGGACCTCGGGTTCGCACGGAACGGACGCGCGGGGAAACGACGGGACTCCGGGAACGCGGACAACCCCGACGCCCTGCCCTGGGCGCCCGACCGGACGGCAGCGGTCCTCACCGAATTCACGGGAATGGACCTCATGCTCAACCGTCGCGGCTTGGTGGGCGCGGGTGCAGCGCTCACCGCAGGCACCGTACTCACCAGCACTCTGACCGACTGGCTGCACGCCGACCCCGCACCTTCCTCCGGCCCTCCACCCGCCGACGATCACCTGAACGCGGAACCCGCCGGGTTCGACCGCTACGAGGCCGCCCCCATCGGGTCCCAGGAGATCGAGGCACTGGAGCGGTCGGTCGAGGTCTTCCGCGCCTGGGACGCCGCCCGTGGCGGCGGACTCCAGCGCAAGGCCGTCGTGGGCCAGCTCAACGAGGTGGGCGGGATGCTCGCCTACCGCCACCCGGACCATCTCCAGCGGCGCCTGTGGGGCGTCGCCGCCAACCTCGCCGTCCTCGCGGGCTGGATGTCCCACGACGTCGGCCTCGAACCCACCGCCCAGAAGTACTTCGTCATCGCCACCCACGCGGCGCGGGAGGGCGGGGACCGCCCCCGGGCCGGCGAGGCGCTCTCCCGGGCGGCCCGCCAGATGATCCATCTCGGCCGGCCCGACGAGGCCCTCGATCTGATGAAGCTCGCCAAGTCCGGCTCCGGGGAGGAGAATCTGCCCCGCACCCAGGCCATGCTCCGCACCATCGAGGCCTGGGCCCAGGCCTCGATGGGACGCGGCCAGGCCATGCGCAGAACCCTCGGCGAGGCGGAGGACCTCTTCGTCTCGGACAAGGGGGACGTCCCGCCGCCCTGCTGGATGCAGATGTTCGACGAGGCGGACCTCCACGGCATGGAGGCGCTGGCCTTCCGTACCCTCGCCGAACACGACCCGAAGGCGGCGAAGATCGCGCAGGGCCACGCCAAGGAGGCGCTGGAGCTGCGCGGCGGCGGACGGCAGCGGTCCAAGATCTTCGACTACATCTCGCTGGCGTCCGCCTGCTTCATCGCGGACGATCCGGAACAGGCCGACCGCTACGCGCGGCTCGCGCTGGTGTCGATGGGGGAGACCTCCTCGCACCGCACCTGGGACCGGCTGCGGGAGATGTACCGGCTCACCGGCCAGTACGCGGGGTACGAGAAGATCGAGGAACTGCGCGAGGAGATCGCACGCGCGCTGCCGAAGAGCCCGGGCAGGAAGGCGGAACCGGGCCGGGCCGACATCTGAGGCCCTGAGCGGCGCACGCGTGCACAGCTGACAGCTCACAGTCACCACAGCGGTCTCGCAGACCACAGTTCACCACGGCGGGCTCACCGCTCACGGAAGGAATCCGCGAAGGCTCCACCCGGCGCTGCTCAGCGCGTTTCCCCGCCGATCCTGGCGGCCATCACACAGGCGTCGTCCGAGCGCTCGGCCATGCCGAACTCCTCGCCGATCGCCCGTACCCACTCCTGCGCCGTCGACGTTCCCGTCATCCGGGGCGCCAGAGCCAGGAGCCGTTCCCGGCGCGTTCCGGTGCCTTCACCCTCACGGGTCAGTCCGTCGGTGTGCAGCACCAGTACATCCCCGGGCTCCAGCCGGGCCTCGGCCTGTTCGTACCCGGCCCCCGAGGTCGCGCCGAGCAGCACGCCGTCCGGCGGTGTCAGCGCGTGCCCCGTCCCGTCGCGGAACAGCAGCGGGGCGGGGCACGCCGCCTGCGCCCAGGAGAGCGCCCCGGTCGCCGGCCGGTACCGGGCGCAGAGCGCGCTGCCCAGCACGGGCTGTTCCGTGGTGTCCAGAAGCTGGTTGAGATGGCCCAGCAGCGCCCCCGGCTCGATCCCCGCCACGGCCATCCCGCGCACCGCGCCCAGCAGCATCGCCAGGGACGAGGCCGCCGCGAGGCCGCTCCCGGTGAGGTCACCGAGGGTCAACAGGGTGTCGCCGCCGGGCAGTTCGAGCGCGTCGTACCAGTCCCCGCCGCCCGGCGGACCGGCCGCCGACGGCAGATGGCGCGCGGACAGCTCCAGCGCGGCCGGGCCGCTCTGCGACAGCCGCAGCGCGCCGCGTCGCGACGGGACGACGGCCTCCTGCAACGCGGTCACGAGCCGGTGCTCGGTCTGGGCGATGTGCTGCGCGCGCTGGACCGACCGGCCGCTCTCGCGCACCGCGCGCTCGCTCCTGCGCAGCGCGCTGACATCGCGGAGCACGGCCCACAAGGAGGCGGTGCAGCCGTCGGCGTCCAGCACCGGCTCGCCCATCATGTGCACCGTACGGACCTGGCCGTCGGCCCTGACCACACGTACTTCGCCGTCGATGGGCCTCCCGTCGATCAGGCAGTCCGTCACCATGCCCGTGAGCAGCGACTGGTCGTCGGCGAAGACCAGGGAGGGCAGCTCGTCGAGCGTCATCGGCCCGCGCTCACGCGCCCGGCCGATGATTCCGTACATCTCCTCCGACCAGTTCACCTCGTCGGTCAGGAGGTTCCACTCGGCGCTGCCGACCCGGCCGAGCACCGGGGCCGCGCGGGCCGGCCCTTCCTGGGGGAGACCGGCGCCGGCCCCCGCCGTACCCGTGGCACATGCCGTGGGTGTGTGCCGCTGTCCCCGCGGGGGAGCGTCCGGGGAGGGACGGCCGTCCGGAGCGGCACCGTCCTCCGCGGGGCAGTTCTCGACGCGGCCGTCCGCCGGGAGGATCTCCGGACGGCCGGCCCTGAGCTGGTCCAGGTGTGCGCCCAGATGGTCCAGCTGGCGTACCGCGAGATCGCAGAGCGCCCGCTGCCAGCGCCGCAGGGTCTCGTCGTCCGTCCCGTTGTCCTGGCGCACCGCCTCCACGTCCCCGCGCAGCGCGCGGGTCCTGGCGATGAGCGCGTCCACCGTCTCCCGCTCGACAGGCTGCGGGACGGGGTGGTCCGCGAACAGGGGGGACGGCATCTCGTACTCCGATACGGGCGCGGCACGGCCTGGTCTGGATGATGGACCGTTATGACTGTTGCACAAGCGCCCCGTGCCCGTAAGGCATTTGGCAACACTCGATCCGGTGGTGCTTCTGGCATATGCCGCAGGCTGGTTGATTCTCCTCATGCCACATGCGGCGGTCGCGCGTATGCGTCAACCCGACGCCAACCAGGGCGATCGCACCCGGTATCGGGGACTTCCCCGGCCGCAACGACTGATGGACATGTACGCATGAGTCATGCGTACATGTCCATCAGCGGGCTCATGTGGGTGGCCGGGGCGTGCGGACCGTCCGTTCACGCGGGGGTGGGCGCACGCCGCCGCGGCACGGTCACCAGATCGACTCGACCCACTCCGGGTGGTCGATGAACGGGTTGCGGTTGTGCTGGTACTGGTTGTAGATGACGTCGTTGCGGCGCTTCTCGAAGGCGTCCGGCGGGTCCTCGTCGCTCCACTGCTTCAGGACCGACAGCTTCCCCATCAGGGGGCTGGAGCCGTTGTTGACCTTCTCGTTGGGTTCGAGGTCCGGCCAGGAGTCGCCGCCCTCGTACCGGACGGCCATGTAGAGGATCATCCGGGCGACATCGCCCTTGACCGCGTCGCGCGGCTCGAAGGAGTCGGAGTCGGTGTAGTTGCCCGGCGCGCCGGAGACGGCGCTGCCGCCGTTGTCGAAGTCCTTGTTCCCGCGGATGGAGTTGACCTGGACGTCCTCCGGGCGCAGGTGGTGGAGGTCGGTGCCGGGGCCGGTCGCCTCGCCGAAGCCGCCATGGGACTTGGCCCAGACGTGCTCACGGTTCCAGTTGCCCGTGTTGCCGCCGTTGCTCGACTTCGAGATCGACTTGCCCGTGTACAACTCGATCACGTTCGAGGAGTTCGCGGGGTCCTGGTCGGAGTTCTTGAGCGCGTCCCAGACCGCCGCGTACGAGATCTTCGTCTGGTCCTTGATGATCGTGTGCAGGGCGGACTTGAGCGCGGCCCCGCTCTTGCCGATCGCGTTCTGGTAGTACGTGTCGTCCAGTGCGGCGGTGGCCGCGGTGGAGGAGGCCGCGGTGGCCGTGGCCGGCGTGGTGGCCGTGGTCCGGGACGGGGTGACCGCCGGTGCGGCGGCGGCCGTGGTGGCGATCACCGCGGTGGCGGCGCCGAGCGCCAACAGTGCGCGTCGGGTGGGGAGATGGCGACGGGACATGAGGGAGCTGTCCTCTCCGGGGGGCCGTCGCGGCACACGACCACAGGGTGGGGGCGGGTGCCGCGGTGGTCATGAGGAAACGGTTCAGCGGGAGTTTTCCACAGCACCTGTGTGGGTGTGTGAACACCTCGTGTCAGCCATGTGCAGGTCAAGTTGCCGAACGGGGTGACGGGCTCGGTGCAGCGCGAGTTGACGGTCGCGCGCCCCTGTTGCCGCTGATTTGCCGGGGTTTACGGGGAAGTTGTGGCGGGTCTGGCGAACTTTGGTCCATACCAACTGCTTGACGCTGCGTCACTCCCTGTCTTAAATCATTGGCGGACAGAACTCTCCGGGGCGGCCTCTTCCCCTGCGCTCGCCGCGCATGCCGCCCGGGGCGGCTTGTCATGCTCATGCCCCCCACGTGAAGTGATGTGATGCCCCGTGCGAATCTCCCTGAGACGCCGAGCGACGCTGTGCGCGCTCGCTCTTCTCTGCTGTACCGGCGTGCTGACGGCGGTACCCGCCTCCGCCGCCGTGCCCGATCCGGCCCCCGCCGCCGCGGCGGCCGTGACCTTCAACGACGACTTCAACGGTCCGGCGGGAGCGGCGGTCGACGGCGGAAAGTGGCAGATCGAGACCGGCGACAACGTCAACAACCACGAACGGCAGTACTACACGGCGGGCAACCGCAACGCCGCCCTCGACGGCCAGGGCAATCTGGTCATCACCGCGCGCCGTGAGAACCCCGGCAACTACCAGTGCTGGTACGGCCGGTGCGAGTACACCTCGGCCCGGCTCAACACCTCCGGCAAGTTCACCGCGCAGTACGGACGCGTCGAGGCGCGGATGAAGGTCCCGCGTGGACAGGGCATGTGGCCCGCCTTCTGGATGCTCGGCAACGACATCGGCAGCGTCGGCTGGCCCAACAGCGGCGAGATCGACATCATGGAGAACGTCGGCTTCGAACCCGGCACGGTCCACGGCACCCTGCACGGCCCCGGCTACTCCGGTTCGGGCGGTATCGGCGCCGGCTACACCCTCCCGGGCGGCCAGGCGTTCGCCGACGCCTTCCACACCTTCGCGGTCGACTGGGCGCCCGACTCCATCACCTGGAGCGTCGACGGCAATGTCTACCAGCGCCGGACGCCCGCCGATCTCGGCGGACGCGCCTGGGCGTTCAACAAGCCGTTCTTCCTCATCCTGAACCTGGCGGTCGGCGGCTACTGGCCCGGCGACCCCGACGGCAGCACGCCCTTCCCGGGCCAGCTCGTCGTGGACTACGTACGCGTCACCACGGGCGACAGCGGCTCCGGCGGCACCACCGGCACCATCACCGGGATCGGCGGCATGTGCGTGGACGTGGCCGGGGCCAGCTCGGCGAACGGCACGCCCATCCAGCTCCACAACTGCAACGGCGTCGCCGCCCAGCAGTGGACCGTCGGTACGGACGGTACGATCCGGGCCTTCGGCAAGTGCCTGACGGTGAAGGACAACAGCACCGCCGACGGAGCCCCGTTGCAGCTCTGGGACTGCAACGGTGGCGGGAACCAGCGCTGGGGGATCTCCGCCGCGCGGGACATCGTGAACGTCCAGGCCGACAAGTGCATGGACGCCACCGGCAACAGCTCGGCCGACGGCACCCGGCTCCAGATCTGGACATGCGCGGGCACCGCGAACCAGAAGTGGACCGTGAACCGCTCCTGACCCGGGCCGGAAGCGGACGGGAACCCGGGGGCCCGACGGTACGCCGACGCGTGCCGCCGGGCCCCCGTGGCATGCGCCCGGCGCGGGGCCAGGGGGCGGGGGCCCGGGGTGGGGCCAGGGCGCGGGGTTACGGCGCGGGCTCCACCTCCAGGAACCGGCGGCGCCGCGGGCCGCGGTAGAGCAGGGCCTCCCAGCCCAGCGGTGCCAGCGCGGCGGCGCACTCCGTCAGGGCACGCTCCTCCTGCCGCGCGGCCCCGGAGCCGTGCGGGCCGAGCCACTCCACCCGTACGGTGCCCTCCCGCTCACCCGGCGACACGCGGTACCCCGTCGCGGTCCGCTCGCCGGAGGCGTCCACCGCCGACGCGGCGAGCGAGGCCGCCTCCAGCGCGAGCGCGACCGCCCGGACCGGCCGGCGCAGCTCCCAGGGCGCGGGAACGGCCGCGGGATCGCCGGGACCGGTGTGGGTCAGCCGCCTGATCTGGAGCAGCCCCTCGAACGCGATCCGCACCTCGGCCGCCCGCTCGCGGGGCGCCGAGGCGGGCGGCGGACCGTCGCCCGTGGCCGCCTCGAACCCGCCGGGCCGCTCCGCTCCGCCCTCGGCCGCCATCGCCACCGTTCCCGCCCCCGCCCTTGCGCACGTCCGTGGTCCGCCCCGGCTCCGGGAGGGACCCGTACGGCCGATCCTCTCAGCCCAGGACCCCGCGGCGCACCGGCCCGGGCGGCCTAGGCCCCTGCGTCCCCAGCCTGCCCGGGCCCGCGGACATGGCGAGACCCCGACCGGACGGGGGGACGCCGGTCGGGGTCGTCAGGGGAGGGCGCGGATGGCGGTCGCCTCGCGGCGGTGCGCTCCATGGGGCTTCAGCCGAACGATCTTCCCCACAGGCTTTTCTCAGGTGGGCCCGGGGACTCAGTTCCACCCACACCCTCACCCCTTTCAACGGGGCGCCGGCACGGAATGTTCCCGGAACGGAGTCAGGGGCCCCTCGCTCCACTATGCATCGCGTGTATACCTCGTGTGTATAGTGCGACGCGGTTCATTCACCGCCACCGGCGCCCCTGGGCGCGCCGGTTCTTCGTCATGCCGTGAGCGGACCGGGTGCCGTCGGCCGGACGCCCGGCCGTGGCTGCGGCATGCCCCGAGAAAGAGGGTTTGTCGTGTCTCGTCACCTAGGGGCGTCCGGAAAGCGCGCCTCCACCGCGGTCGTGGCGGTCGCGTCACTGGCGCTGATGCTGGGCGGCTGCACGTCGTACGACCGCTACACCCCCGCGGACGCCAGGAAGGACGCGACGAAGGGGGCGGCCCTCGCCCCGGGCGCCGTCGACTGCGCGAAGGCCCGCTGCATAGCCCTGACCTTCGACGCGGGCCCCTCCGAACACACGCCTCAACTGCTGGACATCCTGAAGAAGGAGAAGGTCCACGCGACCTTCTTCCTGCTCGGCAGGGACCATGTCGTCAAGTACCCCGATCTCGTGCGCCGGATCGCGGACGAGGGGCACGAAGTCGCCAGCCACACCTGGTCGCACAAGATCCTCACGGAGCTGGACGCGGACGGCGTACGCGAGGAGCTCACCCGCACCCAGGAAGCCGTCGAGAAGATCACCGGCCACCGGCCCACGCTGATGCGCCCGCCGCAGGGCCGGACCGACGACCAGGTCTCCGAGGTGAGCCGCGAACTCGGGCTCGCGCAGATCATGTGGAGCGCCACCGCCAAGGACTACGCCACGACCGACTCCGCCCTCATCGAGAAGCGCATCCTCGACCAGGCGGACCGGGACGGCATCATCCTGCTGCACGACATCTACGACGGCACCGTGCCCGCCGTCCCCGGCATCATCGGGAAACTGAAGGAGCGCGGCTACACCTTCGTCACGGTCCCCGAGCTGCTGGCCCCCGGTACCGCCGGTCCCGGCAAGGTCTACAAGCCCTGAGGCGGCAGGCCGCCTTCTCCGCCGGTTCCTCTGCTGGCGGGGGCGGGGGACCGGTCGTACGGTGAGGGTAATGGATCTCCAGGAGACCTGTGCGGGTCGGACAGGCGGCGTGATGGCGAACAGCGAAGCGGGGTCGGGCAGCCCGATCTGCGCCCATCTCGCGGATGTCGAGGAGGTGACCCCGGACAGCGAGGACAGCTGCCCGGAGTGTGTCGCCCTGGGGGACACGTGGGTGCATCTGCGGGAGTGTCAGACGTGCGGCCACATCGGTTGCTGCGACTCCTCCAAGAACAAGCACGCCACCGCCCACTACGCCGCTTCCGGACACCCGCTCATCCGTTCGTACGAACCCGGCGAGGGCTGGTGGTGGTGTTACGAGGACGAGATCGTCTTCGAGGTCGAGGGAGTGGGTCCGGAGCGCCCCGTCTGACCGTGCCACACACTCCGGCGGGGCGTTGACTCTCACCCTCAGGTCCAGGGTGAGAGTCAACGCCCCGCCGGAGTGATGTGTGGTGTGGGTCAGCCCGAGGTGACGGTGAAGAGCGCGCCGTCCGGATCGCGGAGCGTCGCCTCCCGCAACGGTGTGTCCCGCGGGACCGGCGAGGTGTCCTCGGGCGAGACCAGTGCGCCCCCGGCGTCCAGCGCCGCCGCCACGGACCCGGCCGCCTCGGGAACCCGGAAGTAGACATGCCAGCGCGGCCGGAGCTGCGGATCCGGTGTGGCCTGCACGGCGCCGCCGCGGATCTTGGCGACGATCTGCTCGTCCTGGCGCAGCACCGCGTGGTCGTCCTCGTGGACGAGTGTGAAGCCGTCCTGCTTCTCCGGTGCCCAGCCGAGGACCTGACCGTAGAAACGGGCCGCGTCCCGTGTGTCGCGCGTCCGCAGCTCCAGCCACGCGGGCGCACTGCCCCGGCCCACCGTCCAGTCGGAGCGCACCGCGCCCTCCCAGATCCCGAAGGCCGCCCCGTCGGGGTCGGTGGCGAGCGCCGCACGGCCGGAGTGGAAGGCCAGCGGCCCCACCGCGACCGTGGCGCCGCGCTCCCTGATCCTGGCCGCCGCCTCGTCCACGTCGGTCACCGCGAAGTACGGCGTCCACGCGACGGCGACCTGGAGGGACGAGGCGAGCGCGCCGATCCCCGCGACGGCCATCCCGTCGGAGAGCGCGACGCAGAAGTCCTCGCCCAGCCCGGCGGGGCGGTACGTCCAGCCCAGCACGTCACCGTAGAACGCTTGAGCCGCGGGCAGTTCGCGCGCGAGCAGACTCACCCAGCAGGGAGCGCCGGCCACCGTCTGTGAGTCCATCTTGTCCCGCTCCTGCTCCCGCTCCACACCGCACACTCCGCCCTCGTCAGACACGTCTCGCTCATACGTATTGCCGCTGTTGGTGTCTTTACTCTGCCAGGCCGCGCGTGACTTCCCGCCGGGCCGGGGGCATGTCCGCACCCCGGTCCGGGCGTCCGGGCGCGGACGTCAGCGGGTGGCGGCCGCCAGGGCCGCGTCGGCCTTCGCCGCGGTGGGCTGCCACAGCGTGGTGACCGGTTCCCAGACCCGGATGGTGCCGGAGGTGCCCACGGACGCCGCGCCGAAGCGCGTGCCGCGGTGCGACGGGTCACCCGAGACGGTCAGGTACGCGACGGTGCGCGACTCCTCGGCGGCCGGGTCGAGCGTGCGGACCGCGGCGTACGCGGAGGCGCCGGCGGCCAGCCGGTACGGTGCGCTCCCGGCCGGCGGCACGGGCTGCGCGGCGCCGTCGAGATCCCCGAAGGTGACGGTGGGGACGCGGTCGACGACGCAGGTGGCGCCGCCCTTGTTGGTCACACTGATCCGCACCACGTGGGGGGTGGCGGACCGGGCCGCGGTCACCGTGACGGCGCCCTCGCGGCAGACGGCGACGGCCGCGGAAGGCGCCGCGGCGACGGCGGCCGGGGCGCCGGTGAGGACTGGGAGAAGGGCGAGAGCGGTGGCCGCCGGAGCGGCGAAGGCGGGTCGGATACGCATGGTGTGGTTCCCCGTTTCGGTGGGGCCGCCGGTCCGCGGATCCGCCGGTCCAAGACGCTGGATCCGTGGTTCCGTGGACCGGTGGCACGTGAAGTGGACCGGTGACACGTGAGGGTGACAGGCGATCGGTCGTCACGGCACGGTCTCGACCGGGTGTCCGTACCGGATCTGTGTTCGCCCGGAGTCGGTCGCGCTGTGCCGCTTGACCTGTAGGACACCCGGAGGGCCACAGAGGTTGTGCCGGTCACCGGTGTCCGGTCACACCCGTCACGTGTCCTCGGCGGTCCGGCCGCCCGGGTGGCGGTGGCGCCAGAACCAGAACACGCAGCAGGAGACCAGCGCCCAGCCGGCCAGCACGGCGAACGGGAACACATGCTGCGCGTTCCCGAAGTACACCGCGGTGTGCTGGGCGTTGACCGAGGCCCCCGGCGGCAGCCAGCGCCCGATATGGCCCAGCACCGACGGCAGCAGCGGCCAGGACACCGCACCACCGGACGACGGGTTGCCCAGCAGCACCATCAGTCCCCAGGTGGGCAGCATCGCCCACCGCCCCATCAGGGTGTTGAACATGGTGAACACCATGCCGGACGTGAACATGGTGAACGCCAGGATCAGCCACGACTCGGCGAACGGCAGCCGCAGCGCGCCCAGCAGCCAGTCGACCACCGAGGCGATGGCGAAGGCGCCGAGCAGCGAGTACGCGACGGTGAACGCGATGCGCTCACCCGGGTCGAGCCCCCGGGCGTGGACGCTCAGCTGGATGGCGCCGACAAAACCGACGATCACGGCCGCCAGCGAGATGTAGAAGAGCGCGAGCCCGCGCGGGTCCCCCTTCTGGAGCGGCTTCACATCACTGATCCGTACGGGCACCCCCACCGCTCTGCTCACCGCGGCGGCCGTCTCGGTGAGCACCTGCGCCACGGACGCCCCGGCGGCGCCGGCGACGGCGAAGTCCACTCCGGTGGGCCGGAACGTCAGGATCGCGAACACCTCCTGCTGTTCCACCGCGCGGCGGGCCGCCGCGTCCGTGGGATAGGGGTGGAGTTCGAGCGACGCGGCGAGTGCCTTCTCCATGCCGCCCACGAAGGCGCGGGCCTCCGCGGTGTCGGTGGGGCCCACCACGGCGGCGGGGATACGGCGCGGCGTCGGGTTCGCCATGTTGTACGTGTACGAGCCGGCGAAGAGCCCGGCCGCCGCCGCGAGGATGAACATCAGCACGACGGCGGGGAGGAAGGGTGAAGCGGTGAAGGCCCTCCAGCGCTCCGCCGCCCTCGTCCGGGAGCGCGGCGCGCGGTGGGCGCCGGACTCGGGACCGGGGCCGGTTTCGTGATCCGCGTCCATGAGAGCACCGTAAACCACGTGAACCGCACATATCGGACGGTATTGGTGTGCGGTGTCAGCGCAGCAGAAGCTGCAGACCCCCGAGAATCGTCGCCCCGATCACCAGCCGCTCGAAGAGCCGTTGGTCGATCCGGTCCACACAGGCCTTGCCGATGAGGGCGCCCGGTATGACGAACAGCGCGAGCACGGCGTCCAGCAGCAGCGACGGCCCGTCGATCAGCCCGAGCCCCACGCTGAAGGGCAGCTTCGACGTGTTGACGATCAGAAAGAACCAGGCGGAGGTGCCGAGGAAGCCGAGCTTCGCGAAGCCCGCGGAGAGCAGATAGAGCGACATGACAGGACCGCCCGCGTTGGCCACCATCGTGGTGAAGCCGCCGAGCACACCGTACGAACGCGCCTTCAGCCGGCCGGTCGGCGACCCGGACACATCGTCGCCGCCACCCTCGCTGTCCTTGCCGCCGTCCTTGTCGGCGTCTGCCGCCTCCGCCTCCGCCGCCTTCCGGGCGGCGCGCCGCCGCCACACCGTGACCCCGGCCATCAGCAGCAGGATCGCGCCGATCGACGTACGGACGGCCGCGTCGTCCGCCCAGACGAGGAAGAGCGTGCCCAGCACCACCCCCGCGGCGACCGCGGGGAACAGCCGCCACAGGGTCGGCCAGTGGGCGTGGCGCCGGTACATGAGCACCGCGAGCACATCGCCGACGATCAGGACGGGCAGCAGTACCCCCGTCGACTCACGCGCGGGCAGCACGGCGGCGAACACGGCCAGACTGACCGTGTTCGCGCCGCTCACCGCTGTCTTCGAGAAGCCGACGAGTGCCGCCGCCGCGGCCAGCGCGGCCATTTCCCACCAAGAGATGTCCATTGCGGCAACCGATGCTATGCCCCGGACTTCACGGACCGTCGGGCGGGGACGGCACCCGGTCGGTCAGACAGGCACCGGCCCCGGCACCGGGCGCTCCAGCCGGCCGCCGCGCGCCAGCGCACCCACCGCCGAGGCGCACGCCAGCCCGGTCACGGTCAGCACCGTCCAGGGCAGCCAGCGGACGTCATGGCGCTCCGCGAGGTCCCACAGCGCACCGGTGGCGAGATTGCCCAGCGTGATGCCCAGCCCGGAGACGGTGTTGTAGAGGCCGTAGTGCGTGGCGACCAGCCGGTCGCCGGAGAGCGCGACCACCGTGTCCATCTCGAACGGGTACACCACCGCGCTCCCGACGGCCAGCGAGACGACCGCCGCCAGCAGCGCGGCGAGCACCCCCAGCCGCGCCCCGCGCCCGCCCCCGGCCGGGACCAGCGCCAGCGGCAGGAACGCCAGCCCCATGACGGCCAGCCCCCGCACCAGCGCCCCGTGCGGACTCCACCGCCGCGTCGCCCACCGCGTCAGCCGGAGCTGACCCGCCACCGCCACGACCGCCGAGACCACGAACAGCGCGCCGGTCGCCTTCTCGGCGGCGGGGCCGAGCGCGTCGGACGCCGCCAGCGGCAGCGCCAGATAGACCTGGAACGTCAGTACGTACGAGCCGATCATGGCGACCGAGAAGAGCAGGAACGGCCGGTTGGCCAGCACCGTGCGCCACTGCGCCGTGAGCCCCCCGGGCCCGCCGGGGCTCCCCGCGCCGCCCCGGGCCGGCAGCGCCCGCCACTGGAGCACCGTCAGCGCGGCGAAGATCACCGCGGCGGCCGTGCACACCAGCCGGAAGTCCGCGGCGAGCAGCAGCAGGCCGACCGGCGGGCCCAGCACCATGCCCGCCTGGTAGTAGACGTTGAAGGTTGCGAAGGCGGCGACCCGCCGGTCACCCGCCTCGGCGGCCAGATAGGCGCGCACCGCCGGGTTGAACAGGGCCCCCGCGAACCCGGTCGCCGCCGAGGCCACGATCAGCGCGGGCAACTGGTCCGCCCAGCCCAGCAGGGCGAAGCCCGCCGTGCGCAGCAGACAGCCCGCCATGATCGGGGTCTTGTAGCCGAACCGGTCGGCGAGGGTGCCGCCGATGAGGAACATGCCCTGCTGGGAGAGGTTGCGTACGCCGAGCACCAGCCCGACCGCCCACGCGGCCAGTCCGAGCCCGCCGGCGAGATGCGCCGCGAGATAGGGCATGAGCATGTAGAAGGCGAGATTGATGGCGAACTGATTGGCCATCAGCAGCCGTGCCGCGGGCGAGAAGGAGAGCGTGCCGGCCCACACCCCCGCGACCGGGTTCCGGCCCGCTGCCGCCCCGGAGGCGCCGCCGGAGGGCGTCCGCGGTGTCCTTCCCCGCTTCACCGGGCGGCTCCCGTCGTACCGGGGACGCCGTCCACGCCGGTCGCCGCACCGGGGGTACGGACGGGTTCCGCACTCGGGGTGCGGACGGGCTCCGCGAGCGGATCCACCACCGTCGTGCACCGCGTCCACCGGGTGACCGTCCGCGCGCCCGGGTGCGCGATCTCCTCCGGCTCCTCGGCGGGGCGCACCCCCAGCAGCCCGTGCTCACGGCAGTACGCGTCGTCGAACACCGTGCCGACGTAGCGCTGCGGGCCGTCGGGGAACACCGCCACGATCCGCTCCCGTACCGGCCGGACCCGGGCCAGCCAGCGCGCGACCAGCGCCACCGCCCCCACACTCCACCCGCCGGTGGCATAGCGCGCCCGCGCCAGCAGCCGCGCGGCCCAGACCGCCTCGGGAGCGGCCACCCAGTGCACCTCGTCGAAGAGGCCGTAGGCCACATTGCGCGGATGGATGCTGCTGCCGAGCCCCCGCATCAGCCGGGGCGCCGCGGGCTGGCCGAAGATGGTCGAGCCGGTGGTGTCGACACCCACCACGCGCAGGGCGGGGAAGCGGTCGCGCAGCACGGACGCGATCCCGGCGGAGTGCCCGCCCGTGCCCACACTGACGACCAGGGTGTCGACGCGCCCGAGCTGGGCCATCAGCTCATGGGCGAGCGGCCGGTACGCGGCCACGTTGTCCGGGTTGTGGTACTGGTCGGGGCACCAGGCGTCGCGGTCCGCGGCGAGGAGTTCCGCCACCCGCAGCCGGCGCGCCTCCTGCCAGCCGCCCACCGGGTGCGGCGTCCGCACCAGCTCGATGTCGGCGCCGTACGCGGTCAGCAGACCGCTCATCAGCGGCTCCATGCCCGGGTCGGTGACCACGGTGACGGGATGACCGAAGGCCACCCCGGCCAGCGCCAGCCCGAGGCCCAGGGTGCCCGAGGTGGACTCCACGATGCGCGCGCCGGGGCGCAGTGTGCCCCGCTCGCGGGCGCGCGCCACCATGTACAGCGCCGTACGGTCCTTGATCCCGCCGGGGTTGTGGCCCTCCAGCTTGGCCCAGAACCCCCGTTCCACGGCGGTGAACGGCGCGCCCACCCAGAGGGTCGGGGTGTCGCCGACAAGCCCCGCGGGGCTCCGCGCGGGCAGCGCGGACGGGGCGCCGAGGCGGCCGGGGAAGGGACGTGCGGTCCTGACGGACGCGCCGACGGGTGCGTCGGCGGGTGTTTCGAACGGATTCATGTGCGCGGTCTCCTGCGGCCGGACGCGCGGGGCGCCCGGTCCTGGTGGTGTGAACTCGGAACAGTCGGTCGGCCGTCGGGGCCGCGGACGGCGCGGACGCACCGGCGCCCGGCCCGCCGTCAGCGGCCCGTGACCGCCGTCAGTTCCGCCACACCCCGAGGGCCGCGCGCCGCCGGTGGTCCGGCTCCGCCCCAGCTCCGGCGGGCGCCCCGTCCCGCGCCGGGTGCACGGGCGGGACCGCCGTGTTCCGTACGGCCGTGTCCCCCGGCAGGGTCCGGTCCGCCGTCGCCGCGGCGAACGCGTCGGGGCGCTGCGGCAGCACGCTCGGCTCGTCCGTGTCGGTACAGGACGACGCCCCGTGCGAGGCGCGTCCCGCGCATCCGGCGGCCGGGAGCGCGGGCTCAGCGGCGGACGGCTGGTACGCCACGACCGACAGGCCGGCCGGGACACCCGCCGACGGGGCGGCCGGGACCGGGCCATGGGCGCAGCCCAGCACATGCAGCAGCGCGGCCAGCACGGTGAACAGCACGGCCCAGGCCCTGGGGTGTGCCCTCGGACCGCCGGTCGCCCCGCCGCTCGCACCACTCATGTCGCGCAGCGTATGCGATCGGTGACCTGCTGTGCTCGCCGGGCCGGAAAAACGGAGGACACCGGCCCACCCGATTCCTTACGCTCGGCCCGGCCAACGGGAACCGAGAACCCAGATCAGGGAGAGGCGCATGCGGACAGCCGGGCGACGGATCGACGAGGTGCTCGCGGGATACCGGCCCGACGACCCGGCGGAGGCCGCCGACGTCACCCGCGTACGGGACCTCGCGCGCGGCGCCGAGGACCCCTGGCTGCGCTCCCTCCCGCTGCATGTGACGGCCTCGGCCCTGATCACCCACCCGGGCAGCGGACGTGTACTGATGCGCCGTCACCCCCGGATGAACACCTGGCTCCAGGTCGGCGGCCACGGCGACCCGGGGGAGACCGACCCCTTGGACGTCGCGCTGCGGGAGGCCCGCGAGGAGACCGGGCTCCGCGATCTGACGCCGTGCCCGGACGCGTCCCTCGTCCAGGTGGTGATCGTGCCCGTGCCCGCGGGCGGCGGCGAGCCCGCGCACGAACACGCCGATCTCCGGTACGTGCTGGCCACCGCGGAGCCGGACACGGTCCGCCCGGAGAGGCCCGACGCCCCGCTGCGCTGGATGACCCCGGCCGAGGCGCGCGGGGCTACCGGCGAGGAGAACGTCCGCGAGGCGCTGCGGCGTGTCGAGAGGCTGCTGGTGACGGCGGCCGGCTGACCCGCCGCCCGGCCGACGCCGGGTCAGCCGGCCGGGCGCGGCCCTCGCGAGAAGACCCAGGAAACGGCCGCCACCAGCGCGGCGGCCAGCGCCACGACCCCCGCCAGGGTCACCTGGAGCAGCAGCGCCCCGCAGGCGGCCCCGGCGAACATGGCGAGCACGGAGCCGGCCCGGCGATGCGGCCTGGCGCCGGTCCCGGCCCCGAGCACGCTCTCGGCGGTGAGCGCCGTCAGGGTCTGGGTGAGCACCGTCGTGGTCAGGTCCCGGGGCCCCAGTAGCCGTACCGTCGCGTTCTGCAGCCCGCAGCAGAGCCCGAGCAGCGCGACCACCGCCAGCCGTTGCCGGCCCTCGGCGCGCAGCACCCCCGTACCGAGCAGCAGCGCCGTCAGCGCGAGACCGGCCGCCTGCCCGGCGAAGGCACCGCCGAGCCAGAGCCGTGGCCGGTCACCGAGGATCCTGCTCAGCTGACCGCCGAGAAACGCCCCGAGCACGAAGGCCGTCATCGCCACGATCGGCGCGACGACCGGCAGTTGATCGCTCCGTACGACGGAGAATCCCAGGAAGACCACATTGCCGGTCATGTTGGCGACGAAGACATGGCCGAGCCGCAGAAAGCTCACCGCGTCCACCAGACCGGTCGCGAACGTCATGACCAGCAGCGCCCCGACGGCCCACCGGCGCCCCACGGGAAGTTCCTCGGTCACCGGGACCCACCTGCTCTCTGCCGCGCCCGTACTCCTCCGTGGCGTACCGCGCGGCACGCCACGGACCCTAACCAAGCAGGTCACGGTCCTGATAAGAAGAACCCCGAGCGGGCATGGTCCCCCACGCCCCGACGCAGCGAAGGAGAGTTCCGTGCCGCAGCAGCCCGGACGCACCGAAGATCCGCGCGACTCCTCCGTACCGCCGGTGGTACGGAACTGGGCGGGCAACATCACCTTCCGGGCGGCGCGTCTGCACACCCCCGCGTCGGTGGAGCGGTTGCGGGAGATCGTCGCGGGCTCCGACGCGGTACGGGCGCTCGGCAGCGGCCACTCGTTCAACACGATCGCCGACACGCACGGCGACCTGGTCTCGGTGGCCGGACTGCCGGCGACCGTGGAGGTCGACACGGCGGCGCGCACGGTCACGGTCGGCGCGGGGATGCGGTTCGCCGAGTTCACCGGCGCCGTCCACGCCGCCGGCCTCGCCCTGCACAACCTCGGCTCGCTCCCGCACATCTCCGTCGCCGGCGCCTGCTCCACGGGTACCCACGGCTCGGGGGCCGGCAACGGCACGCTGGCCTCCGCCGTACAGGCGCTGGAGATCGTCACCGCCGACGGCGAACCGCTCCGGCTCGCCCGCGGGGACGCGGACTTCCCCGGCGCCGTGATCGCCCTGGGCGCCCTGGGCGTGGTCACCCGGATGACGCTCGGTCTCGTACCGGCCTACGAGATCCGGCAGTGGGTGTACGACGGGCTGGCGTACGCGCGGCTGCGCGAACACTTCGACGAGATCCTGACCGCCGCCTACAGCGTGAGCGTCTTCACCGACTGGCGCCCCGACGGCGCGGCGCAGCTGTGGCTGAAGCAGCGGACCGACAGCGCTGTCAGCGCTGTCAGCACTGACGGCCCCGTCCCCGGCGACGGTCCCGCGCCGGACACCTGGCTCGGCGCCGTCGCCGCGGACGGCCCCCGCCACCCGGTGCCCGGCATGGACGCGTCCACCTGCACCGAACAGGGAGGTGTCCCGGGGCCGTGGCACGAACGGCTGCCCCACTTCCGCGCCGGCTACGTCCCGAGCAGCGGCGACGAACTCCAGAGCGAGTACTTCGTGGCCAGGGAGGACGGTCCCGCCGCGTTCGACGCGCTGGCCCGCATCGGGGAGCGGATCGCGTCCGTCCTCCAGATCGGCGAGATACGCACCGTCGCCGCCGACGACCTGTGGCTCAGCCCGGCGTACGGACGGGACACGGTGGCCTTCCACTTCACCTGGGTCCCGGACACCGACGCGGTGACGCCGGTGCTGGCCGCCATCGAGGAGGCACTGGCGCCGTTCGCCACCCGGCCGCACTGGGGCAAGCTCTTCGTGATGGGGCCCGAGCACGTCCGCGAGCTGTACGAGCACTACGCGGACTTCGAGGCGCTGACGGCGAAGCTCGATCCGCGGGGTGTGTTCCGCAACGAGCTGCTCGACCGCTACTTTCCTGGTGGAAAGTGACGCAAATCACCGATTCGATGGTGTGTCAGAAGATTTGTCATAGAAACTTAACCTGCGCCACAGACAAGGCTCAGTCGAGGTTCCTAGCCTCACCGCCATGTCCCGTCATCGTCTCGCCCCCTCCGGTCGCGGCTCCCTGCCGCGCCGGGCCGCCTTCCCGGCGGCCGCCGCCGCGGTCGTCTGCCTGACCGTGTGGACGGCGACGGGCTTCCCGTCGCCGGTCCGCGGCGACTCCGACGCGGTTCCGCGGTCGGGCGGACTCACCCGGTCGGCCACCGCCGCCCTGGAGTCGCCGTCGGCCGCGTCGTCCCGCGCCGGGGCGTCCTCGCGGACGGTCGACCCCGACCAGGTCCTGACGCGGCGGCTCGCCGCCCTGCCGAAGCCCGCCAAGGCGTCCGTCTCGGTCGCGCTCATCGATCTCAAGGACGGCCGCGAGGCCGACTACGGCGTCGGAGTGGGGAAGACCACGGCGACGTACGACACGGCGAGCATCGTGAAGGTCAACATCCTGGTGGCGCTCCTGCTCCAGGCGCAGGACGAGCACCGCGCGCTCACCACGGCGGAGAAGACCCGCGCCACCAAGATGATCAAGGTGAGCGACAACGAGTCCGCGGACGCGCTGTGGCGCGCGATAGGCAAGGGCGACGGTCTGGACGCGGCGAACCGGCGCCTCGGCATGACCGGCACCACCGCGGGCAGCGGGCCGCTGTGGGGGCTGACGCAGTCGACCGCGGCCGATCAGATCGCCCTGCTGTCGGCGGTCTTCGGCGACGACGCCACCTCCCCCCTGACCGCCGCCTCCCGTACGTATGTACGGAGCCTGATGGGCGGGATAGAACCCGGCCAGGACTGGGGCGTCTCGGCGGCGGGCACGGTGACCGGGCTGAAGAACGGCTGGCTCTCGCGGAGCGCGACCGGCCTGTGGGACGTGAACAGCATCGGCCGGATCGTGGTGGACGGGCACACCTATCTGCTCGCCGTGCTCTCCCGGGGCAGCGTCAGCATGGAGGCGGGGATCTCCTTGGTGGAGAAGGCCGCCACCACCGCGGTCTCGGCCTCCCGGGAGTGGGTGTAGCGCCGCTCACGTCCTCCCGGACGCGGGTGTAGCTGCCGGCGCACGGCGTCCCGGGCGCGGGCGTGGCGCGGCGTGGCTCACGGCTTTGCGGCGGTGGCCACCACCAGGACACAGCGCGGGCTGCCGTCGGACCGCGTCCCCAGCTCCGGCAGGGGCAGCAGAGCGGTCGTGAAGCCCGCCCCGGCCAGGTCGTCCAGCACATCGGGCAGCCGGAAGGTGCGGTAGTACATCACGAACGACGGGTGCCGGAGCAGATTGCGCAGCCGCATCGCCCCGTCGAACCCCCACATCGCCCAGTACGCCGCCGAGCCGACCCGGGGCGGCGCGGGCACCGGGAAGACGAACCTGCCGCCCGGCCGCAGCGCCGCGTACGCCTGGGCGAAGAGCACGGGCCGCTCGCCGGGCAGGAAGTGGCCGAACGCCCCGAAGCTCACCGCCAGGTCGAAGGTGTCCCGGAACGGCAGGGCGCGCGCGTCGGCCCGTACCCAGTCCACGGCCGGGGAGCCGGACCGGCCCGGCGGCGCGTCGGGGTCCGGAAGGCCGGGCAGGGTGGCGCGCGCCACGGCGAGCATCCCGGCGCTGAAGTCGACGCCGGTGGCCCGCTCCGTGCAGAGCCGCCGCAGCACCGCCACCCCCGCGCCGGTCCCGCAGCAGATGTCGAGACCGGTACGGAAGGGGCCGAGCGGCGCGGCCGCACGGACCACCGCGTCCAGCAGCGGCTCGGGCGTCCGGAACGGCGTTCGGTCGAATTTCGGCGCCAGCAGGTCGTAGCCGTGCTCGACGGACGACAGCGCCTGCACGGCGAGTTCGCGAAGGGTCGGGCCCTCAGGGGTGAACATCACCGCTCAGAATATCCACCGCGCGGCGCGCGCCCTCACGGGGCACCCGTCAGCCCGGCGCGGGCGGCGGCGATCCGGCGCACCGCCTCCCGCAACCGGTCGGGCGGCTGGGCGAAGGGCAGCCGCAGCCACCGCTCAAGACCGTCCTGCACCCCGAAGCGCGCGCCGGGCGTCAGCAGCACGCCGTGCTGCCGCGCGGCGCCCGCCAGCCGCGAACCGATCGGCTCCGGCAGCCGGCACCAGAGGTTCACGCCCCCCTCCGGCGTACGGAAGGACCAGTCGGGGCACTCGGCACGCACCGCACCGGCCAGCGCGTCCCGCTGCGCGCGCAGCGCACGGCGGCGCGGTCCCGGACACGGCACGGGGTCGGTGAGCAGCCCGGCGAGCCAGAGCTGCTCGAACAGCGGCGAGCCCAGGTCCAGCGAGGCCCGGATGGCACCGAGCCGGCCGATCAGCTCCTCGGAGGCCCTGATCCAGCCGATCCGCAGCCCGCCCCAGTGGGTCTTGGCGGGCGAGCCCACCGTGATCGTCCAGCGCGGCGCGAACGCGGCCAGCGGCGGCGGCGCGCCTCCGGTCCGGCACCCGTCCCCGTACCCGGTTCCGTCCCCGTACCCGGTTCCGCCCGGGGCCCCGTTCCCGCCCTCCGCGCCCCCCAGATCCAGCTCCACCGCCGACTCGTCGACGACCGTGTAGGTCCGGGTGGCGGCCAGCACGGCGCCCAGCCGCTCGCGGTCCTCGGCGGCCATCCGCCGCCCGGTGGGGTTGTGGAAGTCGACCATCAGATACGCCAGCCGGGGCGAGGTCTGGCGGAGCGTCGCCGCGATCCCGTCGATGTCCCAGCCGGACGCGGCGAACGGATCGACCGGTACGGGCACCAGATGGCCCCGCGCGGCCGTCACCGCGTCGAAGGCGTGCGGATAGCCGGGCTGTTCGACCAGGACCCGGTCGCCGGGCCCCGCCAGCAGCCGCAGCGCGAGGGCGAAACCGTGGTGCGCCCCATTGGTGATCATGATCTCGGACGGCGCGGTGGGCAGCCCCCGCGCCGTGTAACGGGCGGCGAGCCGCTCGCGCAGCGGCATGATGCCCAGATCGTCGTACGTCTCGTCGTGCAGCGCCTCCCGCAGGGCCCGCTGCGCCGCCTCGAAGGCCGGCAGCAGACCGTCCGCGGCGCCGGGGGAGGCCCGCGTGAGGTCGATCAGCTCGGCCCCGTCCGGCAGCCCGGTGCCCGGGTGACGTACTCCGGGCGGCGCCGCCGTCCAGGACCCGGAACCCTGCCGGGAGGCGACCAGCCCCGCGTCCCGCAGCCGCTCCAGCGCGGCGCCGATCATGGTCCTGCTGACCCCGAGCGCACCGGCCAGCTCCCGCTCGGACGGCAGCCGTGTCCCCGGCGGCAGCCTGCCGTCCCGGACGCGCGTGGCGAGGGCGTCGGCCAGATCGTGGCCGCCGCTGCGCGGACCGCCCCGGTGCCACTGCCCGAGCAGGGATGCCAGCCGGGTGGCGGAGATGCGGCCGGTGGCATGGCTGCTGAGAGGCGGCAATCCATTCATCGGGCCACTGTAATGAGATTGGTCATGCAGTGGTATGCGGAATCCGGCCAATCAGACTTCTCTCAGGAAAATGGACTGATGTCCGGTTGTCCGGACGCGGGAACGGCACGACGCGGGAACGGCACGACGCGGGAACGGCACGACGCGGGAACGGCACCATGGCGAACGGCGCGGGCCGAACGCCGGATCCGGTGGTGCTCACGGCCGGAGCCCCGGGGCCCGGTGCAGGCGCCGCGTCATGAGCGCCAACTGGAGCCGCAGTCGCCCGTACGGGTCGCGCACCGGCCAGCCGAGCCACTGCTCCGCCTGGGCCAGCCGGTCCTGGAGCGTCGAGTGGTGCACGGTCAGCTCTGTCGCCGCCGCGCGCAGGCTCGGCGCGAACGCGACCGTGTGCAGCGTGAGCGCCGCCCAGGGCGCCGCGGCCACCGCGCGCTCCAGCGCCCGTACGTCGGGCACCGGTTCGGCCCCGGCGCCGACCGCGTCCGCCAACAGCACCAGGGAGCCCAGGTCGTCCGCGTACACCGTCCTCGGGCCGGGGTCCCGCTCGTCGCCCTCCGCCGTGAACCGCAGCGCGACGCGCGCGGCGGCCCAGGACGCCGGGAGGCCGAGCACCGGCACGGCGGGACCGATCCCGGCCCGCCGTCCCCCGGCCCCGGACGGCCGGGCCTCGGGTCCGGGCACCGCCTCGACGGCGGGCGGCGCCCCGGCCGCCGCCACCGCACGGGCCAGGGCCGTGTTCCCCAGCCCGAGCCGTCCGGCCGCCCGCCGCCGCGCGGGCGCCGGGGCGGACGCGTCCAGCAGTACCTCCACCGAGGCCGGATCGTCACCGGGCCGCCGGATCGGGGCCCGGCCCCGGGTCCGGTCGAGGACCGCCCGCGCGGCTGCCGTGAGCCGTTCCACCACCATCGGGTGGACCCCACCGGGGCCGGGCGGGGTCGCCAGCTCCAGCCACACCGCGGGGACGCCGCCCGGCTCCAGCGGCGCCGACATCCAGTGGGGACCGGGCGGTGCGCCACCGTCCAGGCGTACGCCGTCGGGGCCGACCCGGATCCGTACCCCCCGCTCCTCGTCCACCAGCCGGGCCGGGCAGCCGGAGAGCACCGCGGCGCCGCGCACCAGCGCCTCCAGGCCGGCCCGGCCCTCGACCAGCCGGTCGAAGTACGCGATCACGTGGAGCGCCGCCCCGGCGTCGGGGTCGAGCGCGGCGAGTCTGCCCGCGAGCTCCTTCACGCCCTCATCCTGCGGTGCCGGAGGCCCGCGGCCAAACACGGGTGCGGGCGTCCGCCGTTCCCTCTCCCGGGGGCCGGGTTCAGTTCTCCAACAACCGGGTCAGCCAGCGGAGCTGGGCGGCCCTGGCGTCCTGGGCGAGCGCGGTCTGCGGCGCCATCCCCTCGAAACCGTGGAAGCCGCCGGGCCATACGTGCAGTTCCGCCCGGCCGCCCGCCTGCCACAGCCGGGAGGCGTACGTGACGTCCTCGTCCCGGAAGGTCTCGGCGGAGCCGACATCGATGAACGCGGGCGGCAGTCCGGACAGATCCGTGGCCCGCGCGGGAGCGGCGTACGGGGAGACGTCCGGGCCGCCGCGCGCCTCGCCCAGCAGGGCGGTCCAGCCGGTGTGGTTCGCGGCCCGGTCCCACACACCGAGTCCCGCCATCTGGAAACTCGACGGGGTGTCGTTGCGGTCGTCGATCATCGGGCACATGAGCATCTGCCCGGCGAGCGCGGGACCGCCCCGGTCGCGGGCGAGCAGGGCGACGGCGGCGGCCAGTCCACCGCCCGCGCTGCCGCCCGCGACAATGATCCTGGCGGGGTCGATACCCAGCTCGGCGGCGTGTTCCGCCGTCCAGAGCAGCCCCGCGTACGCGTCCTCCACCGGCGCCGGATGGGGATGCTCGGGGGCGAGCCGGTACTCCACCGACACCACGACCAGGCCGAGTGCGAGCGCCCAGTCGAGGGGGCCCTCCAGGCCGGTCCTGGGGTCGCCGACGATCATGCCGCCCCCGTGGATGTGGTAGAGCGCGGGCAGCCGGGTGGCCGGATCGGTCCCGGTGGGCCGGCAGACGAGCAGCGAGATGTCCGGCTCACCGGGCGGCCCCGGCACCGTACGCTCCTCGAACGCGATGGCGCCGTCCCGGCTCAGCTCCTCGTCGGACGGCCCCCAGCCTACGGTGCTGCGCATGGCCGGGATGTCCGTGAGCTCCGGCGCGCTGCCCATCCCGGCGGTGATGACCTCCAGCGCCGCCGCCAGCTCCGTGTCGAACGGCGGGGGCGGCGGAACCGGGCGGTCGGAACCGGTGGGGTGTGGCGGGGTGGCGGTCATCGGCTCTCCCTTGTCCGTGGTCACGTCCCCGTGACCGGTGGTGGCCATCCTGCCGCCGGGACGACGGCCACCGGGAGTGGCGGGACGGCGGGGATCACCCGCCGGTCGGCGGGTTCCGGACTCCGCCCCTCCGTGACCGTCCCCGCTGGTGGGCCGGTCCTTTCCCCGCCGGCCGGCCCTTCCGCGCCGGTCGGTTTCTCCGCGCCGGCCGGCCCTTCCGCGGCGGCCGGCCGTCAGCGGGCTGCCCGCCGTCCGGCCGACCGCCGGTCACTCGCCGCGGGCCGGGATCCGCGCCGGGGAGAACTCCACCGGCAGGGACTTCGGCACCCGGGTCCACGGGGACGGGTGCCAGGCCACCTCATCGGGGGGGATCGCGAGCTTCATGTCGGGCAGCAGATGCAGCACGGTGTTGACGGCGGTACGGGTGATCAGCCGCGCCGGCACCTGCGCGGGACAGACGTGCGGCCCCGCCGAGAAAGCGAGATGGGCGCGGTTGCCCGGCTCGCTCACCCCGTCGTCGGGACGGATCACCGGATCGTCGTTGGCGGCGGCGATCCCCAGGATCAGCGCGTCACCGCGCCGGATGAGCCGGCCCCCCAGCTCCGTGTCGGCGAGCGCGTAGCGGGCGGGCTGGTTGTTCATCGGCGGGTCGCGCCACAGCGCCTCGTCCAGCGCGTCGTCCACCCCGAGCCGGCCCCCGTGCATCCGGGCGGCGAAGCGCGGATCGGTGAGCAGCAGCCGCAGCGCCAGCGAGATCCAGGCATGGACGCCCTCCGTACCGGCGGAGATCATCACCGCCATCGACTGCAGCCGCTCCTCGTCGTTGCGGAGGTTCGGATGGTTGATGAACGACGTGGTCAGGTCGTCCGCCGGGTTGCTGTGCCGCTGCCGCAGCGCGTCGGCGAGGATCTCCTCGAAGTGCCGGTTGCCGTCCTGGGAGTCGTCCGCGCTGCCGAACACGGCGACCAGCGAGCCCAGCAGCCGCTGGCCCTCGTCGCTGTTCAGCCCGAAGAGCGACGCGATGGAGAGCATCGGCACGATCGTCGCGTAATCGGTCACCAGGTCCGCCAGGCCGCGCTGGGAGAACCCCGCGATCAACTCCGTGCACACCGACTCGACCTGGCGGCGCGCCCGGCGCTGGTCGATCCTCGCCACCCCCTCGTCGAGGGGCTGGCGCAGCCTGCGGTGTTCCGCGCCGTCGGCGCCGAGGACATTGGCGCGCCAGCCCATCATCGGGAGCAGCCTCGACCGCGGGGAGACCACCCCGTCGTTGAGGTCGCGCCAGTTCCTGGCGTCACGGGAGTAGATCTGCTCCTGCCGGGTGATGGTCAGCAGCTCCCGGTAGCCGAGGACCAGCCAGGCGTGCACGCCGGGCGCCAGTTCGACCCTGGCGACATTGCCCCACCGGGCGCGCAGCGCGCGGTAGGCCTCCCGGGGGTCGGGCGCGCCCGTCACCGCGAGGAGCGGCAGCGGCTCGTCCGCCCCGATCAGGGAGGCGACGGAGGCGCCGGCCGCGCCGGGCACTCCGGGCCCGCCCGGCGCACCCGGCGCGAGGTGTGCCGGGCACTCCGGCGGAGCCGAGAGCGGGGTGAGCGCGGGGGGACGGTTCATGAGGCGGCCTCCTCGGCGGACTCGGCGCCGAAGTGCGCGACGTCGGACACGTACTCGACCAGACTGATCAGGGCGTCCACCGACGGCATGCGCTCCCGCGCGTCGCACATCACCACGGGGGTGTCCGGCAGCAGGTCGAGCGCGCCGCGCAGCTCCGCCGTCCCGTGCACCTCGCTGTCGGGGAACTGGTTGATGGCGACCGCGAACGGCAGCCCGCGCAGCTCCAGTTGTTCGAGGACGTCGAAACTGTCCTCCAGCCTCCGGGTGTCGACGATGACGAGGACGCCGAGCGCGCCCTCCGCGAGTCCGTCCCAGAGGTCCCAGAACCGGCGCTGTCCCGGGGTGCCGAACAGATAGAGCACCAGCCGGGAGTTGAGGGTGATCCGGCCGAAGTCCATGGCGACGGTGGTGGTCGTCTTCGTGCTCATCCCCGCCAGATCGTCCACCCCGATGCTCGCCTCGGTCATCACCTCCTCCGTGCGCAGCGGTTCGATCTCGCTGACCGAGCCCACCAGGGTCGTCTTCCCGACGCCGAAGGCGCCCACCACCAGGATCTTGACGGCCTGTTGGATCGTGTCGGGTAAATAGCGGTCAGCGGAGCCGACGGAGACCATCCAGTACCTCCTGAAGGAGTTGGGAATCGGGGAGAACGGCCTGGGGGACGCCGGAGCGCGCGGAGAGATGGCCGTCGTCGATGAGGTCGGACGCGAGCACCTTCACCAGGCTCACCGGCAGTTCGAGATGGGCGGCGGCCTCCACGAGGGAGAGCAGCCGCTCACACATCCGTACCAGGGCGCGCTCCTCCCGGGTCGCGGAGACGGGCAGGTCGCGCGGGGCGTCGGTGGCGATGAGCAGGCTCTCGACACCGACGGTGTTACGGCTGGGCCGACAGCGGCCCTTGGTGATCACATACGGGCGGAGGGCGCTCGCCGCATACTCGCCGTACTCGCCGTCCGGGCCACTCACCGCACGGATTCCTGCCGGGGCGGACTGCTCAGGTTCCCCGCGCCCATCCGCAGCACCTGCGCCTGCATCTGGCGGGCGACGAGCTTCGGGTCCACCACGGGGCCCGTCACCACCGCGAGATGGGCGCCTCTGGCGCTGCGCATGAACAGGTACCCCCCGTTGAACTCGACCATCTGCTGGTGGACCGCCCCGCCGTCCTCGCCGAACTCCCGGCCGAGACTGCGGGCGAGGGACTGGAGCCCCGAACAGTTGGCGGCGAGCCGGTCGGCGGAGTCCCGGTCCATCCCCTCGGAGTTGGCCAGCAGCAGCCCGTCGGCGCTGAAGACGATGGCGTCGCGCACCCCCGGCACGGCGGCCACCTCGGCGATCATCCAGCCGCGTTGCTCCGGGTTCTCCGTGTAACTCATGCTCACGTCAGTCCTTCCGGTGAATCGGGTGGGGTGGGGTACGCAGGGCCGCGCTGGCCCTGGTGGGGTACGGAGTGGCCCTGATGCGGTACGAGGTCGGACGGTGGTACGGACCGGCCCCCCTCGATGAACTGCTCCATCCAGTCGCCCGCCTGCTCCGGTGTGCCGGGCGGGGTGGCCGCGACCGGGCCCGACTCGACCGGTGCGTACTCGTCGCGCCGCGAACGCCGCTGCGGCAGCCGCTGCACGAGGGCGGCACGCTCCGGCGCGCCCCGCCGGACGGGCTCCTGGACGTACGGTGTCACGCTGTCGGCCATCGCCTCGGCCACCGCCGGTACGGGCGGGGGCGGTTCGGCGCCCCGCGCCGGAGCGGCGAGCGGCGCGTCGGCGGGCCCGGGCGCCCCGGCGGGCCCGGGCACCCCGTACCCGGCGCGTTCCTCCCGTACCGACGGCGGCTGATCCGCCGCCGCCAGGACGGTCTCGGGCGCGGACTCCTCCGCCGTGGACACCCTGGGCCTCCTGCGGACGAGCGGGACCGCGGCCGTACCGGCGGGGGGAAGGGTCTGCAGCACCTCCCGGGGGACCAGCACCACCGCGCGGACCCCGCCGTAGGGGGAGGGCCCGAGGTCGACGTGGAAGCCGTGCCGGTCGGCGAAGCGGCCCACGACCGCGAAACCGGTCTGCGGGATCTCGCCGATCTCGCCGACGCCGAGGAGCCGCCGGCCGGAGACGACCTCACGCGCGTCGGCCAGCCGGTACTCGTCCATGCCGAGACCGCCGTCGTCCACCTCGACCACCGCGCCGCGCTGCACCGTCCGCACGGTCACCGGCACCGCCGTCCGCGGCGGTGAGTACTCCGTGGCGTTGGCGAGCAGCTCCGCCAGCAGGTGGATCAGCGGCTCGACGATCGCCGGGGTGACCCCGAGGTCCGGGTCGCCGGTCACCTGCACCCGCTGGTACGCGACGATCCGGCCGGAGGCGGCGCGCACCACGTCCACCATCGCCAGCGGCTTCTGCCACTGCTGTCCCGGCCATTCGCCGCACAGCACCTTGAGGCTCTGCGCGTGCCGGGCCTGCTGGGTCGCCGCGTGGTCGACCCGCATGGTGGTCTCCAGCAGATCGGCGTCGCCGGGGAAGCGGTCCGCGAGGCTGGTGACGGCGGCCTGGATCCGGTGCGCCGAGGTCTGCACCCGGCTCGCCAGCTCCACCAGGGCCAGCCGCTGCGACTCCTCGCGGTGCTGGACGGAACGGGTCACCGAGGAGAGCAGCAGATCGAATCCGTCGCCCACGGCGCGCCCGAGCTGTTCGCCGCCGTGCAGCGGCGCGGGAATCTCCGAACGGGTGAGGGCCGCGGGCAGCCTCTGGTTGACGAGGTGCCCGACCTCCTCCCTGATCAGCTCCGCCTGGTGCTCGGAGCGCTGCTGGGCGTGGGTGCGCCAGCCGGTCTCCCGGCGTACGGCCTCCGCCTCGCGTTCCCGCGCCTCGTCCCGGAACCGGGAGGCGTCGTACTCGGCGCGGTGGTGCCGTCCGCGCAGCACCGCCAGGGCGCCGAGCAGCAGCGCGGCGACCGCGCCGTACGCCACGGCCGCTCCTGCGCTCATCCGCGCGAGCGGCACCAGCGGTATGGCGAAGGCCGCCAGCGCGACCACGAGGGTGGCCGGCCAGAGCCACGGTGAGCTGCCCCGGGGCAGCGGAGGGGGCGCGGGGGAACGTGCCATGGAAAACCTTCGAGTTCGCTGAGAAAAGTGGTCCGGCCGAGGTCACCCGGCAGTCGTCACGGGAGGCGGAGGCGGCGCGTGGCCGGTATGACCGGGCGCGCGCCCAGGGGGCGGCGGACGTCGTCGGCCTCACCGAGGTCATGCCAGTTGATCATGAGATGAACTACCTCTTCACCAGACGTTGTTGGGGATCGTATCCCCGGCGGACCGGTTCTGAAGTAACTTAACGAATACGGAGGGTCACGAAAATAAATCGACCGTTACCGACGGATGCCGACAGAAACCGACTGTCCCTGACTGGCACCGACTGTCCCTGATTGGCACCGACTGGCACCGGCAGCCGCCGGGGGAAACGCGCACGGCCGGTTCGGCCATGTGGGTGTGCTCAGCGCTTCATACGCTCGATGAGCCGCATCTTGTTCGTCACGTCGAGGGCCGCGACTTTGTACGACTCCGCGAGCGTCGGGTAGTTGAACACCGCGTCCACCAGATAGTCGACGGTGCCGCCGCACCCCATCACGGCCTGGCCGATGTGGATCAGCTCGGTGGCGCCCGAGCCGAAGCAGTGGACTCCGAGGAGCCGGCGGTCCTCGGGGGACACCAGCAGCTTCAGCATGCCGTGCGCGTCGCCGACTATCTGGCCGCGGGCCAGCTCGCGGTAGCGCGCGACGCCGACCTCGAACGGCACGCGCTCCTCGGTCAGCTGGTCCTCGGTGCGGCCGACGAAGCTGATCTCGGGGATCGTGTAGATGCCGATCGGCTGGAGGTGGTGCATCGGGTTCACGGGCTCCTCGCACGCGTGGTACGCGGCGGCCCTGCCCTGCTCCATCGAGGTCGCGGCCAGGGCCGGGAAGCCGATGACGTCACCGACCGCGTAGATGTGCGGAACGCTCGTACGGTAGTGCTCGTCCACCGGTATCCGGCCGCGCCGGTCGGCGGCGAGCCCCGCCTTGCCGAGATCCAGTGCCTCGGTGAGCCCCTGCCGTCCCGCGGAGTACATCACCGCGTCGGCGGCGATCTTCTTGCCGCTCTCCAGCACCGTGAGCGTGCCCTCGTCGTGCCGCTCGACCGCCGCCACCGTCTCCCCGAAGCGGAAGGTCACCGCGAGGTCGCGCAGCCGGTACTTGAGCGCCTCGACCACCTCGGCGTCGCAGAAGTCCAGCATGCCGGCGCGCTGTTCGACCACGGTGATCTTGCTGCCGAGCGCGGCGAACATCGACGCGTACTCCATGCCGATGACCCCGGCGCCCACGATCACCATGGAGCGGGGCACCTCCGCCATGCTGAGGACGCTGTCGGAGTCCATGACCGTACGGTCGTCGAACTCGACGCTCGCGGGGCGGGCCGGTCGCGTACCGGTGGCGATCACGAGATGATCCGCCGTCAGCAGCCGCTCCTGGCCCGCCTCGTTCCGTACGGCGACCGTGTGCTCGTCCATGAAGCGTCCGGTGCCGGAGACCAGCGTGACCTGGTTCCTGGCGAGCTGGCTGCGGACGACATCCACTTCGAGGCCGACGACATGCTGGGTGCGCGCGGTCAGATCGGCGACGGTGATCTCGTCCTTGAGCCGGTAGCTCTGCCCGTAGAGGTCCCGCTGCGTCAGCCCGCTGAGGTAGAGCACCGCCTCGCGCAGGGTCTTGGACGGCACCGTCCCCGTGTGCAGGGACACCCCGCCGATCATGTGGGGCCGGTCCACGACGGCGACCCGGCGGCCGAGCTTCGCGGCGGCGATGGCGGCCTTCTGGCCACCCGGACCTGATCCGATGACGAGCATGTCGAAGTCACGCACGGGAGGAGTCTGTCAGCCGGGGACGCATCCCGGAAGGGCGTGCCCGCGCCGGCCGGCGGCCACCGTCCGCGTCGGACTCTCCCGGGCCGCGCGTCTCACGCCACGACGGTGAACAGTCCCCCGTCCGGGTCGCGGAGCGTGGCCTCGTCGCCCGAGGCGCAGACGGCCGGGGGAGCGACGACGCCGCCCCCGGCCGCCGCCGCGGCCGCCGCGGCGGCGGGCACGTCGGCCACCCGGAAGTAGACATGCCAGCGGGGCCGGATCTGCGGGTCGGGGGCGCTCTCGACGGCCCCGCCGCGCAGCGCGGCGACCGTGTGCGTACCGTCGCGCACCAGCACCTGGTCGTTCTCGTAGTGCACCTCGCAGCTCCGCCCCTCGTCGGAGCCCCAGGTGAGGACCTGGGCGTAGAAGATGGCCGCGGCGAAGGCGTCCCGGGTGTGCAGCTCCAGCCGCGCGGGCCCGCCGCCCCGCCCCACGGACCAGCCCAGGACGGTCCTGCCCTCCCAGAAGCCGAACACGGCGCCGTCCGGGTCGGCGGCGAGGGTGGCGCGGCCCGTGCTCATGGCGAGGGGCCCGACGGCGACGGTCGCGCCCCGTTCCCGGATGCGCGAGGCGGTCGCGTCCGCGTCGTCCACGGCGAAGTACGGGGTCCAGGCGACCGCGGCCTGCAGACTGGGAGCCAGCGCCCCGATCCCTCCGACGGCCCGGCCGCCCGCCAGCGCCACGGAGAACGCGTCACCCAGCTCGGTGGGGCGGAACGTCCAGCCCAGGACCGTGCCGTAGAACTCCTGGGCCGCCGGGAGGTCGCGGGCCATCAGACTCACCCAGCAGGGGGCCCCGGGTACGGCATGTGGTGACGCCGGCATGGCTCTGGTCCACTCCCTTCCGGCGGGTCCGCGGGAGCGGCGCTCGGCACTCCCGTAGCCATGCTTCACCCGGGCGCGGCGCCGCGCACGTCGGCGCCTCAGGAGCGGGCGCGGTGGACGCGCAGGAAGTCGACCCGGTACGACATGGCCGACGCGTCCGGGTCGGGCGCCGGGTGGTGGCGGCCGGCGCTGACCGACAGATTCACGATCAGGGCGGCGGACCAGTCCCGGCCGACGCCCCTGCCGTCCGCGAAGGCCCGGATCCCGTTGACCCACCAGACCACGGTCCTCGCCCGGAACTCGACCTTCAGGTGCACCGACGCGCCCGGCCGGACCGAGGGGTGGGCATAGGCGGTCCCGCCGCCCCTGACATGGTTCGACAGCTCCAGCAGACCCGGGTTGTCCGGGTGGTACTCGAAGACGTCGATCTCGTTACCGCCGTCCCGCCAGGTCCAGATCGCGGGCCACGCGCCCCTTTCGGCGGGCAGCCTCACCCGGGTCTCCAGGATGTCGCCGGTACGCAGCATGAAGCCGTCCGGGCTGCCCTCCGTGGTGAGCAGCCCCGTGTTCCAGTTGCCGTCGGGGCGGCGGGTCGCGCGGAAGAGACCGGCGCGGCTGTACTCCGGATCGGTGACGAGATGGTCCAGCTTGTCGTCGTCCGGATTGGTCGGGCCACCGCCCGGATACGCCCAGGACCGGCCGGCGACCCACTGCCGCGTCGAGGAGAAGTCGGCGGTGAAGCAGGGCGGACCGCCCGGCCCCGGCGGACCGCCGGGAGCCGGTACGGTCGGGCGCGGCCAAGGGCCGAGCCGGTCGGACAGCCACTCCAGAAGTGCGGAACCGCGGTGCCCCATGACGTGCCTCTTCTCCGGGCCGGATACGCGCCGGCGCCCGGCGCGACCGCCGGGCCCGCGAACGCGCTGCCCGCCGGGCCGGGCGGCCGGGCCAGGCAATCAGGCGCGGAGCCCGCGGGAAACCCGCCACGCGGGCCCGGGCGGCCTTCGGCCCGGAGGCTTCCGCCATCGGGTGGGAGGGGATCCCGTCATGCCGAGGTCTGGGTCTGGGGCGGTACGGAGCCTGGTACGGCGGCCTGGACCACCGGAGGCGCCGTGCGCTGCTGCGCCGCCTGCTCCCCGGCGGAGCCGTTGATCTTCTCGATCGCCTGCCGGGCGTGCTCGCCGGTACGTGCCGTCAGCGACGACACCGTGGAGGCCGGGGCGGCGACCGGCCAGTCCTGCGCGGGCTTCGCGTGACCGGCGGCCCGGGTGCGCAGCCGGTGGCTCGCGGCCTCGTCCAGGCTGACGGGACGTTTCATCTGGGCGGCCAGCCGGCTCGCCTCCTGCCCCAGCGAGGCGACGTCCTCCCACCCCAGCCGAACCACCAGACGGAGTTCGGCCTCCCCGTCGGGCAGCGCGCGGAGGGAGGTGTTGACGGGGTCATTCATGGACAGATCCTCTGGGTCTCGGAACGGAACCCTGGCAGAGAGGGCCGCACCGCGCGGGCACGGGTGCTGCAGAGTGATACGCGCCGCCGCCACGGGGCGTTCACCCCGGTGGCCGATTCCCGCCGTTCGCCCGCCGCGCCACCCAGGCCGGGGGCCCTCCCCGCAGCAGCAGCACGACGGAGGCCACCGCGGCCAGGGCGCACCAGGTGGAGACGTACTCCAGGCGCCACAGCGCCGCGCAGAGGCCCGCGCCGGCCGCCACCGTCACACCCAGCAGCCGCACCCACCGGTCCCCGCCGAGCAGCAGGGCGCCGACCGTGGCGACCAGATAGCCCACGACGAGTGGCGCGGCGTACGGCAGGTCGATCACGTATCCGACGGTGTGGCCCCGGATCTCGGCGGTCACCGTACGGCGTGTGAGGGCGTACGCGAGGAATCCGGCCGTGCCGAGCCCGGCGGCCACCGGGACCGCCAGCCGGCGCCGCGCCCCGGGCGGGGCGGCGAGCAGCACGGCGACCGGCACCCAGACGGCCAGCAGCGGCAGGGCGACGACCGCCCAGGCCAGGGTGGCGGGACCGGAGCCGCCGCCGGCCCGCCATACGGCGGACTCGATGATCTGGTGGGTCCCCAGGACCAGCGGCAGCGCGGCGAGCGGCAGTTCACGAGGCGAGCGCGCACGCGCCACACAGGCCACCCCGATCGCGGTGATCGCGGTGCCCGCCACGAGATCGGCCGTCGCGCTCCAGCACATGACGCCTTCCAACGTAGTGCGGAAGGGACGGAGCGGCCGGGCGCGGCGGCCGGGCGGGAGGGGGAGGCGGCCTCAGCCGTCGCAGTAGCTGACGTCCCCCACGGTCCAGGCGCTGACGTCCTTCACGGCGATGCGGTACATGCCTCCGGTCTCCGGGATGCCCAGCGTGCCCTGGAGGATCCGGGCGACATGGAAGTGCAGATGGGTGGGGGGTTCGTCGCGCGGACGCGGGCGGGTGGTCCGGCCGGGCGCTTCGAAGACGGCGGCGAACGGACCCAGCCGCTCGGAGTCCTTCAGGACCTCCGCGACGCGCTCCCGCCAGACGGTTTCGGGTGCCAGGCGGCCCGTGATGACGGCGCCCTGGACGACCACGGTGAGGGACATCTGATTGCTTTGCTCGGACTCCACGGTGGTGGCGATGTCAACAAGCAGATGATCAGGCTTCGACATGGGCGCCGACTCTACTACGCGAACGGCCGCCCACGGGGCGGTCCTTCGCCGCGCCGACGCACCGGGATCACGGCTCTCCCTCCGGTGCGAACGTGACCCGCGCCAGACCGTGGTAGGCGGCGACACACCGGGCGGGCCAGGGCCGGTGCCCGTGGTCGCCGAACGGTTCGCCCATCCCGCTGATCGGCAGGGGGTGGTACGGCAGCACCCGCGCGCCCCGCGCCGCCCGCTCCCGCAGCCACCGGTCCTGGTGGTCCCACCGCTCCGCCCGTACGCGCATCTCCTGGCCCAGATCGCCGACGGGGACGGCGAGTCCGACGCAGCACGCGGCGCACACCGCCGCGCCGACCGCCGTCGCGGCGCCCGTACGCCACCCGGCGCGCCGGAGCGCGCGCCCCAGCAGGGCGCCGGCGCCCGTCAGCAGCACCACGTACAGCAGGAGGTAGTCGTTCCAGGTCCGCGCCGCGCGGGCCACGCCGTCGCCGAAGAGCGGATAGGTGAGGACCGTGCACAGATAGCCGGAGACGACGAGCGCCAGGGCCCCGCCGGCCAGCAGATGGGCGGGGCGGCAGGGCCCCAGCACCGACGGGCGCGCGCCCCGGTCCCGGACGAGCAGCCCGAGGAGCAGACCGGCGGCGACGGCCCCCACGTACTGCCACGTCGTCAGGACCGTGCCCAGGATGTCCAGGAAGCCGCCCAGCGACTCCGCCAGTGAGTCGGGCGCGAACAGGTCGCCGGTCCGCGCCCCGTAGCGCTCCCGGCGCTGTCGCGACCCCGGGGAGGTGACCAGGACGAGCAGGCCGGTCACCACGCCCGCGAGTCCGGTCAGGCACCAGGCCCGCGCGTACGGGCGTACGCGCGGGACGAAGAGCCCGCGGTGCGCCAGGACTCCGGCCGCCAGCGCCACCGCGGCGACGGCCGAGGTCTCCTCGGAGAGCGTGCCGAGGAAAGCGCCGACGGCGAAGACGACGGCCAGGGCGGCGCGCCGGCCCCGGCGCGAGCGCGCCCACGCGAGGGGGATCACCGCCGCGCAGGCCAGCACCGGCGCGACGGTGTGCGACACCGACGAGGCGGGCCAGTAGAAGGTCTTGTAGATGTTGAGCGTCGGGAAGAGGAAGACCACGGCCGTCATGGCCGCCACGAGCAGCGGGACACCGCGTGGCGCCGTACGCCCGGTCAGGCGCAGCAGCGTACGGACCGCGCCCCACAGGATCGCCAGCATGACGACGGCGCTGACCGCGGCGAACCACCGGTGTCCCGCCACACCGGGCTTCGCGTACAGCCCTACCAGCAGGCCGTTGCCGAGCCGGCCGTTGTCCGTGCCGTAGAACTTCCCGATCAGTCCCGTGATGCCGTGGTCGCGCACCTCGGGCAGGAAGCACCAGTCGTCCGCGCTGGGGCGCACATGGCGGCCGAGCCAGGCGGCCAGGGCCAGCACACCGAGGGGCAGCGCCGCGAGGGCGGGCGGTCCGTACGCCGCCCACCCGCGCGCGGACCGCGCCTTCCCGGTCTCCGGCCCGGGGACCGGGGCGGGGGCGGGAACGGCCCCGGGAGCGGATCGCCCGGCCGGCTTGCCGGGGAGGGTGACGCTCGACGTGCCCGTGGCCATGCGCGCCACCGCCTTTCGGAGCTGAGTGCTGAGGGCTGGGAGGAAGGGGCGGGGGAGACGGCTCCGGGCCGGCTACAGGGCGGCCCTGTTCCTCGGTCCGGTGTTCCTCGGTCCGGTACGGGACTGTTCCGTTTCGCGGACGATGTAGTGCGGGCGGTGCTTCGCCTCGTGATAGATGCGGCCCACGTATTCGCCGACGATGCCGAGCGTCGCGAGCTGGATCCCGCTGAGCGCCACGACCGCGGTGATCAGAGTGGTGTAGCCGGGCGCGTCCACACCGTTCAGCGCGACGTTCCCGATGATCCACAGGGCGTATCCCAGCGCGGAGAGGAAGAGCCACAGCCCGGTGTGGATCGCGAGCCGCAGTGGGCGGCTGTTGAAGGAGAGCAGCCCGTCGATCCCGTAGTTGAGCAGGTTCCGGCCGCCCCACTTCGAGGTTCCCGCGGCCCGCCGCACATTCCGGTAGGTGAAGCTCGCCGTGTCGAAACCGATCCACGAGAAGATTCCCTTGGAGAACCGGTTGGACTCGGGCAGCGAGAGCACACTCTCCACCGCGCGGCGCGAGAGCAGCCGGAAGTCCCCGGCCCCGTCGACGACTTCGACCTCCATGCAGCGGCGCACCAGCCGGTAGTAGGCGAGGCTGAGCGCGGTGCGCACGGCGCCCTCGCCCGCGCGGTCGCGCTGCGCGACGACCTGGTCGTAGCCGTGCCGGTGCAGTTCCAGCATGCGGGGGACGAGGTCGGGCGGGTGCTGGAGGTCGGCGTCCATCAGGACCACCGCGTCGCCGCGGGACATCCGCAGCCCCGCGAGCATGGCGGCCTCCTTGCCGAAGTTGCGGCTGAAGGAGGTGTAACGGACCCGTGGATCGGCGCCGGCCAGTCCGCTCAGCAGAAGCCGGGTCCCGTCGGTGCTGCCGTCGTCCACGTAGCAGATCTCGAAGCTCTGCCCGGTCGGTTCGAGGGCGGCGAGCAGCGCGCTGTGAAAGGAACCGAGGACTTCGCTCTCGTTGAAACACGGTACGACAATGGAAACCTGAAGCATGGTCATCCCACTCCACATGGCTGATGCGACAGACGCGCCCGGGAAGGGCGGGGCGGAGGAATCAGCGGGATATGCCGCTTTGGAAGGAGTGGGAGTTCACCGCGTACTACCCGGCTGACCGCTCGCCGGGGTTCCGCCGCCGCATCGCGTCCACGCTGCTTCCTCCGGTCCGTGCCGCATGTCCGTTGCCGGTGGCAACCATAGGATGAGGCGATCTTCATCTCAACGGGACATGCCGGACGGTGCGGCGCTTTCGTGCCGCACCGTCCCGGGAGGTCGCACCGTCCGGGAGGCCGTTCCACGCCCCGTCAGGCGAGGGGCTCCCGTGGCGCCGGGAGATGGATCGCGGTGGCCACCAGACCGCGGCCCGCCGTCCAGCGGCCGGGAAAGGCGCCGACGCGCCGGCCGCCGACCAGCGGTCCCGGCACCAGCAGCTCCGCGCGGAAGGTGCGTTCGACCGGGTCGATGTCGATCCGCGCCTCGGAGAAGTCCAGTTCGGTCCCGGTCAGCGGGTACCAGACCTTGAAGACGCTCTCCTTGGCACTGAAGAGCAGCCGGTCCCAGCTCGTCCCCGGGTGCCGCTCCGCCAGGGACATGATCTGCTCGGTCTCGTCGGGCAGCCCGACGACGTCCAGCACGCCCTCCGGCAGCGGCGCGTCCGGCTCCGCGTCGATCCCCACCGACGCCGTCCCGTCCGCCCGCGCCACGACGGCGGCGCGGTACCCGTCGCAGTGCGTCATGCTGCCGACGATCCCGTCGGGCCAGCCCGGCGCGCCCCGGGGGCTCGGCAGCAGGGGGACGGGCGGCTGCCCGAGCCGCAGCAGCGCGCGGCGGGCCAGCAGCCGTACGGTGGTGAACTCCCGCTGCCGCTTGGGCACGGCCTTCGCGATCCGCTCGCGCTCCTGCGCGTACAGCAGCTCGCCGGGCCCGGGGACGGGGTCGTCGTACGCGGCCTCGCAGGCGACCGCGGCGGGCAGGATCGCCTCGATCACCAGGCGCTCCGGTCGTCGGGTACGGGCAGGATCTCCCGCAGCGGTGTCCTCGGCGGCCGTTTGCCCCACTCGCGCGGATAGCCGATCGAGACCTCCTCGAAGCGCACCCCGTCGTGCCAGGTGACACGGGGGATGTGCAGATGCCCGTAGACGACGGAGGCGGCGCGGAACCGGGTGTGCCAGTCGGCGGTCAGCTCCGTGCCGCACCACTGCGCGAACTCGGGGTGGTGCAGGATCAGGGTGGGGTGCCGTACCAGCGGGAAGTGGTTGACCAGGACCGTACGCAGTCCGGGATCGACGGCGGACAGCCGCCGCTCGGTCTCCTCGACCCGTGCCCGGCACCAGGCGTCCCTGCCCGGATAGGGGTCGGGGTGGAGGAAGTACTCGTCGGTGCAGACGATGCCCGCGTCGTGGGCCACGCGCAGCGACTCCTCCATGGTGGTGGCGCCGGGGGCCCGGAACGAGTAGTCGTAGAGCACGAACAGCGGTGCGACCGCGACCGGTTCGCCCGCACCGCGCCACACCGGGTACGGGTCCTCGGGGGTGGCGACGCCCAACTCCCGGCACATCTCCACCAGATGCCGGTAGCGCTTCTCGCCGCGCAGATCGCACGGGTCCTTCGGGTGTGTCCACAGCTCGTGGTTGCCGGGCGCCCACACCACCTTGGCGAACCGCTCGCTGAGCAGGCGCAGCGCCCAGGCGACATCGGCGTACTTCTCGGCGATGTCGCCCGCGACGATCAGCCAGTCCTCGTCGGAGTCCGGGCGCATCCCCTCGACCAGCGCGCGGTTCTCCTCGTACGCGACGTGCAGATCGCTGACCGCCAGGAGTTTTCCGTCGGGCACAGTACCGTCCTTCTGGATCAGGCTCGAACACCGGTCCGGGCGCCGGTGTTCCCCCTGCGAGATTACGGCTCCGGGGCCGCGACAGGGAGTGGATCAGGGGCGTTCCGGGGGAAGTCTGCCCGCGTGTGCGCGATCTCAGGCCCTGACGATTGCGCGGACGTGCGGCGCACCGCCGCAGTAGAGTGGAGCCGGCCTCCGGTCCCGCCCGTCGGCGGTCCGGATTTCTCGGTCCGTACCCGGGTTTCAGGAGGATGCGAAACGATGGCGACGTCCACCGAAGCGAGCCGCTGGGTCCGGTGCTTCCATCCGGCGCCGCTCAGCCGCGGCCAGCTCCTCTGTTTCCCCCACGCGGGCGGCTCGGCGTCCTTCTACTTCCCGCTCTCCGCACAACTCTTCTCCGTGGCGGAGGTGTTCGCGGTGCAGTACCCGGGGCGCCAGGACCGGCGCGAGGAGGCCGCCCCGCGTGACATCGGGGTGATGGCCGACCGGATCTACGCCGCGGTCCGCGGGCGGCTCGGCGCCAGGCCGACGACGTTCTTCGGGCACAGCATGGGCGCCGTCCTCGCCTTCGAGGTGGCGCGGCGCTTCGAGGCCGACGGCGGTGAACTCTCCCGCGTCTTCGCCTCGGGGCGGCGCGCCCCGTCGCGCGTCCGGGAGGAGAACGTGCACCTGCGCACCGACGACGGGATCGTCGCCGAGCTGAAGTCGATGTCCGGGACGGACGCGGCGCTCCTCGGTGACGAGGAGATCCTCCGGATGATCCTGCCGGCCCTGCGCAGTGACTACGAGGCCATCGAGACATACCGGTGCGAACCGGGCGCCACGCTCCGTGCTCCGATCTCTGCGTTCACCGGTGACAGCGATCCCAAGACCTCGCTGGAGGAGGCCGAGGAGTGGCGTGAGCACACCACGGGAGCCTTCGACCTGAAGGTGTTCCCCGGCGGGCACTTCTACCTCGGCCCGCAGGCGCCCGCGGTGACCGCGGCCCTGCGGGAGCATCTGGCGTCCGTCGCCTGAGCCGCGCCCGGTGGTGCGGCCCGGCGAACGGTCGGCAGCCCGCGCCGGACACCGGTCGCGTCGCGCCCGGTGCGGACCGGCGGTGGCCACGGCCAC
>NZ_JBHURV010000039.1:0-84959 GCF_042673865.1 Streptomyces sp. NPDC056987
GGCGGAGAACTCGTGCCGGCGCGGCCGCCCCTCCTCGACGTGGCCTATCCCGCGTGCACCTTCCGGTACAGGTCGCCGTCGTAGAAGTCGGCGGGGTCGGGGTTCTCCGCCAGTTGCTTGTTGTGGACGAAGAGGTCGCCGAGCTTGCCGAGCGAGCGGCCGATCTCGCCGCTCGCGGTCTTCGCCGCCAGGTCGTCGGTGGAGAAGGTCTCGACATGCGAGGCGTCGGCCTTCGCCTGCGCCTCGCTGACGTGCAGCATCGCGGCCACGAGGGCGACGGACTCCTCGGGGTGCTGCGCACGCCAGTCGTTGGCCTGCTGCAACACCTTGATCACTTTGGTGTTCTTCTTCCCGGACACCTTGTTCCCGGCGACGAAGGCGGTGGGGAAGGCGTCACCGGTCTCCTTGGTACTGGCCACCTCCACCAGGTCCGGGACCTTCTTCCTGATGGTGTCGATGGAGGGGTAGAAGATGCCGGCGCCGTCGATCTTTCCGGAGGTGAAGGCCGACACGACGGTGGAGGGATCCATGGCGATCTTCTGGATGTCCTCCGTGGTCATCCCGGCCTTCTCCAGCGCGATGTTGAGGATCATGTCGCCGGACGTGCCCTCCGGCACGCCGACCCGCTTCCCCTTGAGGTCCTTCATGGTCCGGATGCCGGGCTGGGCGATGACGCGGTCGGCGTAGGTGTAGGTGTTGACCGCGATGACCTTCGCCTTGCCGGAGGCGGGCAGCCACATCGCGCCCGGGCCGATGTAGCCGTAGTCGAGGTCGCCGGAGCCCAGCGCCTGGATCTGCACCGGTCCGTTGGTGAACACCTTCGTCTTCGCGGTGAGGCCCTGCTCCTTCCACAGGCCCTGCTCCTGGGCGATGGCCAGCAGACTGGCGCCGTTGTAGTCGCCGATGTAGCCGAAGTTGACGGTGTCGTCGTCGGAGGCGCTGCCGGAGCAGGCGTTCAGGGCGAGGGTGAGGACCGTGACGGAGAGGAACGCCGACAGGGCGCGGCGGATGGTGTTTCCGGGCATGGCGGAGTGTCCTAACGGGGAGAGAAGGGCGGCGGGACTTTCGAGACACGCTCCGGGCGGCTACGGGGCGGGGGCGGCGGTCTCCTGGTGGTGTACGGAGGTCCACACCGCGTTGCGGATGCTCCGGAACTCCGCGGAGAGCCGGATCTCCTCGGTACGGGGATAGGGCAGGTCCACGTCGATGACGCGGTGGACGCGGCCGGGCCCGGCGGCCATGACCACCACCCGGTTCGCCAGGTACACGGCCTCGTCGACGTCGTGCGTGATGAACAGCACGGTCCGTTTCTCCTGGCTCCAGGTCGCCAGGAGCTGGTCCTGCAACTGCACCCGGGTGAGGGCGTCGAGCGCTCCGAACGGCTCGTCCATGAGGAGGACCCGCGGGGCCACCGCGTAGGCGCGGGCGATGGCGCAGCGCTGTTTCATGCCGCCCGAGAGCGTCTTCGGAAGGGCGTCGGCGAAGTCGTCGAGCCCGACCAGGGAGATGGCCTCGGCGGCCCGGCGGCGCCGCTCCTCGGCGGGAACGGAGGCGATCCTGAGACCGAACTCCACATTCTGACGCACCGTCAGCCACGGGAAGAGCGCGTACTGCTGGAAGATCACCCCGCGGTCCGGCCCGGGCCCGGTCACCGGACCGCCGTCCACCAGTACCCGGCCCGAGGTGGGTTCCTGAAGGCCGGCGGCCATGCTCATCAGGGTGCTCTTGCCGCAGCCGGAGGGGCCGACGACGGTGACGAACTCCTGGTCGGCGATGTCCAGCGACACCCCGTTCAGCGCGGTGAACTCGGCCCCCTTGAGCGGGAAGGTCTTCACCACGTCCTGAAAGCTGATCTTGCTGTTCATCGTCGCTCCTGCCAGCCGGTGAGCCGTCGTTCGGCGAGCAGCAGCAGCCGGTCCATGAGCAGCCCGAGCACACCGATGGTCACCAGCGACACGAAGATCGTGTCCATCTCGAACCAGGTGGACGCCTTCTGCATCCGGTAGCCCAGCCCTTCCTGCGCGCCGATCAGTTCGGCCGCGACCACGGTGGCCCAGGAGGCGCCGAGCCCGATGCGCATGCCGACGAGGATGAACGGTGTGGAGGCGGGGATGACCACCTTGGCGAAGATCACCCGGTCCGAAGCGCCCAGCACCCGGGCCGCGTTGATGAGCGTACGGTCCACATCGACGACGCCCTGGAAGGCGGCGACGACGCAGGCCATGAAGGAGGCGAGGCAGATCACCGCGATCTTGGGGACCTCGCCGATGCCGAGCAGCACCACCGTCAGCGGGATGAGCGCCAGCGGCGGGATCGTGCGGAAGAACTGGACGTAGGGTTCGACGACGGCGCGGACCACCGGGTACCAGCCCATGAGGAAACCCACGGGTACCGCCGCGATCACACCGAGGGCGTACCCCAGGAAGACCCGGCGCAGGCTGGCGAGCGTGTCGGCCGCCAGGGTGCCGTCGGCGGCCATGTCCCCGGCCCTGCGCGCCACGGCGAGCGGCGTCGGCAGGTTCTCCACCAGTCCCGGCGCGGCGACGGCCGCCCACACGAGGACACCGGCCAGGAGTGCGACGGCGTTGAGGACCAGCGGCCGCCGTCGGGAGCGGTCTTCGGTACGCCGCGGGGAGGGGGCCGCGGCGGTCTTCTCCGGAGGGACGATCACGGCCATGGATGCCTGCCTGGGTTCACGCGTGCTCCTCGGTGACGGGCTGCGGATAGCGGGAGAGCAGGGGGGATTCGCGCAGGACGAGGGCGATACCGCCCAGCGCGCTGCCGGCTTCGCCGAGGGCGGCGCGCCGTACCCGCACCCGGTGGCGGACCATCGGCAGCACATGGGTGCGCAGCGCCCGCTCGACGGGCTCGAACAGGGCGGCGCCGGCCTCGGCGAGTTCGCCGCCGATGACGATGACGCCGGGGCCGACCGCGTTGCACACGGCGGCCAGCACCGTGCCGATGTCGGCGCCGGTACGCTCCAGCACCGCGTGCGCGCGCCGCTCGCCGGACGCGGCGGCGGCCAGGAACGCGGAGATGTCCTCGGCCCGGCCGCCTGCCGAGCGGTAGCGGCGCAGCACGGCGTCGAGCGAGGCCACGGTCTCCAGACAGCCGGTGCCGCCGCATTCGCAGGGCGCGCCGCCCGGGTCGACGGTGATGTGGCCGAACTCGCCCGAGACGCCGTACATCCCGCGGTGCAGCCGACCGCCCGTGACCAGACCGCCGCCCACCCCGTGGGACAGCCGCAGGTACACGACGTCTCCGCGGTCGGAGGCCGCTCCCCACACGGCCTCGGCGAGGGCGGCGAGCCGGGTGTTGTTGTCGAGCAGTACGGGGACACCGAACCGCTCGCGCAGCAGTCCGGACAGGCCGTCGGTGCCGCGTCCCTGTGGGCCCGCGCCGTCGGGGTCGACGACCGGTCCGACCACGCCCACCCCGATCGCGCTGAGCAGGCCCAGCCGGAGTGTGCCGCGCCGGGGGGCGGGCCCGGCGCCTTCCCGGGGAGGCCCGCCGAGCGAGCCGAGGAGACGCTCCGCGATGTCGGCCCGCTGCGGCCAGGTGAGCCCGGGGGCGTGCGCCTCACTGGCCGAACCGATCACCTCATGGGCGACGTTGACCACCGAGACATGGACCGCGCGGCGGGCGAAGTCGATGCCGATCGCCTCTCCGGCGTCCGGGTTGAGGCTGAGCTTCTCGACCGGCCGGCCGCGCCTGCGCACCTCCGCCCGCGGCGTGGCGGCGACCACGGCGCCGCCGTCCACGAGGCCGGCGACGATGTCGTACAGGGTGGTCCGGGAGAGACCGCTGTGCGTTCCCAACTCGGCCCGGCTGAGCGGGCCGTGCTTGCGGAGGAGGTCCAGAACGGACTGCTCATGGCTCTTGCGCAGCCGCGTCAGCGGACCGTCGTGTGCCTGCATGCCGAACAGCATGGGGAGCGCCACGTTTTTCGTCAATGAGTCGGAACAAAGGAATTCCCGGCCGGTGCGACGGGCCGGGAACCGCTCCCACCGTGCCGTTGAGGCCCTGCGCCGCCCTGGCGGGCGGCGCAGGGGTGGCCGGAGGCGCCATTAATGTTCGCACCATTGACATAAAACTTGTGCGGGCCGGAACATGCCTCGCGTGGCACCGGTCAAGGTCGCCCCCGCTCGCCACCGACCGAACCGAAAGGGTCCCCGTGCGCCCCAACATGCTCTTCCTGATGACCGATCAGCACCGGGTGGACACCTTGGGTGCCTACGGCAACCCGCATGTCCGCACCCCGAACCTGGACCGGCTCGCGGCCGAGGGCACCCGGTTCGACAGCTGCTACACCCCCACCGCGATCTGCACCCCCGCCCGCGCCAGCCTGCTCACCGGCGCCGCGCCGTTCCGCCACAAGCTGCTGGCCAACTACGAGCGCAACGTGGGCTATCTGGAAGACCTCGCCGACGGCCAGTTCACCTTCGCCGAGCAACTGAGCGCCGAGGGCTACCGGTTGGGGCTGATGGGCAAGTGGCACGGGGGCGTGCGCCGGACCGCCGCCGACTACGGCTTCGAGGGCCCCGACCTGGCGGGCTGGCACAACCCGGTGGACCACCCGGACTACCTCGCCTACCTGGCGGAGAACGGCCTGCCGCCCTACCGCATCACCGACCCCGTGCGCGGCACCACTCCCAACGGCAGCCCCGGCAATCTCCTCGCCGCCCGGCTGCACCAGCCGGTCGAAGCGACCTTCGAGCACTACCTCGCCACCCGCACCATCGAGATGCTGAGCCGTTGGGTGGCGGAGGGGGCACCGCCCGGGGCGGCCGCGCCGGGACCCGGGGGCGGCGGGCAGCGGCCGTTCTTCCTGGCCACCCACTTCTTCGGCCCGCACCTGCCCTACATCCTGCCGGACGCGTACTACGACCTGTACGATCCCGCGCTGGTCGAGCTGCCCGCCTCGGTGAGCGAGACCTTCGCCGCGAAGCCGCCGGTGCAGAGCAACTACAGCAAGCTGTGGGCCTTCGACACGATGCCGATCGAAGAGAGCCGGAAGCTGATCGCCGTCTACTGGGGGTACGTGACCCTCATCGACGAACAGATCGGGCGGATCCTCGACGCGCTCCGCGACCTGGGCCTGGAGGAGCACACCGCGGTGTTCTTCACCGCGGACCACGGCGAGTTCACCGGCTCCCACCGGCTGCACGACAAGGGCCCGGCGATGTACGAGGACATCTACCGGATCCCCGGCCTCCTCAAGGTCCCCGGCGCGCCGCCCGGCCAGGTCCGTGACGAGTTCGTCTCGCTCACCGACTGCACCGCCACCATCCTCGACCTCGCGGGCAGCGACACCGGGCCGGCCGTCGACAGCCGCAGCCTGCTCCCGCTGGCCGCAGGTGAGCGGCCGGAGTGGCCGCAGCACCACCTCGCGGAGTTCCACGGCCACCACTTCCCGTACCCCCAGCGCATGCTGCGCACCCGCCGCTACAAGCTGGTGGTCAACCCCGAGTCCCACAACGAGCTGTACGACCTGAGCGACGACCCCGACGAGCTGCACAACCGCTACGACCACCCCGAACTGCGGGAGGTACGGGCCGAACTGACCCGCACCCTCTACGGCCTGCTCCGCGAGCGGGGCGACAACTTCTTCCACTGGATGACACCGATGTACGACGTGGAGACCGACTACGACACCACGCTCTCGGCGTTCGAGAGCGAACCCGGCGGCGCCCCCGTTCCGGGGCGGGCGCGGCAGGAGCACGCGTGACCCCGGCGGACCCGGGGGCCGGCGCGCGCACCTGCTGCACCCCCGCCCGTCAGCCGCCCGGTGCCGCGGCCCAGGCTCCCGGGTCGGCCGTCGCGCGGGTACCGGACGGCGCGGCGCAGGCGTACCGGACACGGATCGAACTGCCCGGCGGCGCCTTCCGGATGGGCAGCGAGGACAGCGACGCGAACCCCGGGGACGGGGAGGGACCGGTACGCGAGGTCACCGTGGAGCCGTTCGCGCTGGACGCCCACGCCGTGACCAACGCGCGCTTCGCCGCGTTCGTCGAGGCGACCGGGCACCGCTCCGACGCCGAACGCTTCGGCTGGAGTTACGTCTTCGGGGCGTTCCTGCCCCGGCCGCTGCGCGAGGCGGCACCGCGCCCGGTCGCCACCCCGTGGTGGTGCGCCGTGGAGGAGGCCCGCTGGGACGCGCCGGAGGGGCCCGGCAGCGGACTGGACGGACGCTGGGACCACCCGGTCACCCACGTCAGTTGGGCGGACGCCCGCGCCTTCTGCGCCTGGGACGGCGGGCGCCTGCCGACCGAGGCGGAGTGGGAGTACGCGGCCCGCGGCGGACTCGACCAGGCCCGCTATCCGTGGGGCGACGAGCTCACCCCCGGGGGAGCGCACCGGTGCAACATCTGGCAGGGCGACTTCCCGGACGGCGGCACCGCCGAGGACGGCCACGCGGGCACCGCGCCCGTGCACGCCTACCGGCCCAACGGCTTCGGGCTGTTCAACGTCGCGGGCAACGTCTGGGAATGGACGGCGGACCTCTGGCACCGGAGGGCGCCGGGGCTGCGGGCGATGCGCGGCGGCTCGTACCTGTGCCACGACTCCTACTGCAACCGTTTCCGCGTCGCCGCGCGTACCGCCAACACCCCGGACAGCACCACGGGGAACCTCGGCTTCCGGGTGGCCCGTGCCTCCGCCGCCCCGACCCGCTGAGACAGGCACCGCCCGCTCTCCGCCGGGTGTGAGGCGCGCCGGTTCCAGGCCCCCGTAGCTGCCCTCATCGCGACGTTACTGTACCTTCTGGATTGTATAGTTACTGTCTTCGGCCACGCGGGTGTGTCACGGCGCGGCGAAGGACGGAACGGTGACGACGGATGAGGGAAGAACTATGAACGGCAGCGCGAGGCGCTGGTGGCTGCTGGTGACCGTGTCGGCGGGCCTGCTGCTGATCAGCCTGGACATGTCGGTGCTGTACACGGCACTGCCGAGGCTGACGGAGGATCTCGGGGCGGACGCCTCGCAGAAGCTGTGGATCATCAACGCGTACCCCCTGGTCATGGCGGGACTGCTGCTCGGGGCGGGCACGCTGGGTGACCGCGTCGGGCACAAGCGGATGTTCCTCACCGGGCTCGTCCTCTTCGGTGCCGCCTCCGCGCTGGCGGCGTTCGCCGCCACCCCCGCCCTGCTGATCGGCGCGCGGGCCTTCCTCGCGGTGGGCGCCGCGGCGATGATGCCCGCCACGCTCTCGCTGATCCGCGTCACCTTCGACGACGAGCGCGAACGCACCATGGCCATCGGGGTGTGGGGCTCGATGTCCGTGGTGGGAACGGCGCTCGGACCGATCGTCGGCGGACTGCTCCTGGAGTACTTCTGGTGGGGGTCGGTCTTTCTGATCAATGTGCCCGTGGTGCTGCTCGCCCTGGTCGCCGGCGCCGTCCTCGCCCCCGGCGACACCCACGGCTCGGACAAGCCCTGGGACCTTGTCGCCTCGCTGCTGGTCATGGCGGGACTGGTCGGCCTGGTCTACGCGGTCAAGGAGGCCACCAGGCCGGGCGCGCAGCCGCTGTACGTCGTGGCGGCGCTCCTCGTGTCGGCGGCCGGGTTCACCCTGTTCGTCCTACGGCAGCGCCGCCAGACCCATCCGCTGCTCGACCTCGCCCTGCTGCGCCATCCGCACATCCTGTCCGGCATCGTCGCGGCGGCACTGGCCATGTTCGGCACCGCGGGCGTCCAACTGGTCCTCGCCCAGCGGCTGCAACTGGTCGTCGGCCTCACCCCGCTGCACGCCGGAGTACTGGTGGCCGCCTTCGCCCTCGGCTGCCTGCCCGCCGGTGTCGCCGCGGGGAGTCTGGCCTGGCGCACCGGTCCCCGTCCGCTGATCATCGGCGGTCTGCTGACCGCGGCGGCGGGCGTCCTCCTGACGCTGCTGCTCACCCCCGGCGCGCTGCCGGTCCTCGACGTCCACCCCGACCACCCGGTCTGGGTCGTCCCCGGACTGCTCGTGGCGGGCGCCGGGACGGGCCTGGCCATGACCGCCGCCTCCGCGGCCATCATGGGCAACGCGCCCGCCCACCGGGCCGGCATGGCCGCCTCCGTGGAAGAGGTCTCCTACGAACTCGGCAGCCTCTTCGGTGTCGCCGTCCTGGGCTCCGCCCTGACCTCCCTCTACACGAACACCGTCCGGCTGCCCGAGGGCAGTCCCGCGGTCGCGAAGGACAGCCTCGACCAGGCGCTGACGGCATCCGGCGGGCTGCCCGAGGACCGGGCGCGCGGCCTGCTGGACGCGGCCCACTCCGCGTTCGACAACGGCTACGTCGCCGTTCTGCTCGTCGTCACCGCCGCCCTGGCGATCGGCGGAGCGGTCACGGCCCGGCTTCTCGCCCGCCCCACCGCCGCAGTTGAGCAACCGGAGCACGCGCCGCGATGAGGCCCGGATCCGGGCACGCCGTGCCCGTACGACGATGAAGGGATGGAGACCCAACCGACCGGCGCCGCACGGCAGATGCCCGCCGGACTCACGGAACGGGGACTTGCCGAGGATCCGGCGTCCGCGGGCTGAGGGCCGGTCCGCGGACGCCGGGAACACGCGGACCGGGCGCCGGCCCGCGGGCCCTCGGCCGCCCGTCCCCGCGCCGGCCTGGTCACCGGCAGGCCCTAGGCCGCCTCGGTGACGCGCCGGCGGCCGCGGGCGCGCTGGACGAGCAGGCCGGTGATGCCGAGGGCGAGCAGGACGTAGAGGGTGATGGTGATCGGACTGGAGACCAGGGCCGTGGGGTCGTTCTCGCTGACCGCCATGGCGCGGCGGAACTCGGTCTCGGCGAGGGGACCGAGGATGACCGCGATGAGGACGGGGGCGACGGGCAGCCCGTAGCGGCGCATGGCGAAGCCGAGGAGCCCGATGGCGAGGACGAGGACCAGGTCGAGGATCTTGCTGCTGGTCGCGTAGACGCCGAGCATGGCGAACACGGTGATCCCGCTGTAGAGGTAATGGCGCGGGATCTTGAGGAGTTTGGCCCAGAGCGGTGCGAACGGCAGGTTGAGTACGAGCAGCACGGTCATGGCGATGAAGAAGCTGGCCAGCAGGGCCCATACGAGGTCACTGGCCCGCTCGAAGAGCAGCGGGCCGGGCTGCAGACCGTACTGGCGGAACGCGGCCAGCATCACGGCGGCCGTCGCCGAGGTGGGCAGGCCCAGAGCGAGCAGGGCGCCCATCGCGGTGCCCGCGGTGGCGTTGCCCGCCGCCTCCGGGCCGGCCACACCCTGGATGGCGCCCTTGCCGAACATGGAGCCGGGGCGGCGCGAGCCGAGCCGGCGTTCGGTGCCGTAGGCCAGGAAGGTGGGCACCTCGGATCCGCCGACGGGGATGATGCCGAACGGGACACCTATCGCTGTGCCGCGCAGCCAGGCGGGCATGGCCTGGCGGATCTCCTGGCGGGAGAGCCACAGCCGGCCGGTGGACGGCATGACACGCAGGTCCTCGTCGGTGCCGCGGCGGGCGGCGACGGAGATGACCTCGCCGAGGGCGAGCAGACCGACGGTGATCACCACGATGTTGATGCCGTCGAAGAGTTCGGGCAGTCCTCCGGTGAAGCGCGCGGCGCCGGACATGCCGTCGACCCCGACCAGCGCGATGGCGAGGCCGATGACCAGGGCGGCCAGACCGCGCAGGATCGAGTCGCTGACCACGGCGGAGATCGCGACGAACGCGAACACGGCGAGCGCCAGGTACTCGGCGGGGCCGAAGAGGGTGGCGAGTTCGGCCAGCGAGGGCGCGAAGAACACCACGAGCACGGAGGAGAGGATGCCGCCGGTGAAGGCACCGATGGCGGCGGTCGCGAGGGCCTGGGCCGCGCGACCGGACTTCGCCATCCGGTGACCCTCGATGGATCCGGCGATCGCGGTGCTGTTGCCGGGGGTGTTCATCAGGATTCCGGCGGTCGAGTCGCCGAACAGGCCGCCGAACAGCACACCCGCGAACATGATGAACGCGCCGATGGGGTCGAGCGAGAACGTCACCGGCAGCAGCAGCGCCACCGCCATCGCCGAGCCGAGGCCGGGCAGCACGCCGACGGCCGTGCCCAGCAGGGCGCCGACGAGCACCCACAGCATGTTCATGGGTGTCAGGATCGTGAGGAACCCGTCACCGAGGTTGCCGAGTGATTCCATCAGAGCACTCCTGCCAGGATGCCCGGGGGAAGGCTGAGGCCCAGTCCCGCGGAGAAGGCCAGTTGGACGGTGGACGAGATGGCCACCGACAGGAAGATGTCGAACACCGGACGGCGGCTGCCGAGCGCCCGCGCCACGCCCCAGAAGAGCAGCGCGCCCGAGAGCAGCCAGCCGAGCGGGACGAGCAGGGCGATGAAGGCCCCGATCGTGCCGACCAGTCCGGCCACCGCCCATCGGTTGCTGCGGGTCCGGACCGCCGCGGGGGTCTCATCGGCCGTGGTGCCGGTGGCGTCCGTGGCCGCGGTGGTGTCCGTGGGCGCGGCGGCGACCGTGGAGGAAACGGAGGAGACGGAGACGGCGGCGGCCTGCTCGGGCTCCGGGCGGCGCAGTACGTCGATGCCCAGGAGGACGGCGAACACCAGACACGCGACCGCGACCACGGTGGGGAACATCTGCGGGCCCGGCGAGGCGACGTTGGCCGGAACCTCCATGGTGAGGGTTCCGGCGCCCAGTACGACGCCGGTGACGAGCAGCAGCAGCGGAATGATCAGGCCGGTGCGGCGGCGCAGGAAGGCGGCCGGGCCCGGGTCCGGCGCGGGGTGGGTGGTCACAGACCCAGCTCCTTGATGATCGTGTTGACTCGCGCCTGGTCCTGGCGGATGAAGTCGGCGAACTCGTCACCGGTCAGGAGGCTCTTCACCCACTTGTTGCGGGTGAGCGCGTCCTCCCACTCGGGGGTACGGGTCGCCTCGGTGACGATGTCGGTCAGTTCGCGGCGCTGTGCGTCGCTGATGCCGGGCGGCGCGACCAGACCGCGCCAGTTGGGCAGCGACACATCGACGCCCTGCTCGATGAAGGTGGGTGTGTCGATGCCCGGCACCGGCTTGTCGGCCGAGACCGCCAGCGCCCGCAGATTGCCCGCCTCGATCTGGTCGCGGAAGTCGTTGTAGCTGCTGACCCCGATCTCGACCGTGTTCGACAGCAGCGCCGTGAGCACTTCGCCGCCGCCCGCGAACGAGATGTAGTTGACCTCCTTCGGGTCGATGCCGGCCTCCCGCGCGGCGAGCCCCGCGAGCAGGTGGTCGGTGCCGCCGAGCCCGCCGCCGCCGACGGCGTGGCCGTGCGGATTCTTCTGCCACGCCGCCATGAAGTCCTGGAGCGTCCGGTACGGGGAGTCCGCGGGGACGATGAAGACCTGGTAGTCCTCGGCGAGCCGGGCGATCGGTGTGGTGTTCTCCAGGTCCACCCGCGACTTGTTGACCGTGATGGCGCCCTCCATCACGGTGCCGGTCATCATCAGCCGTGTCGGATCGTCGCCGAGCTGGACGAACTGCCCGAGCCCGATGGTGCCGCCGGCGCCGGGCACATTGACGACCTGGACGTTGTTGACGATCGAACCGGCCCGCACTGCCTGCTGGAACTCGCGTGACGCGAGGTCCCAGCCGCCGCCAGGTGCGGCCGGAGCCGTGACCGTCAGTTTCGACCTCGCAGTGGCGCCCGAGGTGGAGTTGCTGGCGTCCACGACGGCGGCTCCGGCGAGCACCGCGGTGCTCAGAGCGCCGGCGACGCCGAGCATGAAACGTTTCCTCTGCACGACCACTCCCTTGTGATCTCGTACCGAGCTGATTCCCGAGATGGCCGGTTACCCCGGTGTGTCCATCTGGTGGATATTCATGACCGCCAGATGGTAAACATCATCTCCGGGACGAAGCAATGGAGACGACACGGCGAAGAAAGGAAACCGATGTCCGCGACGACCGACGGTGGTGGCATCCGGGCGGTGAACCGGGCGTGGCAGGTGCTCCGCGCGTTCACCCCGGAGCGCATGTCACTCACACTGACCGACCTCGTCCGTGAGACGGGCCTGCCGAGGACGACCGTCCTGCGGCTCGTGGAGACACTGGCCGGGGAAGGACTGGTGGAGTCCGGGGCGGACGGACGGGTCCGGGTCGGCACCAGCCTGATCGCCTTCGCCGCTTTCGCCGAGACGGCCTGGACGGTCCCGCCCGCCTCGCTGGCACGCATGCGGGCCCTCGCGGCCGAGACCGGTGAGACGGTGAGCCTGTACGTACGCGAGGGCACGCGGCGGGTCGTGGTCGGCCAGGCCCCCAGCCCCAACAGCCTGCGCCATGTGGTGGAGCCGGGCGACTCGCTCACCATGTCGGTGGGGTCGGCCTCCTACGTGCTGCTCAGCCTCGAACCGCCCGAGGAGCGGGACGCACTCGTCACACGCATCGCCGCGGAGTGCGGCAGTGACCCCGAGGCGCTGCGCGCCGGGGCGCGGGCCGCGGCGGAGCGGGGCTGGTGCGTCACCCACGGGGAGCGCGAACCGGGCAACAGCGGGCTGGCGGTTCCCGTCCCGTTCCCCGGCGGCGCCGCACCCGCCCGCCCGCCGGTCCTCGCCGTCGGCGGACCCACCGTGCGGTTCACCGAGGACAAGATCCCCGGCTTCGTCCACGCGGTCCGCCGCTGCGCGGAGGACATCGCCAGGACCGGTCTGCCGCCCGCGCTGTACTGACCCGGCCGGTCCGTCACCACCGACCCGGCCGGTCCCGCACGTGCACCGCACCGACTCGACCGCACCGACTCGACGACACCGCACTGACTCAACCGAAGGAGAACCGTGCACGACTATCCGCCCCCCGGGGCGTTCCCCGTCGCCACCGTGTCCGACGCGATGGACCGGTTCGGCGTCGCCGACGGCATTCGCCCGCTGTGGCCGGGGGCCGTCCTGTCCGGCCCCGCCTTCACGGTGTGGACGCGGCCGGGTGACAACAAGGGCCTGCACACCGCGTTCGAGACGATCCGGCGCGGGGAGGTGCTCGTCGTCAACGGGGGCGGGGACACGACCCGCGCGCTGATCGGTGAACTCGTGGCGCAGAAGGCGAAGGCGCTGGAGATCGGCGGCATCGTCCTCGACGGCGCGGCCCGGGACGTCGTCGAGCTGGCGCAGCTCGGCGTCCCGGTGTTCGCCCGTGCCGTCACCCCCGCCGGACCGTGGAAGACCGGCCCGTACCGCATAGCGGGCCCGATCGCCGTCGGCGGGGTGCCCGTCGCCCCCGGGGACTGGGTGCTCGGTGACGACGACGGCGTGGCCGTCGTCCCGGCCGCCCAGGCCGAGGACGTCGTCGCGCGGACGCGCAGCCTCATCGACGGCGAGACCGAGCGCCGCGCGGCCAACCAGAGGCTGGTGCCCCGTGACTGAACGCCCGCTCGTCTGGATCCCCCGGCCGGTCCACACCGACGCCCTGGCCCGCCTGCGCCCGCACGCCGACGTACGTCCCGGATACGGCGCCGACGGGGCCACGTTCGACGAGATCAGCGACCGGGTCGCCGCCATTCTGCTGCGCACCGAACGCGTCGACGGCGCCATGCTGCGCCGCGCCCCCCGCCTGCGCATCGTGGCACGGCACGGCGTCGGCCTCGACACCGTGGACGTCGACACCGCGCGGGAGCTGGGGATCGCCGTCACCACCACCCCGGCGGCCAACAGCCGGTCCGTCGCCGAGCACGCCATGACCCTGCTGCTGGCGGTGCGCCGGGGCATCGGTATCGCGATCCGCAACGAGGGCGACACCCGCGCGGCGATCCGCGGCCGGGAGCTCTCCGGCGGGGTGCTCGGGCTGGTCGGCTTCGGCCGGATCGCCCGCGAGGTCGCCGCGATCGCGAGCCACGGCTTCGGCATGCGCGTCCTGGCCCACGACCCGATGGTGCCCGTCTCCGTCATGACCGACGCCGGTGTCGAACCCGCGGACCTCCCGACGCTGCTCTCCCTCGCCGAGAACCTCAGCCTGCACGTGCCGCTGGTCGAGGAGACCCGCGACCTCATCGGGCTGCCCGAACTCATGGCGCTGCCCGAGGGCGCGGTGGTGGTGAACACCTCGCGCGGGGGCATTCTCGACGAGTCCGCCCTCCTCGACGCCGTCCGGCGGGGCCATCTCGCGGGCGCCGGCCTCGATGTCACGACGGTCGAACCGCTCCCGTCCGACCACCCCCTGCGCGCCGAGCCGTCGGTCGTCATCACCCCCCACACCGGAGCGCAGACCGAGCAGGCGCTGCGCCGCATGGCGACCGAGGCGGCCGACCACATCATCGCCCGCATCACCTGACCCACCCCCGTGCGCCCCGGGCCCACGCCTGCCCACAGCGAACCACCAGGTGGTTCGCTTGTGCCGCTGGATGGTTCCGTGGTGTGATGAAACGGCCCACTCACCGGCGAGGCGTCCGCCTCGCCGTGTGCCGAGACACGAAGGAAACGGCATGCCCGAATCCGACGCAGGCGGCGTCCGCAGTGTGCAGCGCGCGGTGGAGCTGCTCGCCCTCTTCGACGCCGACCACCCCAGCCGGCCCGTACGCGAACTGGTCGACGCGACCGGACTGCCGAAGACCACCGTGGTACGGCTGGTCCACACACTGGAGCAGTGCGGCCTGCTCTGGAGCCGGGGGGACGGCCACCTCGTCCCCGGCACCGGACTCCTGCGCTGGGCCGAACTGGCCGGCCGGACCTGGCGGTTGCCGGAAGAGGCACTGCGCCGCCTCGCCGAGCTGAGCGAGGCGAGCGGCGGGGAGACGGCGTCCGTCTACGTCCGGCAGCAGAACACCCGTGTCTGCATCGCCCGCCACGAAGGCACCCGTACGCTGCGCCATGTCGTCCACATCGGGGCGGAGATGCCGCTCTGGTCGGGGGCCGCGAGCCACGTCCTCCTCTCGCGCTCGGACCGCGCCGACATCGCCGCGGTCGCCGCCCGAGCATCGGGCGGCGACGGGGACGACCGGCTCGGGGAGCGCGTCCGGAAGGCCGCCGAGGACGGCATGGCCGTCAGCCACGGCGAACGCGAGCCCGGCGTCTCCGGCGTCGCGGCCCCGGTCTTCGCCCCCGCGTCGGGCCGCCTCACCGCGGCGGTCGCGCTCGGCGGCCCGACCACCCGTTTCACCGACGAGGCCATCGCCGGTTTCACCCCGGCCCTGCTGGACACCGCACGGGCCCTCACCGCGCTCGACTGCATCGGAGGCACCGCCTGATGACGACCCCTCTCCTGGAGGGCGTACGGATCCTCGATCTGACCAACGTCCTCGCCGGCCCCTTCGCCGGCTATCAGCTCGCTCTGCACGGCGCCGACGTCATCAAGGTCGAGCTGCCCGCGTCAGGCGATCTCGCCCGCCAGTTGGGCGCGGACCGCGAACTCGGGGAGGAGCTGCTGGGCGCGTCCTTCCTCGCCCAGAACGCCGGCAAGCGCTCACTCACCCTCAACCTGAAGGACCCGGACGGACGGGAGGCGCTCCTGCGCGCCGTCCGCGAGGCGGACGTCCTGCTGGAGAACTTCCGTCCCGGCGTGATGGACCGGCTCGGCGTCGGCTGGAAGACACTGAGCGCCGAGAACCCCCGGCTCGTCTACTGCGCCATCTCCGGCTTCGGACAGACGGGCCCGCTGCGGGACCGCCCGGCGTACGACCAGATCATCCAGGGCCTCAGCGGGATGATGAGCGTCACCGGCACCCCGGGGACCGCTCCGCTGCGGGCCGGATTCCCCGTCGCCGACACCCTCGGCGGCATGGCGGCCGCCTACGCGGTCGCGGCCGCGCTCGTACGCCGCGGACGTACCGGGGAGGGCGCCTTCGTCGATGTCTCGATGCTGGAGTCCGCGCTCACCGCCATGGGCTGGGTCACGTCCAACTACCTGATCAGCGGACGCGTACCCCACCCCATGGGCAACGAGAACTTCACCGCGGCCCCCTCGGGCACCTTCCGCACCGCCGACGGCCACCTCAACATCGCCGCCAACCGGCAGCAGCAGTTCACGACCCTGTGCCGGCTCATCGGACGCGAGGACCTGACGACCGACCCGCGCTTCACCCACCCCGCCGACCGCAAGACGCACCGCGACGCCCTGCGCGACGAGGTCGAAGCGGGACTGGCCGCCCGGCCGGCGGCGGAGTGGGAGGAGATCCTCTCCGACGCCGGAGTCCCGGCGGCGCGCGTCCTGTCGGTACCGGACGCCCTCGGCCTGGACCACCTGGACGCGCGCGGCTTCGTCCACGACCTGCCCTTCCCCGACGGCCGCGAGCGCGCCCTGCGCGTCCTCGGCAGCCCGGTGCGCGTGGACGGTGAACCCGCCGTGACGCCTTCCCCGCCACCCCTGCTGGGGGAACACACCGACACCGTGCTGGCGGAACTCGGCTACACCCCGGCGGAGATCACCGCGCTGCGCGAAGGCGGTGCAGTGTGACCGGGGCACCGGTACCCGCGGGCGACGGGCAGGGGCTGGACACCGCCGACGGGGGAGAGAAACTGATCGCTGAACGCACCGTGACCGACTGGTGGTCCACGGCGGTGAGCGAGATCCACCCCGGCGAGATCCGGCTGCGTGGCTATCCGGTCGAGGAACTGATCGGCCGGGTCACCTTCGCCGAACAGATCTGGCTGATGCTCCGCGGCGAACTGCCCACGCCCCGTCAGGGACGCCTCCTGGAAGCCGCGCTGGTCGCCGCCGTCGACCACGGCCCGCAGGCCCCCTCGATCGCCGCGGCCCGGATGGCGGCCACCTGCGGCGTGGGACTCAACAGCGCCGTCGCGACCGGCGCCGGCCTGCTCGGCGACGTCCACGGGGGAGCGGGGCAGCAGTGCATGGAGGTACTGCAACGCGTCGCCGACGGTGAACCGGCCTCCGACATCGTCGCCGAATACCGCCGTCGCCGCGCCTACATCCCCGGATTCGGCCACCGCTTCCACCCCCGCGACCCGCGCCGGGACCCGCTGCTCGCGCTGGTCCGGGAAACCGTCGAGGCCGGCGAGGTCCCCGGCCGGGCCCTCGCCGCCGGACTGGCGCTGGAGGCCGCGCTCGCCGAGGGCCGGGACCGCCCGGTCCCGATGAACATCGACGGGGCCACCGCGATCATCTACGCGGAACTCGGCTTCCCGGCCCAGCTCGGCCGGGGCCTGTTCGTCCTCTCCCGCAGCGTGGGCATCCTCGCCCACGCGTGGGAGGAGACGGAGAACGGAACCCGCATCAAGGGGCCGCTGCCCCGGCCCCTCCTCGCGGGCTACCACGGCACACCCGAGCGCCACCTGGACCGGGACGCCTGACCCGTGGGACGGGGGAAGCCATGCGGCTGACCGAGTTGGAGATCGCCCGGCAACCGTGGCAGGACATGGTCTGCGGGTGCGGCGACTCCGCCGAGCACCTTGCCCAGGACCTGCTGCGGCTCGCCGGGCGCGGACCCGGGCAGGAGCCGGGCCAGGAGCCGGGTCAGGCCAGTCTCGAAGGGCACGTCTGGTCCCCGGTGATCCTGTGGGAGCCCGCTCCCGCCGTGGCGTCCGTCGCCCTGGCGGCCCTCGCGGACGGGATCGCACCGGCTGCCCGCGGCCGGTTCCTCGACCTCCTTCAGCGTCTGGTGGCGGGCGAGGGCACGGACTTCGCGTCCGCGGGGCGCGGGCTCGACCTTCCGGAGAGCTGCCGGGAGCTCGCCGTACAGGGACTGTGGCTCCTTTACGCGGAGGTGATGTCGAACCCGACCACCGGTGCGGCCGGCACCGCCTTCGAGATCCTGACGGTGGTGGAACCCGACCGGGCCCGTCTGCGGCGTGTCCGGGAGATCGCCGCCGAACGGCTGCCCGTGTGCTGCCGGACCGGCCTCTGCGACGACGACCCCGTCGGCCCCGGGGCATGAGGGATGCCCTGGCCCCGGGGCGAGGAGAACGGCGAAGGGGACCCGCCGGTGGCCGCCGGGTCAGGACGGGGCCGGCCAGGGGCCCACGGTCAGGGCCGTCCCGGTCGTCCGGTCGGCGGACGGGCCCGTCGCGATCTCGAACGTCCCCGGTTCCACGGCCTGTTCCAGGGAGCGGGTCACCGAGGCCAGGGTCTCCGCGCCGATGGTGAAGGACACCTCGGCCCGTTCACCCGGCGCCAGCGCCGTCCGTACGAAGCCGCGCAGTTCGCGCACGCGCGGCCACGACGAGCCGCCCACCAGCCGGCGCACGTACAGCTGCACCGTCTCGTCCACCGGCCGCGCCCCGGTGTTGGCGACCTCCACCACGCAGGTCAGCGGAGGGACGGCGCCGGACGGGGACACGGTGACCGCGTCCCGGGAGAGCCGGGGCGCCCCGTACTCGACCGTCGTGTAGGACAGGCCGTGCCCGAACGGGTGGCGGGCGGTGGCCGGCTGGTCGACGTACCCCCGGTAGCCGTGGTCCTTCCCGTTGTAGAACACCGGCAGTTGCGCCGCCGAGCGCGGTACGGAGACCGGCAGCCGGCCCACGGGTCCGGCCGCGCCGAAGAGCACCTCGGCGATCGCGCGCCCGCCCCAGGGGCCCGGATACCAGGCGCTGAGCACCGCCCCCGCCCCCGCGGCGAGCTCCTCCGGCACGGCGTGCGGCCGGCCCTGCACCAGCACGACGACGACCGGCGTCCCGGTGGCGGTCACGGCGCTCAGCAGCGCCGACTGGCCCTCTGGAAGCCCGAGTTCGGCGAGGTCGACGCCCTCGCCGCAGGTCATGTCCACCGGAAGGCCCGAGCTGACCACCGCCGCGCCGTTGGAGTCGAAGCGGGTGGCGGACTCCCGCGCGCTCGATCCGCCGAGCATCAAGACCGCCACCTCGCAGGAGGCGGCCAGCGCGACCGCCTCCGGGATGCCGGACCGGTCGCCGCCCACGAGTTCACAGCCGCGCGCGTACCCGACCTCGCCGCCCGCCGCCGCCCTGATCCCGTCCAGGACGGTGACACCGGACCCCGGGCGCTGGGGCGCCGTGTAGTCGCCGATCTGCTGCGGTACGGAGTCGGCGTTCGGGCCGATGACGGCGATCCTGCGCAGATGCTCCGGCAGGGGCAGTGTGGCGCCGTCGTGCCGCAGCAGCACCACCGACTCCCGCGCGATCCGCTCGCTCAGCTCACGCAGCCCGGCGGGCGCGCGCCGCTCGCCGGTGTACGGCCGCTCGAACAGACCGAGCCGGAACTTGAGCGCGAGCACCCTCCCGACCGCCGCGTCCAGCACGCTCTCGCGGACCAGACCGCGCCGCACCGCCTCGGCCAGCCGGGGGAAGCTCTCGTCCCACAGGCTCAGATCCGTACCGGCGGCCAGGGCGAGCGCCCCCGCCGCCACCGGATCACCCGCGAGCCGCGTCAGCCGGTCGAGCGCACACCCGTCCGCCATCACCAGGCCCTCGAAACCCCAGCGTTCGCGCAGCAGCCCCGTCAGCAGCTCCCGGTTGGCCGCGCACGGCATCCCGTCGAACTCGTTGTACGCCGCCATGACGCCCGCCGCCCCGGCCCTGACCCCCGCCAGCGCGGCCGGGAGGTGGATCTCGTGCAGCTCACGGGCGCCGAGTTCGGTGGCCGCGCTGTTGCGGCCGCCCACCGTGGCGCCCTGGCCCGCGAAGTGCTTGAGGACCACCGCCGCCCGGTCCGCGCCGTACGACACGGGCCCGCGTCCGGGCCCGTCACCGGGGCCCTGCGCGCCGCGCACCAGCGCCTCGGTGAACCGGGCCGCCAGATAGGGGTCCTCGCCGAAGCACTCCTCGGCGCGCCCCCAGCGCGGGTCCCGTACGAGATCCAGGGCGGAGACGAGCGCGACATGGCCGCCGCGCGCCCGCAGTTCGCCCGCCGCGAGCGCCGCGGCCTCCTCGTACAGCCCCGGGTTCCAGGTCGCGCCCACCGCCAGGTTCACCGGCAGCACCGTGCCGTCCAGCGCCTGATGGCCGTGCGGCATCTCCTCCACCATGAGCACGGGGATGCCGAGCCGGGTGGTCTCCACGACGTGCCGCTGCACCGCGTCGGACACCCGGGCGCCCTCGGCGGCGCCGATGCCCGTCCCGAACGTCACCCCCGACCAGGGGTCGGCCCGCTGGAGCCCGTAGAGCGCGCCCATGCCGTCGTACGCGGCGACCTCGGCGTGGAACGCCTCGGTGAGGCGGTGGCCGGCGGCGGTGCGCTCGTACGCCTGCCAGCCGTACATGCGCTGGTTGACCTGGCCCACCTTCTCGGTGAGCGTCATCCGGGAGAGCAGGTCGCGCACCCGGTCCGCGACGGGCGCGGCGGGATCCCGGTACCGGGGCTGGGACATGGGACGGATCTCCTCGACTGCTTCGACGGGACTGACCTGTCTGACGGGACTTACGGGACTGGCGGGATCGGCGGAGCCGACAGGACTGCGGCGGTGCGGTCAGTCCAGCTCCAGGACGCGCACCCCGTACGGGGCGATCACCACGTCCCGCACCGGCTCCCCGCCGTCCAGGTCGCGCAGTTCACCCTCCGCGCGGGGGCGCACGGTCAGTTCCCGCTCCGCCTGGCTCACCAGCCAGACGAAACGCTTCCCGTCCTCCCGTACCAGCGTGTCCGCCGAGACGTACGGCGTGTCGACGGTCACCGGCCGCGCCGCGCCCGCGAGATCCGCGAGCGCCGCGTACAGCCGGTGGGTCTGCTCCGGATTGACGCGGGCGGTGCGGGCCGCCATGTGCTCCAGCGGATACGTGGCCAGGACCGTACGGCCCCGCCCCGTCTCGTGGACCAGCAGCGCCGGGCGGCCGTGCGCGTCGGTGGCGACGACCCGCGCCCCGGCCGGGACGACCGGCAGATAGGCGCGGCTGTCCTCGTTCCCCGCGACCGGGAAGCGCAGCGTCTCGCCCGCCGCGACCGAGCCGAAGTCCTCGGTGAACGTCATCTCCAGCACGTCGTCCTCGATGGGCTCGGCCACCCCGTACGAGAGCTGGAGCTCCACCCCGAAGAGCCCGTCCAGGTCGTGGAACCAGGGGCCGCGCGTCGTCGGGTGCTCGCCCGAGCAGAACGACAGGTACACCGTCGCGCCCTCGCGCGCCCGCCGTTCCAGCTCCCGCCGGGTGCGCGTGGTCAACTGCCGGGTGGCGGGCAGCAGATAGAGCGAGGCGTCATCCGGCAGCCCGTCCGCCTCGCGGACCAGGGCGACGGGCAGATCGGCGCCGCGCGCGGCCACGTACCCCTGGTGCAGCGAGGTGAAGATCAGCGGGCGGTCGGCGGGCCGGCTGTAGGGGTAGCCGCGTTCCAGGAACGCGGGCACCACCAGCGCCGCGTCGGTGTCGGCGCGGCGGCAGCGCGCGAAGTCGACGCGCTCCAGCACCGCGGCGAAGGCGGCCAGTTCGCGCAGCGGCTCCTTGGGCCGGCCCGTGTGATCGGTGATGCCGAAGTGCATCTCGAAGGGGTGGTGGTCGTACGGCGATCGCTCCCACAGGTCGTCGTAGTCCGTGTTGTTCCAGGCGATCCAGCCGGTGGCACCGCCGAGCAGCGAGTTGTGCAGCGTCTGCCGGTAGAAGACGCCCGCGTTCGCCGCCGAGACCGTGTCGGTGGACAGGCCGAACTCCTCCAGCACCACCGGCTGTCCGGTGACGGAGGCGAGTTCGCACTCGAAGGCGGCGCGGTAGTGCTGGCGCGGCCGGTCCGTGTCCGAGCGGTACACGTGCGGTCCGACGAAGTCGACGTACTCTGCGGTGTCGCGCAGCGAGAAGCCGTTGTCCCGGCCGGTCACCTCGATGCCCCACGCGCCGTCGCCCAGCGACACCGGCTGCGTACCGCCCGCCGCGCGCACCGCGTCGCACATGAACTGCGCCCAGGCGGTGACGACGTCGGAGGAGGGCGGGTCGACCTGGTAGACCCGGCCGTACCCCGGCATCTCGTTGGTGATCAGCCAGCCGGTGACGGCGGGATGGTCCTTGAAGCGCCGGGTCATCTGCGAGACGAACCAGGCCTGGCGGCCGACGAGCCAGACGTCCTCGTACAGATCCCGGCCGCCGCGCCATGCCGGGTCCCAGTTCTCCCCGGACATGTGGCCGACGATGAAGGTGGGGACCGTGCCCATCCCCGCCTCGGTATGGGCGTCGAGGAAGTCACGGAAGTGGTCGCACAGCTCCTCGTCGATCCGGTGCGGCTCCGGGTGGAAGTCCGGCCAGTAGAAGAAGGACCGGGTCATCGTCAGTCCGTGGTCGCGCAGGACGGCCAGTTCCTCGCGGACCGTCTTCGGCTGATACTCCCGCCACATCAGCGGACCGCCGCTACGGGACCAGAAGTTGGCGCCGAGCCAGGGCAGAACGGCGGAGTCATGGGTGAGCTGGGCGCTGTGGCGTCGCATGGGGTCTTTCTCTGGATATGGGTGGGTGGACGGGGGAGAGGGAAGTGCGGTCAGGGCGCCGTCGGCGCCGGGCCCGTGGTCTCCCGTACGACCAGCCGGGGCCGGCCGTCGAGCACGGGCGCCGGTACGTCCTCACCGCACTCGGCGAGCAGGGCCCGGGCCGCGGCGGCGCCGACGGCCTGCACCTGCTGGTCCACCGTGGTCAGCCGGGGGTACATCCAGCGGCCGAGCGGCAGGTTGTCGTACCCGACGACGGACAGGTCGCGCGGTACCCGAAGCCCGGCGCGCTGGGCCGTGCCGATCCCGCAGACGGCCATCGAGTCGTTGGAGTACACGACGGCCGTGGGCCGGTCTGCCAGGGCCAGCAGTTCCTCGGTGGCGGCGACCGCCGCCGCCTCCGTGAAATCGGTCTCCCGCACGGCGACCGGCCGTACCCCGGCCTCGGCGAGCGCGTCCTCGAAGGCCGCGCGGCGCAGCCGGGTGTGCGTCAGCTCGGCGGGCCCCGTGACACAGGCGATCCGCCGGTGGCCCAGCTCCAGCAGATGCGCGACGGCTTCCCGCACCCCGGCGCCCTGCTGCCCGAGCCCCACGTTCACTACCGGGGAGGCGGGGTCGGGCGCGCTCAGCAGGACGGCCGGCAGCCCGAGCCCGCGCAGCAGCGGCGGGCGCGGATCGTCGGCGCGCGCGTCGGTCAGCACCGCTCCGTCGATCCGGCCCTCGGCGACCAGCCGTTCGTACAGCGCGCTCTCCTGCGCCATGTCGGCCACCAGGTGGAGCAGCAGACCGTAGCCGCGCGGGGCCAGTTCGCCCTCCAGACCCGTGATCAGCTCGCCGAAGTGCGGGTCGGCGCCGAGCACATCGGTGGCGCGGCGCACGACCAGCGCGATCGTACGGGTCCTGGCCCGGCGCAGCGCGGTCGCGGACGCGCTCGGTGACCAGCCCAGCTCGGCGACGGCGTCGAGCACGCGGCGCCGGGTGGCCTCGGTGATCCGGCCGGTGCCGTTGACGGTCTGGGAGACCGTGGCGGTGGAGACGCCGGCCGCGGCGGCCACGGCCTTGATGGTGGGGCGTTCCCGGGCGGGCGGGGTGTCCCGTTGCCGGGGTGCCCTCTGGGGATGCTGGGTCACATCTTCACCGCCCCGCTGACGAGAGCATGCTGCATCCGCTTCTGGAGCACGGTGTAGACGATCCACACCGGCACCAGTGTCAATACCGTACCTGCGGTCAGGATCCCGTAGTCGGTGCCGGTCACGGACCTGAGGGTGGGCAGCGCCACCTGCACCGTGCGCTGCGCGGGATCCGGGCCGATGATCACGAGCGAGTAGAGGTACTCGTTCCAGAAGGTCAGGAAGTTCAGCAGCAGCACGGTCGCGATGCCCGGCATGCACATCGGTGTGTAGACGTGCCGCAGCACCGCGAACGTGGACGCGCCGTCGATCCGCGCGGCCTCCTCCATCTCGCGCGGGATGGTCCGCATGAACTGGACGAGGATGACGACGGAGAGCGGCATCGCCGTGGCCGGGAGGAACAGCACCATGAAGGAGCGTGTGTGGAACAGCCCGGTGGCCGCGGAGAGCAGGAACGTCGGGAAGAGCGCGGCGAACGTGGGCACCAGGAACCCGAGCGAGAACACCCGCTCCACCAGCGCCCCCAACGGCCCCTGCGCGCGGGCGATCGCGAAGGCCGCGGGGATGGCGAGCAGCAGGGTCAGCACGAGCGCGAACATGGTGACGAGCGCCGAGTTGACCACGGCCAGGCCCAGGTCGGCGGAGGAGAACGCCTCGTCGAAGTTGCCGAAGGAGAAGGAGGTGGGCAGCGCGAAGGGGCTGCCGAAGACCTCGTCGTTCGTCTTGAACGCCGAGACCAGCAGGTAGTAGAGGGGGACCACCAGCAGCACCGCGTACAGCCACGCGAGGATGTGCGCGGGCAGCCAGGACTTTCCGAGTTTCGTGGCACTGGGCTTCATGGCACGGGCTCCAGATCTGCGGATCGGTTCAGTAGTTCTGGCGGAAGACACGGCGGATGACGAGCAGACCGGTCAGCCCGACCAGGAAGAGGATCACACCGACGGTCTGGCTGTAGCCGAGGTCCGCGGCCATGAACGCCTTCTGGTACACCAGGAAGGACAACGTTGTCGACGAGCTTCCCGGGCCGCCCAGCGTGAGCAGCAGGACGTTCTGGGCGGAGCCGAACAGCGTCCACAGGAACTGGAGCATCGTCACGACGCCCACGAAGTCCCGGATGACGGGGAAGTGGACGCGCCACATCGTGCGCCAGTGTCCGGCGCCGTCGAGCTGCGCGGCCTCGCCGATCTCGTCCGGCACACTGCCCAGGCGCGCGGCGAACAGGACCGCCGTGAACCCGATGCCGCTCCACACGTCCACCACGATCAGGCAGAGCAGCGCGGTGGAGGGCGAGGCCAGCCAGGCGTCGGTCAGCGAGCCCAGCCCGGCTTTCGTCAGGGCCCCGTTGAACAGCCCGTCCGGGGAGAGGACCGCGTAGAACACCATGGCCTTGGCCGGGGCCGAGATCAGACCGGGGATGAAGAGGAGGTAACGCAGCACACGGTGGCCCGGCGGCCGCTGTGTCACGTAGTAGCCCAGCATGTACGCGGCCACGATCATCACCGGCAGCGCGACGGCGAGCTGGACGGCCGTGTTGGCCACGGCGTCCCGGAAGACCGGGTCGGCGAGGACCGTACGGACATTGCCCAGCCCGGCGAAGGAGACCGGCTGGAGCATGCCGGGCCAGTGCAGGGCCGCGATGACGAAGATGGCGACCAGCGGGCCGACCATGAAGACCAGGTACCAGAGCAGCGCCGGAACGGCCAGGATGACGCCGCCCTGGTGACGGCGGTCGCGGCCGGCGGGGGACGGGGACGGACGGGCGGGGGTGTGGTGGGCCGTGGTGCCGCCGGGGGTGGCGGACGAGAGCATCGTCATGGCCTGACTTTCGGAGGCTCGGGCGAGGGATCCGGAGGTCGCTCGGACGGGCGGGACGCCGCTGCGCCCGTCCGCGCCACCTCTCAGGCCCCGCGGTACGCGGATTCGAGGGCGGAGCGTACGGAGGCGGCGCTCGTGCCCCGGGTGAAGGCGGTACTGGTCGCGGTGATCAGCGGCTGGGTGGCCGCCGGGGGCACGTACAGATCGGGCAGCAGCACCTGGCCGACCCGGTCGCCGAGCCGCTGCGCCGCGGCCACGAGCGGGAAGTCCGTGCTGACCGTGTCCGTCACCAGCGCCATGTCCCGGCCGCTCTCGGTGATGAAGCGGGAGACCACGTCGGGCCGGTACATGAAGCGCAGGAACTTCTCCACGGCGGGCAGTTTCTTCGTGCCGTTCGGGCTGATCCAGAAGCCGATGAGGGTGTAGGCGCGCATGATCGTCGGCTTGTCGTGCACGGCGCCGGGCGCGAGCGGCCAGCCGCCGACCTCGGTGTGCGCGGCGACCTCCGCCGGCACCTTCCCGAGGGCCGAGGACATCGCGGACGCCATCGCGGCGGCCTGCGTGTTGTACTGCGTGGTCATCGTGTCGGAGGTGAGCCCCTGTGCCTTGTCGGCGAAGACCCCGGCGTCCCGCAGGGAGACGAAGTACTCGATGCCCTCGCGGACGCCCCTGCCGCCGAAGTCGCCGGTCGCGTAGACCTGTTGGGCCTCCTCCTGGGTGAGGAAGGTCTGGATGATCTGGGCGAGCAGCTTCTGCCCCGTCCAGTCGTTGCCGCCGACGGTGACGGGGGCGATGCCCTTGGCGCGCAACTTGCGTGCCGCGCCGATGAGTTCGTCCCCGGTGGTCGGTATCGCGCTCACCCCGGCCCGGTCGAGCAGGGCCGTGTTGAAGGCGACGGGCCAGTTGGTGGCGAAGTACGGGAAGCCGCGCAGCCGCCCCTTCCCGTCGGTCCACGCCGTCAGCGCGGCGGGGAGGACCCGCTCCCGCAGCCCCCAGGCGTCGAGATACTCCTCGACGTCGACCGTCGCCCCGACATCGGTCCAGGCCAGCGTCTTGTCATACAGGTTGACCATGACGACGTCGGGTTCCTTGCGGGCCAGCCGGGAGGTCTCGTACACCTGGCCGAGGTCGTCGCCGTTGACGAGGTTCTTGATCCGGAGCCCGGGATTCTCCTTCCGGAACTGTTTCACCATGGCGGTGTACGTGACCGAACCGGGCGCGGTGGTGCCCAACTGGGTATGGACGAGCAGGGTGTCGGGATCGGAGTCGGCCGCGGCGATGGAGGAGCAGCCGGACAGGGCGGGAAGAGCGGTGGCGGCGGTGATACCGGAACCTGCGGCAAGGAAGCCGCGCCGACTCAGGGGTGAGCGCACAGCGGGATATCTCCAACCAGAGGACGTCAACCAGAGTTGGTTAATCGATGTACCAGCGGGTTGCGAGAAAGGTAGGGGCACTTGCGTGTACGGTCAACCCCTCGTGCGGCCGACGGGACGCGTGTGCCGCGTGCGGGCATCCGGCGTGAGGGTGGGGCGGGGAAGGGAACCACCGGCGCGATGTGGGGGGCGGGTTGCGAGAGCAACGGCGCGACGGTGGGGCGGACTTCCGCGTCACCGCGCCGCGAAGCCGGCAGGGGAGCAGGCAGGGAAGCATGCAGGGAAGCAGGCCCGGAGCGCGGCCGAGGCTCTTCGGCCGGCCGCGCTCCGGGCCGCTTGCGGCAGCCACCGGGTGCCGCTCACGAGGTGTCCGTGCCCGGATCGGCGTGGCTGTTCGCGCCGCTCCGGGCCGGGTCAACTGCTGCGTCGGGTGAGGCTGTAGACGAGGATCAGCACAGCCGCAGCCATCACCAGCACGTGTAACCACGCGGGGGCGGCGGAGGCGTCGGCGGCCGAGATCGTCGTGAGTGAGGTCATCGTCATGTCTCCTTCAGCGCGGTCGTCCAGGACGGAACCGCGTTCGTCGTGTGGGTCCCTGCCGCACGGGAGCGGGCCCGGATCGGCCCGTCGGCGGCGTCCGCGGGACGCACTTCGGGTCGGTGCCGCGGTACGGGTCCGCGCACGGCCGAGGGGGCGGCCCGGCCGTCACCGGCCGGGGTGAGGCCGCCACCCGCACGGCGAGCGGTGCCGGGCACAGTGCCTGTCGTTCACCGACGCGACGGCCTTGTCCGACGCGATGTACGCGGCGTCGATCGGAGAGGTGGCGCTCAGCAGTACGCGGCTGTCCCAGCATGACCGGCTCCTTCGGCAGTCCCTCTGCGTGTGCCCCCAAGTCGCGAGGACAGACCTGTTCCGGCCCGATCCCGGTCCCGCCGCCACCGCCGGCCCGGCGCCACGCTCAGTGCGTGAGCCCCGATCCCAGCAGCCGTCCCACCGACCGGCGCCCGGCGTACAGGGCCAGCCCCAGCCCGATGCCGCAGGTGGCGGTGACGGTGAGGTACGAGGCGCTGTCGATGGCGGTGAACAACTGGCCGAGCAGGCCCGCCAGGGACGAACCCAGGGCGAGAGTGAGGAAGTTGAGTCCGACCATCTGGGAACGGAACTTCTCCGGGCCGATCCTCGTCGCCAATGACAGCCCGATCGGACCGACGAAGACCTCGGAGGAGCCGGCCGCCATCATGAACAGGAGGATGAGGGCCAGCGGGATCTCGGCGTCGCCGGTGGTGGTCTCCGAGATGACGAGCAGGAACAGATAGGCGCAGCCGATCTGGATCAGCCCGATGGCCACCTTGGTCACCGGACCGGGCTGGCGCTCCCCGAGGGTGTTCCACATCCGGGCGACGAGCGGGGTGATCAGGACCGCCGCCAGCGGACTGACGGTGGTGATCCAGGCGACCGGGAAGGTCCAGCCGCCGATGTGGAGATCGATCCGTTCGGTGATGAGGATCGAGATCGCGGTGAACTTCTGGAACAGGAAGCCGAAGTACACCCCGGACGCCAGGAAGAGCGGAAGGTAGCCGAGGATGCGCCGGCGCTCGTTACCGGTGACCGTCGCCGAGGTGGTCATCGTGAGGAAGTAGGTGGCGGCGGCCACCAGCGCGGCGACGGTGACCACGGTGGACAGGTTTTCCGCCCGCAGCAGCCCCGTCACGACGGCCCCGCCCGCGAGGGCGATCACCCCGAGGGCCGCGCAGGCCACGAGCGGACGACGGCCCGCCGGGAGAGGGTTGTTGACGATGCGGGCGCGCTCGGGGAGTTTCCCCATGGAGACGAGGTACTGGACGAGCGCCCCGCACATGCCGATCGCCGCGAGCCCGAATCCGAAGTGGAAGCCGAGTTCGTTCTGGGCGAGGCCGGTGGTGAGCGGCCCGGCCACCGCACCGATGTTGATGGCCATGTAGAAGTACGAGAACCCGGCGTCCCGGTACCGCTCGTCGGGGTTCTGGTCGAGGACGAAGCCCACGATCGAGGTGATGTTCGTCTTGAGCGCGCCGGTGCCCAGGACGATGCACAGCAGTCCGGCGCCGAGGCCCGCCGGGCCGGGGGCGAAGGCGAGCACCACATGTCCCGCGGTGATGACGACGGCACCGTACAGCACCATGTTCCGCGGGCTGACCAGCCGGTCGCCCAGCCACGCGCCGAGGATCTGGCAGAGGTAGACGGCGCCGCCGTAGGCGCCGACGATGCCCGACGCGACGGCCGGGTTCAGGGCGAGGCCGCCCTGCGCCACCTCGTAGAGCAGGTAGAACGAGAGGATTCCCTGGAGCCCGTAGAACGAGTAGCGCTCCCAGAGTTCGGTGAAGGCCATGCTCCACAGGCCCTGCCGGAAGGATCCCCGGGGCGCGTCGGCCTGTGTCCCGTCGGTCCGTGTCCCGTTGAGCTGTGTCCCGTCGGTCCGTGTCCCGTCGGCCCGCGGGGCGACGGGGCCTGCGGCGCGGTCCGGTGTCGTCCTCATTCGCTGAGTCCTGCCAGTCGTGATCCGAAACGGGCGAGGAGGGAGGTGTTCCGGGAGTGCCGGATCTCCTCCCACCGGTCGGCGACGCCGAAGAGCCGGTACATGCCGTGGACGCCGATCCAGCGGAGCGGTTCCGGCTCCCAGCGTCCCGAGTCGTGGTCGTTCCAGGGCAGCCGGGTCAGCGCGGTGTCGCGACCCGCCGCCCGGTCCAGCAGGGTGCGTGCCGCGAGGTGGGTGGCCGTCACACCGTGGCCCGCGAACCCCCGCGCGACACCGATCCTCGTGGCGGGATCGAAGGTGATGCCGGCGCACCAGTCGCGGGTCACGCCGATGGCGCCGCGCCAGGCGTGCTCGACGGTGAACCGCACGTCGGGGAAGAACAGGTGGAGCCGTTCGCTCAAGGCGCGCACGGTCCGGGCGTCGACGCTGCCCTGGCCGGGGGTGCCGGAGTTGAAGGCGTACGGCGTGCCGCGGCCGCCGATGGCGATGCGGTCGTCGGCCGTGCGCTGCGCGTAGACGAAGGTGTGCGCGGCGTCGCCCAGGCACTCCCCGCCCTGCCAGCCGATCCGCTCCCAGACCTCGGCGGGGAGCTGACCGGTCACGACCATCGAGGAGTTGACGGGGATGATGTCGCGCCGGCCCAGGCCCCGGGCGTCGCTCGTGACCTGCCCGGAGTAGGCCTCCAGGCAGGTCAGGACCGTCGCGGCGGTCACGGTCCCACGGGTGGTGGTGACGGCGCCGGGCGCGACGTGGGTGGCGCGGGTGCCCTCGTGGATACGGACGCCCCTGGCCTCCGCGGCCGCCGCGAGGCCGTGGACGAGCTTGGCCGGGTCGACGCGGGCGGTGGTGCGGGTGAGCAGGCCGCCCAGCGCCGGACCGATGGCGATCCGCCTCTTCACCGCCTCGGCGCCGAGGAGTTCGAGGTCTTCCGGGCGGTACCCGCCCGCCAGGTCCGCGGCATGGGTGGCTTCGAGGCGCTTCAGCGCGGCCGGTGTGGTGGCCACGCGCAGATGCCCGCCGCGCCGCTGATCGGCCTGGATCCCCTCCTGTTCGAGGACGCGCAGGGTGTCGTCGACGGCTCCGTCCATCTCCCGCTGGAAGGAGGCGACGGCGGCGGCGCCGTCCTCGCCGCGCCGGCTCGCGGCCCTGGCGTAGACGGCGCGGTTGCCCGGGATGAGCGGGGACAGCCAGCCGCCGTTGCGGCCGGAGGCCCCGTATCCGACCTCCTCGGCCTCCAGGACCGAGATCCGCGCGCCGGGACGCTCCACGGCGGCGTGGTAGGCGGCCCAGAGCCCGGTCAGGCCCCCACCGACGATGACGAGGTCCTGTTCTTCGCCGGGCAGGGCCATGGTCCGGCGCCGGTCCTGGCCGGCCGGCCCGCCCGCGCTGCGGGAGGCCCTCATCCAGTGCGAGATCTCGCCGTTGCGGTAGGGGGTCATCACTCTCTCCGGGGGACGCGCGGTGGTTCGGTGGGCCGGTTTCGGTAGGCGACGGGCCGGCTTCAGTAGGTGGGGGGCGCCATGGCCCACAGCACGCGGGCCTCCTGCGTGCCCGTGCTCTCCGCGACGCGGTGCGGGTCGCTGCTGATGTAGTGGACCGAGTCCAGGGCGGACAGCCGGTGGTGCCGCTCGCGGACCCACACGTCCACCTGGCCGGACAGGACCAGGAGCAGTTCCTCGGAAGCGCCGTGGGTGTACGGCTCGACACCGGTGGAACCCCCGGGGGCGAAGTGCCCGAGGAGCACCTCCAGGTGGTCGAACGACCCGGGAGTCAGCTTGATCTTCGTGGCTCCCTCCCCGAAGGACATGCCGCGGGCATCACGGAACCGGAGCACCGGACTGGTTTCGGAACCACTCTGCTCGAAGAGGCCGCCGACGGTGAGTTTCAGTACGTCGCAGATCCGCTGCAGGGTCCGCACGCTCGCGTTGACCTGATCGCGTTCGACCTGGGAGAGGTAGCCCTCGGTGAGACCGGTCCGGTCCGCCACGTCCTTCAGCGTGAGGTGGAGTGCCCGCCTGCGCCGGCGCAGCCGGGCACCTATACCGGCCGCCGGGCCGGACTGCTCGTTCGACATGAGGAGGAACGTAACAACGCTGTGCCCACATCACAATGCCTATTGCCATGAGAAAAGTTTTCTTTGATGAGCGTGACGGCGCTGACAGACCGGGCCCGCGTCGGTGGCCCGGCGCCGGACGGTCCCTGGTCCCGTACTGGGTAGACTGACCTACCTACTAACGGATGGAGGGTCGGATGAGCGAGATCGGCACCGCGGCGCAGCGCCCCCGCGGACGGCGGGGAACCGCGCGGGAGCGGCTGCTCGCCGCCGCGTCCCGGCTCTTCTACGCGGACGGTGTGACGGCGACGGGGATCGACGCGATCACCGCCGAGGCGGGCGTCGCGAAGATGAGCCTGTACAACAACTTCTCCTCCAAGGCCGATCTGGTGAGGGCCTACCTCGACGCGCGCCACGAGGAGTGGCTGGAGCTGTACCGGCGGCGGCTCGAAGGGGCGCGGGACGGCCGTGGCGGGGTGCTGGCGGTCTTCGACGCGTACGCCGATCACGCGGCCTTCGCCTACGAGCACGGCTTTCGCGGCTGCGGCCTGCTGAACGCGGCGGCCGAGCTGCCCGCCGGGAACGAGGGGCGGTCCGTGGTGCGCCGTCACAAGGAGGAGGTCGAGTCCCTGCTCGCCGGGCACGTCGGGGAGATTCTGCCGGGGCGGCCCGAGCAGGCGCGTGCGATCGCGGAGCAGTTGGCGTTCCTGCTGGAGGGGGCGATGGCGCGGGCCGGTCTGGAAGGCGGGGGGACGCGGGTCCGGCATGCCCGGGCGATGGCGTCGGACCTGCTGGAGCGTCTGTGAGGCGGGCCGGCGGGGAGCGGTCCGCCGCGGCGGGCGCGGGGTCGCTGTGCATTCTGGTCGCGTCGGTGCTGTGGGGCACCACGGGTACGGCCGCGACCTTCGCCCCTGACGTGGGCCCGCTGGCGATCGGGGCCGCCGCCATGGGGGTGGGCGGACTGCTCCAGGCCCTGGTCGCCGCCCGCCGCGTGTCCCGGCAGGCGTCCGCACTGCGGGCGCGGAGAGGGGTGGTGCTGCTCGGCGCCCTGGCGGTGGCGGTCTACCCTCTGGCGTTCTACAGCAGCATGCGCCTGGCCGGAGTGGCCGCCGGAACCGTGGTGTCGATCGGATCGGCCCCGCTCGCCTCGGCCGTCGTCGAGCGCGTGGTGGACGGACGCCGCCTCACCCGCCGCTGGACGACCGGTGCGGCCCTGGGGCTGTCCGGAACCGCCCTGCTGTGCCTGGCCGAAGCGGCCGGCGCGCACGACGGCTCCGGGGCCCGGCCGGTGGGCTCCACGGTCCTCGGCGTGGGACTGGGGCTGGTGGCCGGGGTCACCTACGCCCTGTACTCCTGGGCGGCCCACCGTCTGATCAGCCGCGGTGTCGGCTCGGGCGCGGCGATGGGGGCCGTCTTCGGGATCGGCGGGCTGCTGCTCCTGCCCGTGCTGGCGTTCACCGGCGCTCCGTTGGTGGACTCCTGGTCGAACGCGGCGGTCGGCGTGTACATGGCCCTGGTGCCCATGTTCCTCGGCTATGTCCTGTTCGGCTGGGGGCTGGCCCATGTCCCGGCGAGCACCGCGACCACCCTCACGCTCCTGGAACCCGCTGTCGCGGCCGTCCTGGCCGTGCTGGTCGTCGGTGAACGCCTGCCCCTGCTGGGGTGGTTCGGCATCGCCCTGGTCCTCGGCTGCCTCGCCGTCCTCACCGCGCCGTCCCGCGCCCCCGCCCCGTCACACCCGGCGCCGGCCTCCGAGCCCGAGCAGGTCACCACGGGCTGACCGAGCGGTCCCCGGGCGGCGGATGCGCCGCCCGGGGACCGCCGGGGCCCGGCCGGAACTCAGTCCACGGTCGTGACGGGGAACGGCACCGCTCCGGCCGTCGGGGCGAGGGCGCCGCCGAAGTTGCCCTCGACCTCCGCCTTCTCGGCCGTGTTCGGGTACGGGTTCGTGCACGTGGTTCCCGCGCTGGACCCGGACATCAGACTGGAGCAGGGGCCGGGCTTGCGGTCCGGCAGGCCCAGGATATGGCCCAGTTCGTGGGAGGAGATGCGGATCGTGTTGTGCCCCTCCGTCACGGCCTGCCGTCCGATGTAGACGGTTCCGTTGCCCAAGGACGTGGTGATGGCGCGTGGCCAGCCGTTGTCCGCCAGGACCCGTATGTTGGCCCGCTGGCCGGCCGCGGCGGGCCGCAGCTCGACCGCGTCGACACTCTCGTTCCAGATCGCCGCGCCCCGGTCGACCGCGGACCTGAACTCCGCGGTACCGCTGGCGTCGTAGGTGACGACCCGCGCGGCCAGGGCGCTGTCCGAGGCCGTGGACGGAGCGGCCGATGCCTGGCCACCCATCAGGGAGAACGTCACCGCCACAGTGGCAGCGAGCCCACCGGTCACCGTGCGAACGTGCATGGTCGGCCTCCTTGCGGAAGAGGTAGTCGTGCACATGACAGACGATTCCTCTGCTCACTGCCCAGCGAAGGGTGCCACCAATCCGTCAATCAGGCGACCGCCGAAGTCCTCGGGTGCGGCGGGGAGTTGTCGGGTGGGGAGGCGCGCACCGGGGGCCCGGCGGAACACTTCCGGTTCACCCTCTTGACGCGAGCTGAGCCGAGGCCCAGAGTACGCAGTTAATGCGCATTACTAATGCGCATTAACGCGCGGGAATCGCGCCGGAGTCGTACCGGAGACGTACCGGAGTCGTGCCGAGAAGGAGTGCCGGTGGAGCAACCACGCAAGCGGGCCAAGCCGGGACGGGCCGCCACGCCCCCGGGCCGTACCTCACGGCCTCGCCAGGCCGAGGTGGCCCGGCTGGCCGGGGTCTCGCAGGCCACGGTCTCGCTCGTGCTCGGCGGCAAGAAGCAGGGCGCCGCGATCTCGCCGGAGACGCGGCAGAAGGTGCTCGACGCGGCCCGCAGCCTCGGCTACGTACCGGACCCGGCGGCCCGCAGGCTCGCCGCCGCGCGCAACGACCTGCTCGGCGTCTTCAGCTTCACCGCGACCTTCCCCACGGACGTGCAGCACTCGTACTACCCCTTCCTGGTGGGCGTGGAGCGGGAGGCGGCCGCCCGCGGCTACGACCTCGTGCTCTTCACCGGTTCCAGCTCCGGTGGCGCGGGGGCCGCCGGACCGGACGCGCTGAGCCGGGTCCGGCTCGCCGACGGCTGCCTCTTCCTGGGGCGGCATGTGCCCACCGAGGAACTGCGGCGCCTGGTCGGAGACGGCTTCCCCCTCGTGCACGTGGGCCGCAGGGACGAGTTGGAGGGCCTGGCCTGGGTCGGTGCCGACTATGTGAGCGCCAGCCACGAGGTCGTCACCCGGCTCGCCGCGCTCGGCCACCGGCGCGTCGTGCTCGTCCGCGAGGACGACGACGCGCCCGCCTCCACCGACCGTGAACACGGCTTCCTCAAAGGGCTGGAGGCGGCCGGCCTGCCCGCCGGCCCCGACGCGGTCTTCCGCACCGCCGACCCCGTGCGCGCGCTCTCGCCCGAACGGCTGCGGGCCTGGCTCGACGACGGGGTGACCGCACTGGTCGCCGAGGAGACCGACAGCGGCGGCCCGTGGCGGGCCCTGCGCACCGCCGTCGACGGGGCCGGTCTCGACTGCCCCCGCGAGCTGAGCCTCGCCCTGCTCGGCAGCCCGCCCGCCGATCTCGCGGCCGGACCGGTCCCGACCGGGTTCGACATCCCCCGCCCCCAGCTCGGTGCCGCCGCCGTCCGGCTGCTCGCCGCGCTGGTCGCGGGGGAGGAGGCGGACGAGCCTCTCGTGGCCTGCCCCTTCAGGACCGGCGCCACGGCCGGGCCCCCGCCCCACAGCACCTGACCCCCACGCCCGTACGACCGCACCACCGGCACCACACCGCACCACCCGCATCACAGTGCATCACAAGGAGAACCGTGACCAGCCAACCTGACATCCTCGTCGTCGGCGGCGGACTCGGCGGGGTCGCCGCCGCCCTGGCCGCCTGCCGCGCCGGCCGCACGGTCGTCCTCACCGAGGAGACCGACTGGATCGGGGGCCAGCTCACCTCCCAGGCCGTCCCGCCGGACGAGCACCCCTGGGTCGAGCAGTTCGGCGTCACCGCCTCCTACCGCGCGCTGCGCGAGGCCATCCGCGGCTACTACCGCGACTGGTACCCGCTGCGCGCCGAGGCCGCCGCCCTGCCAGGACTCAACCCCGGCGCCGGCCGCGTCAGCAAGCTGTGCGCCGAACCCCGCGTCGCGCTCGCCGCGCTGGAGGGGCTGCTCGCCCCGCACCGCTCCGCCGGCCGGCTGACCCTGCTCACCGAGCACCGCCCGGTGGCCGCCGAGACCGAGGGCGACACCGTACGGTCCGTCACCCTGGAGGACCTGCGCGGCGGTGGCCGCCGTACCTTCACCGCCCCGTACGTCCTCGACGCCACCGAGACGGGCGAACTGCTGGAGCTGGCCGGGGTCGAGCACGTGCTCGGCGCCGAATGCCGCGACGAGTTCGGCGAACCGCACGCCCCCGAGCAGGCCGACCCGCTCAACCAGCAGGGCATCACCTTCTGCTTCGCGCTCTCCCACCACGAGGGCGAGGACCACACGATCGAGAAGCCCGCCGACTACGACTTCTGGCGCGGCTACACCCCGGAGTTCTGGCCCGGCCCGCTGCTCGGCTTCCTCGCCCCCGACCCGCGCAGCCTGGAGGCGGTACCGCGTACCTTCGTACCGAACCCGGATGTCGACCCGCTCGCCGTCAGCGCCGACCAGTCCGCCGACGCGGGGGACAAGGAACTCTTCGGCTTCCGCCGCATCCTCGCGCGCGGACTCCACCAGGACGGCGCCTTCGACTCCGACATCACCCTCGTCAACTGGCCGCTCAACGACTACTGGCTCAAGCCGCTGATCGGCGCCGGGGAGCGGACCACGGCCGAAGCCCTGCGCGAGGCCAAGCAGTTGTCGCTCTCCGTCCTGTACTGGCTCCAGACCGAGGCCCCGCGCCCCGGTGGCGGCGCCGGCTTCCCCGGGCTGCGGCTGCGCCCCGACGTCATGGGCACCGAGGACGGCCTCGCCAAGGCTCCGTACGTACGCGAGTCCCGCCGGATCAAGGCCGTCACGACCGTCACCGAACACGACGTGGCCATCGACCTCGTCGGCCCCACCGGCGGCACCCGCCACCGGGACTCCGTCGGCGTCGGCAGCTACCGCATCGACCTCCACCCCTCGACCGGCGGCGACAACTACATCGACATCGGCTCCGTGCCCTTCGAGATCCCGCTCGGCGCGCTCGTCCCGCGCCGGACCCGCAACCTGCTGCCCGCCGGGAAGAACATCGGCACCACCCACATCACCAACGGCTGCTACCGGCTGCACCCCGTCGAGTGGAACATCGGCGAGGTCGCCGGCGCGCTCGCCGCCCACTGCCTCGACGAAGGCGTCGAACCGCGCGAGGTGCAGGCCGAGGACAAGCGCTTCGAGACCTTCGCCGCCCTGCTCGACCGCGCCGGAGTCGAACGGCACTGGCCGCAGGTACGCGGCTACTGAACCCCACCGGAGACCGGGAAGCAGTACGGCGCGCCCGGCCGCCCGGCGGCGGGACGGCCGGACGGGAGCAGCTCCACCTGCCCCGCCCGGCCCACCGCCCGCGTACGCGCCGACCCAGCACAAGGAGGTGCCCAGACCATGACCACCCACCGCATCCGCGTCGGCATCGACGTGGGCGGAACCTTCACCGACGCCGTGGCCGTAGACGCCACGACCCTCGACCTGCTCGGGCAGGTGAAGGTTCCCACCAGCCACCATCACGAGGACGGGGTCGCCCACGGCATCGTGGAAGCGCTCGACCGCCTGCTGGAACAGACCGGCCACGCCCCTGAGGACGTCGCCTTCCTGGCCCACGGCACGACACAGGCTACCAACGCCCTGCTGGAGGGCGATGTCACCACCGTCGGGATGCTCGGCATCGGCACCGGCGCCGGAGCCGCCTTCACCCGCCGCCTCGCCGCCCTCGGCAAGCTGGAACTGACGCCCGGCAAGCGGTTCCCGCTGGTCTACGCCCATGTCCCCGACCCCGGGGACCGGAGCGCCGTCGAACGCGCCGTCGACGAGGTGGTGCGCGGCGGCGCCCAGGTCCTGGTCGCCACGGAACCCTTCAGCGTGGACCGCCCCGAAGGGGAGGACGCGGTGCGGAAGGTGGCGGCCGAGCGCGGTCTGCCGATGACCGCCGCGCACGACATCACCTCGCTCTACGGCATCCAGAAGCGCACCAGAACCGCCGCCGTCAACGCGGCGATCCTGCCGAAGATGTTCGCCACCGCCGACCTCGTCGACGCCTCCATCACCAAAGCCGGCGTCACCGCCCCGCTCATGGTGATGCGCTGCGACGGCGGTGTCATGTCGCTCGACGAGATGCGCCGCCGCCCGCTGCTGACCGTGCTCTCGGGACCCGCGGCCGGCGTCGCCGGGGCACTCATGCGGGAACGCGTCAGCGAGGGTGTCTTCCTGGAGACCGGCGGCACCTCCACCGACATCAGCGTGGTGCGCCGGGGCAAGGTCGCGGTGCGCCACGTGCCGCTCCTCGGCAGGTCCTCGTACCTCTCCGCGCTCGACGTGCGCACGGTGGGCGTCGGCGGCGGCTCGATGATCCGGACGAGCGGCGGGAAGATCACCACCGTCGGCCCGCGCAGCGCGCACATCGCCGGACTGCCCTACGCGTGCTTCGCCACCGCCGAGGACCTCGCGGGCGCGCGGGTCGCCACAGTCCGCCCGCTGCCCGAGGACGCCGAGGACCACGTCGTGCTCGACGCCGCGGGCGGCCGCTACGCCCTCACTCTGACCTGCGCCGCCAACGCCCTGGGCCGGGTCCCCGAGGGCGACTTCGCGCGCGCCGACCGCGAGGTCGCCCGCGCCGCCGTCACCCCGCTGGCCGCGCTCCTCGGCACCGACGTCGACACGGCCGCGGGCCGGATCCTCGACGCGGCCGTCGCACAGGTCAGGAGCGTCGTCGACAGCATGATCGACGAATACCGCCTCGACAAGGACACCGTCCTGCTCGTCGGCGGAGGCGGCGGCGCCGCCTCCGTCACCCCGCACCTGGCCGCCACCACCGGCCTCCAGGGGCGCATCGCCGCCCACAGCGAGGTCATCAGCCCCATCGGGGTCGCCCTCGCCCTCGTACGCGAACAGATCGAGCGGATCATCCCCGGCGCCGGCCAGGAGGACATCCTCGCGGTGCGCTCCGAGGCCGAACAGGCCGTGATCGCCCAGGGAGCTGTCGCCGACGCCGTCGAGGTGGAGGTCACCGTCGACCCGCAGACCAACACCGTGCGCGCCGTCGCCACCGGCGCCACCGAACTGCGCACCCAGGACCGCGCCCACCGGGCCGACGACGCCGAACGCCTGCGGCTGGCCGCCGCGAGCCTCAAGGTCCCCGAGAACCAGGTCGACATCCTCGCGGGCACCCCCGCCTACACCGTCTACGGCACGGAACAGCGCCGCAGGCTGCGCGGAGTGCGCCACCCGGTGCGTGTCGTCGACGCCGACGGCGTGGTCCGGCTGCACGCCCCGGACGCCCGCGTGCGCACCACCGTCGTCGGCTCCGCGCAGCAGACCCTCGCCACCCTCGTCGACGGCGCCACCGCCTACGGCGACGGCGGCGTACGCGCCCCGGCGCTGCGGCTGCTCATCGGCTCCCGCATCGCCGACCTCTCCGGGGTGCTCGATCCGCAGCCCCTGCTCGCGCTGGCCCGTACCGAGATGGAGGGCCGCCCCGGCGACGAGCCCGTCGTCGCGATCGTGGAGGAGCGGCCATGACCCGCGCCACCGCCACCCGCGCGGGCACCGGTCTCGCCGCCGTCGACGATGTCGAGTACGGCGCCCGCTTCCTCGGCTCCCTCACGCTGCACGAGGGCCGCGACCCCGCACTGCTGCGCCACTGGGCCGCGACCGCGGCCGGGTTCGGCGCCGCCCTGGCCCCCGCCGGGACGCCCGCCCGGTTCCGGATCGTGGAGCGCGGGGACGGCCTGGAGCGCGGGCTCCTCGCCCGCTACACCTCCAAGCCCCCCACCGTCGAGCTGTACACGGACTCCGTCGCCGCGGCGGAGTGCCTGGTGGCCGCGTACGGCTGGCGGGAATGGTTCCCGGCCGGCTCGGTCCGGGCCGCCGCCCTCGCCCACGAGGCGGTTCACGAACGGCTGCACCACGGCCCCGAGCGCACCGCGCTCAAGGAGGCCCTCGGCCACACCGCACTGCGCCTCGGGCGCCTGCGGGTCCTCGCACACGTCGCGGGCGCCGAGGAACTCGCCGCGCACGCCTACGCGCAATCCGTCTGCGGCCTGGGCCGCAGCCCGCTCCTGCTGTCCGCCGCCCTGGCCGCGTCCGCCGCCCCGGCAAGAGAGAAGTAAGTCATGGGCATCGTCATCCTGATCATCATGGCGGCCGGTGTCGCCGCGATGCTCACCAAGAAGCTCCCCACCGCCTTCGCGCTCGTCCTGCTCGGCGTGGCCATCGCCTTCGTCTCCGGCGCCCCGGTCACCGGCGAGAACAGCGTCCTCGACACGGTCCTCCAGGAGGGCGTCGCCACGCTCGCCGCGACGATGATCGCGATCCTGCTGGGCTCCTGGCTGGGGAAGCTGCTCGACGAGACCGGCATCGCCGGCACCCTCGTCCGCAAGATAGTCGAGTTCGGCGGTGACCGGCCCACGGTCGTCGCGCTCGGCGTGCTGATGGTCTCGACCCTCGTCGGCACCGTGACCGGCTCCGCGCCCGCCGCGATGCTCGCCGGCATCATCGGCATCCCCGCCATGATCGCCGTCGGCATCCCCAAGGTGACCGCCGCCGGGACGATCCTCATGGGCATCGCCGCGGGGATCCCCTTCGAACTGCCGGTGTGGCAGTTCTTCTCCAGCGCCCTCGACCTGCCGGTCTCCGACGTACGCGACTTCATGGTCAAGCTCTTCCCGTTCGCGCTCGCCGCCGCCGTCACGTTCGTCCTCGTCGAGTCCCGCAGGCGCGGGGTCGAACACGCCTGGGCCTTCCGCACGGAGGAGCCGCGCACCAAGGCCGGCAAGCGGCGCGCCCGCCTCGGGGACGCGCCGTGGTACGCGCTGCTCACCCCGGTCGTCCCTCTCGTGCTGGCCCTCGGCTTCGAGATCGCGATCATCCCCTCGCTGCTGGCCGGAGTCCTCTACGCGCTCGTGACCACCACCCGCCCGCGCGACATGAACCGCCGGCTGCTGCGTACCCTCTACAACGGCTTCGAGGTGGCCGCCGCGCCCATCACCCTCTTCGTGGCCATCGGCATCCTGCTCACCGCGGTCAAGCTCCCCGGCGCCGTGACCGCCCTCGAACCCCTCGTCAAGGCCGTCAGCCCGCAGAACCCGGTGCTGTTCGTCGTGGTCTTCACCCTGCTGGTGCCGCTGTGCCTGTACCGCGGGCCGCTCAACGTGTACGGCCTCGGCGCGGGCATCGCGGGCGTCCTCATCGCCGCCGGCATCTACCCGGCCGTCGCCGTCCTCGGCATCACCGCCTCCTACAACCAGGTGTTCGGCGTCGCCGACCCCACCAGCACCCAGACCGTGTGGAGCGCGCAGTACGCGGGGGTCGGCGCCCAGCAGGTGATGACGCGCACCCTGCCCTACGTCTGGTTCGTCGCTCTCGGCGGTTTCTGCGTCACCGCGGCCACCGCCCTGTGACCGCTCAACTCCCGCACCACACACCCCTGCCACCTATCGGGACGGAGTACTCCATGCACGAGACACCCCAGCCCAGCCGCCGCATCCTCCTCAAGTCGGCCGTCGCGACGACGGCGGCCCTCGCCGCGGGCTCCGCGGCCTCGTCGGCACTCGCCGCCGACGCCACGGCCTCCCCGGCCCTCGCGGCGGGGTCAGAGGCCTCCCCGGCACTCGCCGCCCAACCGGCCGCGGCCCCCGGCGGATTCCCCGACTACCGCTACGTCAAGACCCTCCTGACGCCCGGGCAGCTCAAGTACAACCCCACCGGCGAGATCATCTTCCCGTGCATCCGGGGCACCAAGGACCGGCTGTCCGCACCGCTGGGCCGCTACTACCTCTACTACGCGCCGCACGACGAGCCCGGCGGGATCTGCCTCGCCTACGGGGACCACATAGAAGGCCCCTTCACCGAGTACCCGCGCAACCCGATCGTCTCGAACACGTGGCAGCCGCACTACTCCGTGGGCCACGTGTCGTCCCCGCACGTGATGTGGAACGAGAGCGCGAAGGAGATGTGGCTCTACTTCCACGGCGAGAACACCACGACACGACTGGCCCGGTCCAAGGACGGCATCAACTTCACCTACGACAAGGTGGTCCTCACCACCGCCATGCTGCCCGCGGGCACCACCGAGACCTCGTACGCCCGGGTCTTCCCGTACGAACTGCCCGCGAAGAAGGCCCACTACGTGATGTTGTTCATGCTGAACAACAAGACCAACCACCGTGACATCCACTGGGGCTGGTCGGCCGACGGCCGCAACTGGACCTTCGACCAGACGGCCCTCGTCAAGCACACCGATGTGTCGGCCGTCAACATCGGCGGCCCGCACTTGCTGACCCGTAACGGCAGCGCCTTCGTCGTCTACAACAAGGACAAGGCGAGCGGCGGCGACCTCATGATCACCGAGGTCGGCAAGGACTTCACACTCCGCCGCCACCTCGGCCGCTTCTACGACTCCGGGAACGGCGCCCCCGACAACGGCCGCAGCGCCGCACCCAGCTTCGGCACCGAAGGGGGAGTGCCCTACATGGTGTACGAGGCCGGTGAACGCCTCAAGGGCAGCATCGCGGTCGCCAGGGGCTGACCGCACCGCGCGGGCCTGCCCGCACCAGAGCGTGCCCTGGTGCGGGAAGGCCCGGCGCGACGCGGGGCCGGGACAGGGTTTCAGCGATGCGATGCCGACGGGCGTTCCCGGCTTACGACGGCCGCCCGCCGAACTGCCAGTTGTGCACCTCGATGTCGGCGTACCGGCCCGGGGTCAGAAGGGCGCCCGCCGTGTCCGCGTCCGGCGCCCGGACCAGCGCCGCCGTACCCAGCCAAGTGGCACCGTCGTCGGACAACAGCGGCCCGTAGGCGATCAGTTCGTCGCGGCCGGGCGGCACCGCGAGGTCGGCGGCCTGCCCGGTGCCCAGGCCGAGCACCAGGTACCGGTTGCCGCCGTTCCGGCCGCCGGGGAAGTCCCACATGGTGCGCCCCAGCGTGTTGCGCCACCGCCGCAGCAGCACGTCCCGGTAGACGCCGGCCTGGTAGCTGGGTTCGTCGAACGCGAACGCCCGCGCCGCGGCGGGATCGGGCAGATCGACGATGTGCACGCTTCCGGTGGGCGTTCCGCCGCCGGCGGCGAGGGTCGGGCCCCGGGCGATCATCTCTTTCGCGTACCGGTCCATATAGGCCCAGTGCTCTGCCAGCAGCTTGTCGCGCAGGGGCAGGGAGTCGGGCCGGTCGCGGTGGTAACAGAGGAACTCCATGCCTGAGGGTCCCTCCACAAGAGTGACCAGGTCCAGAGGGTTTCGCCGCGGCAGTTCCCCAGGAGTGGTCGTCGTCCGCGTGCAGGTCGTACTCAGACCAGGGTGGAGATGGCAGAACGGGTGGCCCGCGGGGGCCGGCAGCACCCGCCACCGGTCCGGGTCCGGCTGGAACTCGGGCTCGACGGCCCCCGGCGCGAGCAGCCGGGACTGCGCGGAGTCCAGGTCGTCGACGCCCAGTTCGATCCGGGCCTGCTCCTCCTGAGCGGGGTCCGGCCAGGTGGGACGGCGGTAGTCGGCCAGCCGGTTGAATCCCAGCCCGGCCGAGCCTTCCTGGCCGATCAGGACGGAGTCCTCGGTGGCGAAGGCGACGGGCAGGCCGAGGACCCCGTCACCCCCGCGGCCGACGGCGGGGCGGCGTAGGAGGTCGCGTGCTTGACCTTGACACGGTGACAACGTCTTCACTGTGGCCGAGGAGGTGATCCCGATGACCTTGCCGAAACAGGACACCGACAGGATCCGAGTTCTCCAGGGGCTGGAGAACAGCAGCGCGTCGACGCGGCTGCGGGCGGCGCTCGCGGTCGGCACGACCCCGGACCCCCGGTTCATCGAGGGACTCGTCGAACGATGCGCGATCGAACCCGACTTCCACGTACGGGAGATGCTGACCTGGGCACTCACCCGCCACCCGCCGTCGATGACGGTCCCGGAGCTGCTCCACGCAGTCCGCTCGGAGCACGCTCAGGCACGGAGCCAGGCGTTGCACACGCTCTCCAAGATCGGAGACCGGCAGGCGTGGCCGGCGATCACCCGGGAGCTTCTGACCGATGCCGACGACGAGGTGGCGCGGACCGCCTGGCGGGCGGCGGTCGTGCTCGTACCCGAAGGCGAGGAGCCCGGGCTGGCCGCAGTATTGTCGACACAGCTCGGGCGGGGTGAACGTGAGACGCAGCGGAGCCTCAGCCGGGCACTGATCGCGCTCGGTGAGGCGACGGTGCCGGCTCTGCATGCGGCGATGACGGATCCCGGGCCTCACGTGCGGCAGCACGCGATCGCCACGGAACGGCTGTTGCGCGACCCGGACGCCGGATTCGAGTGCGTGATCGAGGAGGCGAAGCGCGCCGTGGCCCTCGGCGGGACCGGCGCTCAGGAGGGGTGACAGGCAGTGCTGATCGGTGAGGTGGCACGACGTTCCGGGGTCAGTGCCCGCATGCTCCGGCATTACGACGCTCTCGGCCTGGTGCGGCCGACGGGCCGTACCGACGGCGGCTACCGGGAGTACTCCGGCGAGGACATCCGGCGGATCTTCCACATCGAGAGCCTGCGGTCACTGGGGCTGTCGCTGCGTGAAGTCGGGTACGCGCTGGACGATCCCGGCTTCACGCCCTCGGCGCTCGTCGACGACCTCATCCGCCAGACGCGGGAACGGATCGCGGGGGAGACGGCGCTGCTCACGCGACTGTGCCGGATCGGCGCGGCGGAGCCCGCCGGCTGGGAGGACGTCCTCCAGATCGTCGCGCTGCTCCAGGCGTTGGGATCGACGAGCGCCGGGACACGCCAGCGCGCGGCCCTGTCCTCGGTCGAAGAGGGCTCCCTGCCGGTGGAGACCCTGGTCGAGGCGGCTCTGAGGGAGGCCGACCCGCACGTCGCCGGAGCCCTCCGCTGGGCCTTGGCGCAATCGGGCGGCGGAGCACTGCCGCTCCTGGCGGAAGGCCTCGGCTCACCCGTGGCCGAGGTGCGCCGGCGCGCCGTCCGGACCATTGTCGAGATTCCGGACGGTGAGGCGACCGTCCTGCTGCGGGACGCGCTCACCCACCCCGACCTCGTGGTCCGCAGATACGCGGCCCTGGAGCTCGGGGCACGGGGGGTGCCCGACGCGGTGCCGACGCTCATCGGCATGGTCGTGGAGGAGACGCTCGATGTCGACGCGGCCGACGCGCTGAGCGTGCTGGCGAGCTGTTCCGCTTCGGCGGACCGGATCGCCACCGGGCTCGTCGACCACCTCGCCAGAGGTGAGCCGTCCGCACGCCGCCGGCTGGCACAGGCGCTCGCGGACATCCCCGGCGCCACCGCGGGACGCGCCCTCGCGGAGCTGTCATGTGACCAGGACCGTACGGTCGCGCTGACCGCGGCCTATGTTCTCGGGCTGCGCGACCCGCGATGAACGGCCGGGCGCGGTCGGCACGTACCGGACGCCGCCGCCTCATGCAGGGCCTGGTAGGACGTCGTCGGGATCCGTGGTCAGCGCCCGCAGCATCCGGAGGATCTCGGCGCTGATGCCCTCGGCGGTGGCCCGGTCGAAGAGCGCGGTGGCGTAGACGAGGGTGCCGGTGACACCGCCGAGGCCGGGCTCTTCCGTGAGGTGGAACAGCAGGTCGAACTCGGTGTGCGGTACGGGTACGGGGCGCGGCCGGGCCGTCAGCCCCGGGAGGCGGGGCGTCCCGTCGCCGTGCGGCGCGGTGTGGGTGACGGCGACCTGGAACAGCGGGTGCCGCGAGGCGGAGCGCTCCGGGTTGACCAACTCGACGAGCCGGTCGAAGGGGTACTCCTTGTGGTCGTGGGCGTCCAGCAGACCGTCCCGGACCCGCCCGATCAGCTCGCGGCCGGTCGGCCGCCCGGAGGTCGCAGTGCGCAGCACCACGGTGTGCACGGCGCAGCCCACCAGGTCGTCGAGGGCCTCCGTGCCCCGGCCGCTGACGGCGACGCCGACCGGAATGTCCGTACCCGCGCCGAGGCGGGTGAGCGCGGCGGCCAGGGCGGCGTGCCACACCGTGTAGGGGGTGGCGGCGCACTCCCGCGCGACCCGGTGGATCCGCTCGTGGGCCGCGGCGTCCATGGAGAACGCGAGCGTGGCCGCGCCCTTGCCGGCCGCCCTGGAGCGGGGCCGGTCCAGGGGCAGCGGCAGCTCGTCCGGGAGCCCGGCGACGGCCGCGCGCCAGTACCGCGCCCCGGAGGCGGCGGTACTGCCCGGGTCGGCCTCGTCGCCCGCCCGGTCGCGCAGCCACCGGGCGTAGTCGGCGTACTGCGGGGCGGGCGCGGCCCAGGCGGGGGGCGCGCCCCGGAGCCTGCTGCCGTAGGCGGTCGCGAGGTCCCGCAGGAGCGGGGCGAGCGACTCGCCGTCCACCGCGATGTGATGCATGACCAGGAGCAGCAGGTACCGGCCGTCGGTGACGCGGAAGAGCCGCACGCGGAACGGCGGCCGGCGCAACAGGTCGAATCCGGTGCGGAGTTCGGCCTCGACCGCGGCGTCGAGTCCGGCGGCCGGCACGTCGGCGCCCTTCAGGTCGAGCTCCGCGGACCCGGGCGGCAGGATCCGCTGGACCGGGCCCCCTTCCATGTACGGGTAGACCGTCCGCAGGACCTCGTGGCGGTCGACGACATCGCCGAGGGCCGCACGCAGCGCGGCGGTGTCGAGTGTCCCCCGCAGGTCGAGGGCCGCGGTGGTGAGGTAGTCGGGCTGGTGGTCCGCGAGGTAGTGGATGGTCCACAGCCGTTCCTGCGCGGGGGAGAGCGGCGCCTGGTCCGGGCGGGGACCCGGCGGCGGCGCCGGGAACGCGGCCCTCGCGGCGGGGGCGTCCGGAGTGCCGGCGAGCCGCCGCTCCAGCGCGGAGACCGTGGGCGCGTCGAAGAGGTCCCGTACGCCGACCCGTACCCCCAGTCCGGTACGGAGACGGCCCACGAGCCGCATCGCGGCGAGCGAGTTGCCGCCGAGCGCGAAGAAGTCGTCGTCGGCGGCGACGGGCCCGGTACCGAGCGTCTCGGCGAACAGCGCGGCGATGACCTCCTGACGCGGGGTGCGCGGAGCGCGGACGCCCCCCGAGCCGGGCGCGGGCAGGGCGGCCGTGTCGACCTTGCCGTGGGCGGTCAGGGGCAGGGCGCCGACCGTGACGACCGTCGCGGGGACGAGATAGCCGGGGAGCACCGCGGTGAGCCGGTCGCGCAGCGCCGCGGGATCGACGGGGGTACGGGGGACGACGTACGCGGTGAGCGTCCTGCCGGTCCCCGCGGTGTGGGCGGTCACGGCCGCGGCGGCGACCTCGGGTTCGCGGCACAGCGCCGCCTCGACGGTCCCGGGCTCGACGCGGAACCCGTTGACCTTCAGCTGCCGGTCGGCCCGGCCGAGGAAGTGCAGCCGGCCCTCGGCGTCCCAGCGCCCGAGGTCGCCGGTGCGGTACAGGCGCGAACCGGGCGCGCCGTACGGGTCGGCGACGAACCGTTCCGCGGTGAGCGGGGCCGCGCGGTGGTACCCGGCCGTGAGCCCGGCCCCGGTGAGGTAGATCTCGCCGGGCGCTCCGGTCGGCACCGGCCGGAGCGCCGTGTCCAGCAGCGCGACGGACGTGTTGTCGATGGGCCTGCCGATGGGCAGCGGCTCGTCGCCGAGGGGGCCTTCGGGGACCGGATGGCCGAGGGCGAAGGTGGTCGTCTCGACGGGACCGTAGTAGTTGACGATCCGGAGGCCGGGGCGCGCCCGCCGGGCGCGGCGGACGGCGGCGGGCGGGACGACGTCACCGCCGGTGGACACCTCGCGCAGTCCGGCGAGGACGCCCGGAGCCTCCTCGCTGATCAGCGCGAACAGACCGGCGGTGAACCAGGCCGCGGTGACCCGGCCCGCGGCGACGACGGCGGTGTAGTCGTCGAGGTCCAGGTCGCCCGGGGGAGCGATCACGGCCTGACGGCCGGTCAGCAGCGGCATCCACAGCTCGTAGACCACGGGGTCCCAGCTGTGCGAGGAGTGGAAGAGCACCCGCGCGTGCCCGTCACCGCGGAAGGCACGGTCGTACACCCGCGCCAGGATGTTGCCGTGGGTCACCGCGACCCCCTTGGGGACCCCGGTCGAGCCCGAGGTGAACATCAGACAGGCGGGCGTGTCCGGCGGGATCTTCAGCCCGGGGTCGGTCGCGGGCCCGCCGGCCGCCTCCGCCGCCGCGACGCCGGGGCCGTCCAGGACCAGTTCCGCGCCGGCCCGGGTCAGCAGGTCGCCGGCCGCCGCGGGCGGCAGGTCCTCCCGCAGCGGGACGCAGACCGCGCCGAGCTTGGCGAGGGCGAGGAAGGCGACGGCGACCTCGGCGGACCGCTCCAGGCGCACGCCGACCGGGGTGCCGGGGCGAACACCGCGGCGCAGGAGGTGGTGGGCGAGCCGATTGGCGCGGGAGTTGAGCTCTCCGTAGCCGGTCGTCCGGCCGGCCGACCAGAGCGCGGGCCGGCCGGGACCGGCGCCGACGACCGCCTCGAACGCCTCCGGAAGCGAGCCGTACGGCACCGGACGGTCCGGGCCGCGCCCCCGGGCGGGCAGCCGCTCCCGGTCCTCGGGGCCGAGGAGGCCGATGTCGCCGACGAGCGTGGCGCCGGACCCGGCGAGCGCCCGGCACGCCTCGGTGACGAGCCGCCGGATGTCCTCGGCGCCGCCGAACCGGGCCGTGCGTCCGGGCCGGAGGTAGCAGCGGAAGTCGAGCCGGCCGGCGCGGGGCAGCACCGCGAGGGCGAGGGGGTAGTGCGTGGAGTCGTGGACCTCCGCCACGGTGGCCCGCAGCCCCTGTCCGGGAGCGCTGAACTCCTCCGACTCCAGCGGGTAGTTCTCGAAGACGAGAAGCGTGTCGAAGAGGCCGCCGGAACCGGCCGCCTCCTCGACGGCGGCCGGACCGAGGTGCTCGTGGCCGAGCAGCCGGACCCGGGCGGCCTGGACGGAGGCGGCGAGATCAGTGAGGGGAAGGGCGGCGGGCAGCCGTACCCGTACGGGCACGGTGTTGATCAGCAGGCCGACCATCTCCTCGGCCCCGTCGAGTCCGGCGGGCCGGCCGGCGACCGTCACACCGAAGACCACGTCGTCCCGGCCGGTGAGATGGCCGAGCACCAGCGCCCACGCCGTCTCCACCAGGGTGTTGACGGTGAGTCCGTGGCGCGCCGCCGTCGCCGTCAGCGCCGCGGTCGTCTCCTCCGGCAGGGTGAAGGTGTACGGCGCCGACGGCCGCGGCCCGGCGTTCCGGTCTCCGTCGCCCACCCGGGTCGGCTCGGCACCGGCCAGCTCACGGCGCCAGACCTCCCGCGCCCGGTCGGCGTCCTGGGCCGCCAGCCACGCCAGATGGCGCCGGTACGGGACGGCGGGCGGCAGCTCGGTGCCGTGGTACAGCGCGAAGAGCTCCCGGAGCAGGATCGGCACCGACCAGCCGTCGAGCAGGGCGTGGTGATGGGTGAAGGCCAGGGACCAGCGCCGGGCCCCGGTCCGGGCCAGGGTGAAGCGCAGCAGCGGCGGCCGGTCCGGGGAGAACGGCCGGCGGTCCTCCGCCAGCCGCTCGCGGAGTTGTTCGGCGGAGAGCGGCCCCGACTCCGGGTCAAGGGTCCGCCAGGGCGGGGTGACCCGCAGGGGGACCACGCAGAGCGGCTGAGCCCCCTCGCCGGCCCGGAAGGCACCGCCGAGATGGGGGTACCGGCGGAGCAGGGACCCGGCCGCCGCCCGCAGTCGCCCGGGATCGACGTCCCCCGCCGACCCCGTCGGCCCCGCCGGCCCTTCCAGATCGAGAACGAGCTGGACGACGTACGGGTCGTGGTGGGCGGCGCCGTCCTCCGGCGCGGTGAGCGCGTGGAACAGCAGCGCCGACTGGAGCGGCGCGGTGGGCAGGAGGTCCGTGAGGGGCCCCAGCTCGGCCTCGAAACGGTCGACGTGCGTCTGGGTGACGGACACCAGGGGGAAGTCCGACGGGGCGTGCCCGCCCCCGTCGGCGTCCGGGTGGTGCTCGGCGAACGCTTGGAGCGCCGCACGCCAGGAACGGGCGAGCGCCTCGGCCCCGGACCGGTCGAGGACCCCCTCGGCCCAGGTGCAGGCGAAACGGAACCGGGGGCCGTCGTCACCGGGTTCCACGAAGGCCTCGGTCTCCAGGGCGTGGGCGACCGGCAGCGCCGGGTCGGCCTCGCCGCGCAGTGATCCGGGCAGCGGTTCGAACGCGCCGTCGCCGGGGCCGTCCTCCGTGTCGAAGCGGCCCAAATAGTTGAAGCCGATCGGTGCGGCGGCCGCCAGCCGCTCCCGGAGCGCGGGGTCGGCGCCGTACCGCAGCAGGCCGTACCCGATGCCCTGGTGCGGTACGGCGCGCAGCCGCTCCTTCATCCGCCGCACCGCGTCGCCCAGGCCCGCGCCCCGGGCGGTCAGGGCGTCCCAGTCGTCGGCGCGGGCGTCGAGCGGCGCCGGGTGGACGACGGTGAACCAGCCGACGGTGCGTGACATGTCGAGACCGGCCACCTCCGCCAGGCCGGGATCGCGGCCGTGGCCCTCGACATCGACCAGGACGGGTCCGCCGTCCCGATCGCCGGACCAGCGGTGCACCGCCAGGGAGAGGGCGGTCAGCAGGATCTCCGGGACCTGGGCGTGGAAGCGGTGGGGGACCTCGGTGAGCAGGGCCCGGGTGGCGTCCGCGTCGAGGGAGAAACGCACGGTGCCGGTGGCGCCGACGGTGCACCCCGAGGCGTCCGCGAGCCGGTGGTCCTGCGGGGCGCGCGCGATGATCCCGGCCCATTGTTCGGCCTCTTCCGGCGACGGGACCGCCTCGGCGAGCCTGCGGGCCCAGGCGCGGAACGGGGTGGGCACGGGCGGCAGTCCGGCGGGACGTCCGGCGACGGCGGCGGCGTGGGCCGTCGCCAGGTAGGGCAGGAGGACGCGCCAGGACACCGCGTCGACCGCCAGATGATGAACCACCATCAGCAGCAGACCGCCACCGTCCTCGCCGGGCGCCCGCACCCCCGCCTCGCCGTCGTCCAGCCAGACGGCGTGCAGTACGGCGCCCCCGCGCGCCGACAGCCGGCGCCGGGCCCGCTCCCGCTGCCGCTCCACCTCGGCCCGCGGCTCGTCGGTCGGCACCCGGGTGAGGCACGCCTCGGCACGGACCGCCCCGACGGGCCGGATCGTGACCGGGCCCGCGGAGCCCGGGGCGCCGGGCGCGACCAGACGCAGGGTGTCGTGGTGGTCCAGCAGGGACTGCAGCGCCGTGACCAGGGTGGCCGCGGTGGCCCCGGGAGGTACCCGGCAGACGACCGACTGGGCGAACGAGTCGCCGGGCGCACCGGCGTCGGCGAGCCAGTGCATGATCGGCGTACGGGGGAACGCGCCGACGGCCTCCTCGGCGGGCCCCGGCTCGGCGGGCGCCACGGCCTTCCCGGCGGCCCGTGCCAGCGCCCGCGGGGTCCCCGACTCGAAGACGTCCCGGGGGGTGATCAGCACACCGGCCGCCCGGGCCCGGTTGACCAGGCGGATGGCGAGGATGGAGTCCCCGCCGAGCCGGAAGAACTCGTCGTCGGGACCGACGCCTTCGACACCGAGGAAGGAGTCGAACAGGGAGACGAGCAGCTCGGTGGCGGGCGCCTCGGAGGAGGGCGCGGACCGGGCGGAAACGGGCCCTGAGGAGTCGGGCTGGGCGGGCTCCGCCGATCGGAGGGCGTCCCGCTCCTCCGGGGACAGGACGGTGACTGCGTCGTACGGTCGCTCCGGGTCCGCCACGACGGCCGCGGCCAGCCGCTCCAGCGCTCGCAGGAGGAGTTCGGCGGTCCGCCGCTCGAACGCCTCGGCGTCGTACTCCAGTACGACGTCGAATCCGCCGGCCGCGTTCTCCGTGAACTCGAAGAGCAGCCCGAACTTGGCCATCGACCGGCCGAGGACGAGCGGCGAACAGCGCAGCCCGGGAAGCTCCGGCACGGCCTGTGCCCCGGAGTGGAGCGTGACCATGACCTGGAACAGCGGATGGCGGCCGAGCACCCGGGGCGGACCCACGGCGTCGACGACCCGGTCGAACGGCACAGGGTGGGCGAAGGCCGTGAGATCGGTGTGGCGCGCCCGGTCGATCACCTCGGCGAAGCCGGGGGAGCCGGAGAGGTCGGTGCGCAGGACCACCGTCTCGGCGAAGAACCCGACGAGGTCGTCGAGGCCGGCGGCGTCGCGGCCGGCCACCACGGTCCCGACGGGGATGTCGGTGCCCGCGCCGAGCCGGCTCAGCAGACAGGCGACCGCGGCGTGCAGCACCATGAACGGGGTCGCGCCGCGCTCGGCCGCCAGCTCCGCCACGCGGCGGCCCAGCGCGGGTTCCCACATGAGGCCGACGGCGTCGCCCCGGTGGGCGGGGGCGGGCGCCGGATCGTGGTCCGTGGGCAGCCGGAGGGCGTCCGGCAGACCGGCGAGCACGTGCCGCCAGTGGGCCAGTCCGATGGCGAGTCCGCTCCCCGGCCGGCCGGCGTCGCCGAGCAGCCGCCGTTCCCACAGCGCGTAGTCGGCGTATTGGACGGCGAGCGGGGGCCAGGCCGGGGCGCCGCCGCGGGTTCCGGCCGCGTACGCGGCCGACAGATCCCGGGCGAGAGGGCGCAGCGAGTGTTCGTCGGCCGCGATGTGGTGCAGCACGATCAGCAGCGTGTGCTCCTCGGGCCCGGTGCGGAACAGCGTGACCCGCCAGGGGAGTTCGGTCGTGAGATCGAACCCGTGGGTGGCCTCGGCGCGTACCGCCGCGTCGAGCGCGGCAGCGGGCACGGCGCGCACCGTGAACGGCGGCTCCGGCCGCTCCTGCACCTGCTGGCAGGGCTCCTCCGCGCTGTCGGGGAAGACCGTGCGCAGGCTCTCGTGCCGGTCCTGGACGTCGCCGAAGGCGGCACGCAGCGCCTCCGGGTCCAGGGGACCGTCCAGCCGGACGGCCAGCGGGATGAGATAGGTGGCGGCCCGGCCCTCCAGCCGGTGCAGGAACCACAGCCGGCGCTGGGCGTACGACGCGGGGACACGCGCCGGACGGGGCCCGGCGACCGGCCCGCGGGCCGCCCCCGCCGGGCCGTCGAGGGGACCGCCGGCCGGTCCGGTCGAGCCGGTCGAGCCGTCGTCGGAGCCGCTGATCAGAGCGGCCAGGCCCGCGACGGTCGGTCGCGCGAACACGTCACGTACCGAGACGGCCGCGCCCGTGGCTGCGGAGATCAGCCGGGCGAGCCGGTTGGCCAGCAGCGAGTCCCCGCCGAGCGCGAAGAAGCTGTCGTCGGCGGTGAATTCCTTGCCGCCGAGGACCTCCGCGAACAGCCGGTACACGGTGGCGGCGGGCCCGTCCACCGGCCCCGGCGCCCCGGCGGTCGGCCCCGCCGGATCCGGCCGCCCGGCGCGCAGCCGCCGCTCGTCCAGCTTCCCGTTGGGGGTGAGCGGGAAGGCGTCCACCACCTGCACGGCGGAGGGCACCAGATGGGCGGGGAGCACCGCCGCCACGGCGTCGCGGAGCGCCCGCGCGTCCGCCACCGGGGCGACGCCGTCGGCCACCACGTAGCCGACGAGACGCCGGTCGCCCGGCCGGTCCTCGGTCACCAGCACGGTCGCGGCCGTGACGCCGGGCAGCCCGCTCAGCGCGGCCTCCACCTCGCCGGGCTCGATCCGGAAACCGCGGATCTTGACCTGCCGGTCGGCCCGGCCCAGGTATTCGAGCCCGCCGTCCGCGCGAAGGCGCGCCAGGTCGCCGGTGCGGTACATCCGCTCGCCGGGCGCGCCCGACGGGTCGGCGACGAACCGCCGCGCCGTCAGGCCGGGCAGGCCGTGGTAGCCGCGGGCCACCCCGGGGCCCGACACGTACATCTCGCCCGGAAGACCCGGCGGTACGGGCCGCAGCGCGGCGTCGAGCACCTGGACGCGCAGGTCGGGCAGGGGTGTTCCGATGAGGCTGCCCGCCCCCGCAGCGGCGGCGCCGGCACCGAGGCGCCGCGCGGTGACATGGACCGTCGTCTCGGTGATCCCGTACATGTTGACCAGCCGGGGCGCGGTGTCGGCGTGCCGGGCGTACCAGTCGACCAGCCGCCACGGCTCCAGCGCCTCGCCGCCGAAGACGACGTACCGCAGCGCGAGCCGGGCGCCCGCCGACGGGCGCCGCGCATCGGCCTCGACGAGCTGGGTGAACGCCGAGGGCGTCTGGTTGAGCACCGTCACCCCCTCCGCGACGAGGAGGTCGAGGAAGTCGTCCGGGGACCTGGCGGTGTCCTCGCCGACCACGACGAGGCGGCCCCCGTACAGCAGGGCGCCCCACAGTTCCCAGACGGAGAAGTCGAAGGCGGTGGAGTGGAAGAGGGTCCACACGTCGTCGGCGGAGAACCGGAACGCCTCCTCCGTCGAGGTCAGCAGCCGTACGACGTTCGCATGGGTGACGACGACACCCTTCGGCCGGCCGGTGGAGCCCGAGGTGAAGATGGTGTAGGCGGCGTCAACGGGACGCGGACGCCGGGCGGGCCGCCGCTCCTCGCCGGCGCCGGACGGCTCGTCCAGCCGCAGGACCGGCACGTCCGGGTGTGGGGAGGCGCCCCCGCCACGGGTGATCAGCAGCGCGGGCGCCGCGTCGGCGAGGGTCGCGCGCAGCCGCTCGGCGGGGTACGCGGGGTTCAACGGTACGTAGGCCGCGCCGGCCTTGAGGACCCCGAGCACCGCCACGACCAGGTCGAGCGAACGGGGCAGCGCGATCGCCACGAACCGGCCGGGAAGCACCCCGCGCCCCGCGATCCTGCGGGCCACCTCGTCCGACCGCTCGGCGAGCTGCCGGTAGCTCAGGGACACCCCGTCGTGGACGACGGCCGTCGCCTCGTCCCGGACACCGGCCTGCCGCTCGAACAGGTCGACGAGGGTGTGGGCGGGCCGCGCCACGCCGGGGGAGGGAAGGGCGGGAGCGGCCGGCCCGCCGGGCGCCCCGAGCCGGCCGGCCGGCAGTGTGTCCGGCGCGTCGGCGACCGCGGCCAGCGCCGAGAGCAGCCGGTCCCGGTGGGCCGCGACGTCCTGCTCGGTGTGGCGGGCCGCGGATGCGTCGATGTCGACCCGGAGCGCCGGCTCCCCGTTGTCGTACACGCCCACGGCCAGCCCGTCGGTCCGCCCGGGCGAACCCTCGTGCACCGTCGCCCGGCACCCGGCGAACTCCAGCCCAGTGTCCATGGACATCAGGTTGACCGTCGGACCGGTGATCCGGCGCCCGCCGTCGAGCGCGCCGGTGTCACGCAGGATGTCCTCCATCCGGTAGCGCTGGTGCCGCAGCACGGCCGTGATCTCCACCCCCGCGGCCCGCGCCAGCTCCGCCACCGGGCGCGCCGGATCCACTGTCAGACGGACCGGCACCACGTTGGAGGCGGTGCCGAGCGCGTCGCGCGCCGCCCGGCCGGCCCGGCCCGGCACCGAGAGGCCGAGGACGACATCGCGCCGCCCGCTGTCCGCGTGCAGCAGCAGGGCGGTGGTCGCGCAGACCACGGCGGGCCACCGTACGTCCCACGCGGCGGCCCGCTCCCGCAGCCGCGCCCACCGCTCCGGCGCCAGCCGCCCGGAGCGCCGGAGATGGCCCGAGGCGCCCGGCGGCACCGGGCCCTGCGCCAGGACCGGGGCGTCGTCCAGGCCCGCGAGCCGCTCCGCCCAGAACACGGCGTCGTCGGCGAACCGCGCGGAGGCCCGGTAGCGGGCGTCCTCGGCGAGCAGGGTCTCCACCCGGTCGAAGACCCCGTCGTCGACGGGGAGTCCGGCGCACAGCGCGGTGTACGCCCCCGCCACCCGGCGGAGGAACGTCGCGAGCCCGGCGCCGTCGCACAGCAGGTGGTGGAAGCGTACGCACCACAGGTAATCCCTCTCGGACACCTTCACCAGTGCGTGCTCGAACAGCGGAGCCACCGTGAGGTCGAACGGCCGCTCGTACTGCGCCGCGACGAACCGCTCCGCGGCCTCCGCCGGCCGCTCCGCCCCCGACACGTCGACGCGGCGCAGCGCCCAGGCCGGGGCCGGCTCCACGAACTGGCGCGGCCCGTCCGGGGTCCCGGCGAACCGTACGCGCATCGTCTCGCTCCCCGCGACGACCACGCGCAGCGCCCGCTCGAACCGATCCGCGTCCACCGGGCCGTGGATGTGGACGTACTGCCCGACGACGTAGCGCAGCCCCTCCGGATCCAGCTCCTGCCCGAACCACAGGCCCGACTGCGCCGCCGACAGGTTCCGTCCCGCTTCGCTCGGCATGCTCTACTCCCCCTTCAGCAGGCCGAGTTCACCGGCCAGCACTCGGCCCACCTCGGACAGCGAATCGGGGCTGCCCATGTCGGCATGGCGGAACTCGCCGGGGACGACCCGGATCCGGCCGTCCGTCACGTACGGCTGCCACGAGTCGACGGTCATCGGGACCGACATGTCGTCCGCCCGCTTCTCGAAGAAGAGGACATCGCCCCGGAAGACATCGGGCCGGAAGACCCGGCCCAGCCTCAGGTTGTTGCTGTACACGTTCCCCATGCCGATCAGATGCCGCTCGGTGAAACCGGACAGCAGGCTGTCGGTCTCCCGGGCGATCTCCAGGAACCGCGCGGTGTCCAGCTCGTCGAGGCGCAGGGCGGCCGGCTGGATCCCCGCGAACGCCAGGAGAGCGGCGTACATCATGCGGGCCCCGCCCAGCTCCTCCTCCGACGGCGGCGCCGGGTGGTCGGCCATCACATAGGCGTCGATGAGCGCCAGCAGACCGACCTGTTCGCCCGCCGCCTGCAACCGGGTCGCCATCGCGTGGGCCACCACCCCGCCGAACGACCAGCCGAGCAGGTGGTACGGCCCCTTCGGCTGGATCGTCCTGATCTGCTCCAGGTAGTCGTCGGCCATCGCCGCGACATCACCGGGCAGCGGCTCGTCACCGCCGAGCCCCCGGCCCTGGAGCGCGTAGACCGGCTGATCCGCGCCAAGCCGTCGCATCAGCACCGAGTACATCCAGCCGACCCCGCCGGCCGGGTGCACACAGAACAGCGCGGGGCGCTCCCCGGTCCGCCGCAGCGGCAGCACCACGTCGAACGCGAACCGCTGGTCGTCGGCGCCCAGCCGCTCGGCGAGCGCCGCCACCGTCGGCGCGACGAACAGGGTCGCGGTGTCGACATCGGTGCCCCAGGTCGACTCGATCCGCCGGGCCAGCCGGGCGGCGAGCAGCGAGTGACCGCCCAGATCGAAGAAGTTGTCGTCGATGCCGACGGCCGGCAGGCCCAGCGTCTCGGCGAACAGCTCGCACAGATGCTTCTCCTGGACGTTCCGCGGCGCCCGCCCCGCCGGCTCCGCGGCGGCCTCCGGGTCCGGCAGCGCGCCATGGTCGGTCTTGCCGCTGCGGGTGAGCGGCAGTTCCGGCAGGACGACGACCGCGGCGGGCACCTGATGGGCGGGCAGCACGGCGCGCAGGCTCCGTGCCAGCTCCGCCGGGAGCGCCGCCGCCACGCCCGCCGTGGCCGGTTCGTGCACGGCGCCGTCCGCCGGGTCCCCGGCGCCGGCGTACACGTCCCGGACCACCCCGTCGCACGGCGCGGGCAGCAGCACGGCGTCGAAGCGGCCGGGCGCGGCGCCCGGCGCGGCCAGCACCCGGTAGCCCAGCCCCCGCCCCAGCTCCGCCAGTTCGTCCGGCCGGACGCCGGGATCCCCGGAGACCCGTAGGTCCAGCGCGCCGATCGTGGTCCCCGGCGCGGCGGCGTCGAGCGCCCGCACCACGGCGAGGTCCGCGGCGGGCCGGGCGTCGGGGATGTCCGTGACCCGCAGCGGCAGCACCCCGCCGGCCGAGGAGAGCAGCGCGGCCAGCTCCGCCGTCCCGCCCACGTCGGCGCCCCAGACGAGCCGGGTGGCCCCGGCCGCCGAGACGCCCGGCAGCGGCGCCTTGTACAGCGTCACGTCGTAGCGGTAGCGGGTCAGCTCGTTGTCGTGGCTGCCGGACTTCAGCCGGACGTCGGCCGCGTCCCCGAAGGCGCCGAAGAACCCGGGCGCCACCGCCAGCTCCTTGTCCAGCAGCAGCTTCCGCCCGGCGGCCAGCCGCGCCCGGGCCACCGTCGTCAGCGCGCCCGCCGCCCCGACCCCGGCCGCCGTGAACAGCACGGGGCGGCTCCTGGTGTCCCTGACATCGCCGACGAAGACGGCCCCGCCCGGCGCCAGGAGGCGCAGCGCGCCGGTCAGCACCCGCTCCAGATACGCGCGCGAAGGGAAGTACTGCACCACGGAGTTGAGGACCACGGCGTCGAAGTGGCCTTCCGGCAGCCCCGAGAAGTCATCGGCCGCCCGATGGTCGACCGTGACCCTGTCGCGCAGCGCGGGCACCCGCGCCACCTGCCCGCGCAGGGTCTCGACCGCGACGGCGGAGAGGTCGGTCGCGTGGTAACTCACGCAGTGCGGGGCCAACTCGGCGAGGACCGCCCCGGTGCCCGCACCGATCTCCAGCACCCGGCGCGGAGCCGCCTCCCGGACGCGCGCGACCACGGCGTCCCGCCACTCCCGCAGCGCCTCGCGGGGCAGCGGCGCACCGTCGTACGAACTGTTCCACCCGGCGAAGGAGTCGCCGAACGGGGCGCTGTCCGGGCTCTTCCGGTACGCGCCGGCCTCGATGTCGTAGACCCGGTCGTGCACCGCCGCCCAGTCGGCGAGCACGTCCTCCTCCGCGACGGTGGCGAGTCCGGCGGCCGCCTCGGGCACGACATAGGCGACGAGCCGGGGCCCGCCGGCGCCGCCCGTCCACGCGCGCACCGCGGCCTGCGCCACGGACCCGTGCGCCAGCAGCGCCGACTCCACCTCGCCGGGCTCGATCCGGAACCCGCGGATCTTGATCTGGCGGTCGGCGCGGCCGGTGAACTCCAGCTCACCGGCGGAGTTCCACCGGGCGAGATCGCCGGTGCGGTACATGCGCCGGCCCGGCGCGCCGAACGGGTCGGCCACGAAGCGCTCGGCGGTGCGCGCCGGCTGCCCGATGTATCCGCGGGCCACGGCGGGCCCCGACAGGTAGACCTCGCCCTCCAGACCGGGCGCCACCGGGCGCAGCGCCGCGTCCAGCAGATGGATCCGGGTGGCGGCGACGGGGCGGCCGATGGTGGTCCTGGTGCCGGTCAGCTCGTCGCTGACGGTCGCGCAGACCGTGTCCTCGGTCGGCCCGTACGCGTTGATCAGCGGATGGCGGGCGGCCCAGCGGGCCACCAGCTCGGCGGGCAGCGCCTCGCCCGCCACCCGGATCACACAGCCCTCGGGCAGTCCCGCGCCGGGGTCGAGCACGGCCAGCGCGGACGGCGGCAGGGTGAGCGCGGTGATCCGCTCCTCGTGGGCGAGGCGTTCGAGCCCCCGGCCCGGCATCAGCCGGTCCGGGGCGGCGACGACCAGCGTCGAACCGCTGCACAGCGCCTCGAACATCTCCAGCAGCGCGGCGTCGAAGGCGGGCGCCGCGAACTGGAGGACCCGGGCGCCCGGGCCGAGCCGGGACCGTACGACGGTGGTGCTCAGCACCCCCGCCACCCCCGTGTGCTGGACGAGAACGCCCTTGGGCCGACCGGTCGAGCCGGAGGTGTGGATGATGTAGGCGGCGTGCGAGGGCAGCAGCGGACGGGTCCGCTCCGCGTCGGTCACGGGCCCGTCGTCGCGCCCGGCGATCCGCCGGGCGGTGTCCGGGTCGTCGAGGACGAGGAGGTCCTCGCCCAGTTCCGGACGGACGGCGTGGGCCCGGTCGGTGACCACGACGGCGGGCCGGACGTCCCCGAGGACGAGCCGCAGCCGCTCCTCGGGATGGTCCGGGTCGACGAGCATCACCGCGGCGCCCGCCGCGACCACCCCGCACAGCGCCGTCACCGTCCGCGCCGAACGGGGCAGCACCAGTGCCACCGCCGCCTCGGGACCGACGCCACGGGCGATCAGCTCCCTGGCCACCCGGTTCGCCCCGGTGGACAGCTCGGCGTACGTGAGGTCCGCGCCCTCGCCCCCGGCGCTCCGGACGGCGGTCGCGCCGGGCGTCGCCGCCGCCTGCGCGGCGAAGAGCGCGGCGATCGTACGCGGCGTCACCTCGTCGCTGTCGTCGTTGCTGCTGCTGCTGCTGCTGCTGCCGCTGCCGCTGCCGCTGCCGTACGAGGCGAGCGCCGCCCGCTCCGCGTCGTCGAGCAGATCGACCCGGGACAGCGGCGTCCCCGGCGCCTCGACCAGCAGGTCCAGCAGCCGGAGCGCCCGGGAGAGGAAGCGCCCCGCCGTCGCGCGGTCGAAGACGTCCGCACGGTGCAGCAGGTTCAGCAGCATCCCGCCGGACGACCGCGGTACGGCCATCAGCGTCAGCGGGTAGTGCCCGGCGGTCTCGTTGCGCGCGGCGAGGAACGACAGCTCGGGGACGTCCGCCCACGGATCCCGGTCGACCGGGAAGTTCTCGAACACCATGGCGGTGTCGAAGAGCGCGTCCACGCCGACGGCGTGCTGGATCCGGGTGAGGCCGAGGTGATGGTGCGCCAGCAGCCGCGCCTGCTCGTCCTGCACCCGGCGCACCAGCTCGGCCAGTGACTCGGCCGGGGACACGGTGACCCGCATCGGGATGGTGTTGACCAGGAAGCCGACGACCGACTCGACACGGGCCACCTCCGGCGAGCGGCCGGACACGGCCACCCCGAACACCGCGTCGCCGCGGCCCGTCCACTGCGCCAGCAGCAGCCCCCAGCAGGCCTGGAACAGCGTGTTGACCGTGACACCGAGCCGGCCCGCCAGCCCGGTCAGCCCGGCCACCCGCTCCGCGTCCAGCTCGTGCTGGATCCGCGCGGGCCAGGCGGAGCTTCGGCGCAGCCCCGCGGGGGCCAGCAGGGTCGGCCGTACGGGCTCCAGCGCCCGGCGCCACGCCCGTACGGACTCCTCCTGGTCCCGCTCCGCGAGCCAGGCCAGGACCTCGCGGTGACGCGGCGCGTCACCGAGGGCGGCCGACGCTTCGGGACGGGCGTACAGCTGGAACAGCTCACGGGCGACGATCTGCACCGACCAGCCGTCGAGCAGGATGTGGTGCGTGGTGATCAGCAGCCGGAACCGCCGCCCCGCCCGGCGGATCAGGGTCAGCCGGAGCAGCGGCGGCCGGCCCGGGTCCAGCGGTGCGGTGCGGTCCTCCGCGGTCAGCCGCTCGGTCTCCGCCTCCTGCCGCTCCTCGGGAACACCGGTCAGATCGACCACGGTGAGGGGAGGTTCCGCCTCGGCGCGGATCACCTGCACCGCTCTGCCGGACGGCAGCCGGAGGAAGCCCGCCCTGAGCCCGCTGTGCCGGCGGCAGAGCAGCGCGGCGGCACGCCGCAGGGCGTCCGGATCGAACGGGCCGGCGAAGTCCAGGGCCGCCTGCATGACATAGACGTCCTGGTCGCGCTGGTCGTGGTGGCTGTGGAAGAGCAGCCCCTCCTGGACGGGGGAGAGCGGCAGGACCTCCTCCACCCCCGGACAGGCCGCGGCCAGCCAGGCGCGCTCCTCCGCGTCCAGTTCCACCAGCGCCCGCTCCCCGGACCCGGCCGGCGGCTCCGGGACGGACGCCAACTCCACGGCCACCTCGGCGAGGAGACGGGGCGTACCCCGCTCGAACACGTCCTGGAGGGAGACGACCAGACCGGCCTGGCGGGCCCGGCGCACCAGCCGGATGGAGGCGATGCTGTCGCCGCCCACCGCGAAGAAACTCTCGTCCGGGCCCACCTCGGCGCGGCCCACGACCGCGGCGAACACCGCGCACAGCACCTCGACCGGGCCCTCGGCGGCCCGCGCGACCTCCGAGGGCGCCGGCTCCGCCGCGGCGGCCAGGGCGGCCAGCGCGAGCCGGTCGGCCTTGCCGTTGGGGTTCAGCGGCAGCGCGTCCAGCAGCCGGATCCCGGACGGCACCAGCGGCTCGGGCAGTTCGGACCGCAGCGCCCCTTCGAGCGCGTCCGGGACACATCCGCCGTCCCCCGGTACGACGAAGGCGGTGAGCCGGCGGTCGCCCGTACCGTCGCCGGTGGCGACCACGACGGCCCGGGCGACTCCCGGCTGCCGCAGCAGGGTGGCCTCGACCTCACCGAGTTCGACCCGGTGGCCGCGCACCTTCACCTGGTGGTCGGCCCGGCCCGCGAACTCCAGCCGCCCCTCGGGGGACCAGCGCGCGAGGTCGCCCGTCCGGTACATCCGCCCGCCGGGCTCGGCGGAGAACGGATCGGCGAGGAACCGCTGCGCGGTCAGTCCGCCGCGGTGGGCATAGCCGCGGGCCAGGTACTCCCCGGCCAGATACAGCTCGCCCACGTCGCCGGGCGGCACCGGGCGCAGCGCCGCGTCCAGGACGTGACAGCGCACGTTGGCCACCGGGCGGCCGACCGGCGGCTCGCCGGGGGAGCCGGGATCACACTCCCAGGCGGTCGCGTAGACGGTGACCTCGGTCGGGCCGTAGATGTTGAACACCCGGGCGTCCGGGGCGTGCCGGTGCACCTCCCGGACCAGCTCGGCGGGGAGCGGCTCACCGCAGAAGACGTAGTTCGCCGCCCGCTCGGCCACCCACTCCGCCTCCCGCACCCGCCGGTAGACCGTGGGCACCGTGTTGACCAGCGTGCCGCTCCAGTCGGGGGTGTCGACCAGCGACAGCAGGTTCGGCACCAGGTCGACGCTGCCACCGGCCATCAGCGGCACCAGGATCTCGAACACCGACATGTCGAAGCTCAGCGAGGTGGAGCCGAGCACCCGCTCGAACGCCTCGGCGCCCAGCGCGGCCACCGACCAGGCGGCGAAGTTCACCACGTTCCGGTGGGTGACCACCACGCCCTTCGGCCGCCCGGTGGAACCCGAGGTGTAGATGACATAGGCGGCGTTCCCCGGCCGTGGCTCCACGGGGGCCGGTACGCCGCCGGAGCGGGCCGCCGGTCCCGCGGTGTCCGCCGTGCCGTCCATCACCACCAGGGGTACGGAGAGCGTCCCGGGGAGCCGGTCCAGCAGCGCGGAGGCGGTGAGCACGGCCGCCGGGCGCGCGTCGTCGAGGAGGTAGCGGATCCGGCCGTCCGGGTACTCCGGGTCGACCGGCAGGTAGGCGGCGCCCGACTTCAGCACGGCCAGGACGGCGACCACCATCTCCGGCGTCCGGGGCATCATGACGGCGATCACCCGCTCCGGCGCCGCGCCCCGCTCGGCCAGTAGCCGGGACAACCGGTCGGCCCGCTCGTCGAGTTCGGCGTAGGTCAGCTCCGTTCCCCGGTGGCGGACCGCCACCGCGGCGGGGGCCCGGCGGGCCTGCGCCAGGAACGCGCCGGGCACGGTGCCCTCCCGTACCGGCCGCGCCGTGTCGTTGAACTCCTCGCGCAGACGCCGGAGTTCCGCCTCCTCCGCGAGGTCGAACCGGGCGACGGGCAGGCCGGGTTCGCGCGCCATCCGCTCGAAGAGGGCCGCGAACCGGCGCTGGTGGCCGCCCGCCCCGCCGGCCCGGACCTCGATCACCCACGCGCCGTCGGCCCCGGCGTCCGCCCGCACGTCGAGGCCGCCCGCCGGGGCCCAGACCGACACCACCGTGGCCGCACAGGGTCCGAACGCGACGGTACGGCGGTGATCCACCAGCCCGCACACCAGCTCCGGGCCCACCGCCACGGGGCCCGCCGCCGCCCCGCCGGATCCGGCGCGTACGCCGCCCCGCCGGGCGCGGCGCAGCTGGGCGCCCGCCGCCGCGACCACCTCGGCGAAGGTCCGGCGGGGCGTCAGGGCCAGCCGGACCGGAACGGTCGTACCGGCGGTCCGGCAGCCGACCACCACGTCGTCCGACCCGGTTCCGCGGTACGCGTAGACGGCGAGCGCGGCGACCAGCACGGCCGCCTGACCGCCGCCGCCACGGCGCGCGGTCGCGGCCAGCGCCGGGCCGGCCGTGACCCGGGTCCGCGCGGACGCGTCGAAGCGGGTCACCTCCGCGGGCGTGCCACCGGGCGCGCCACCGAGCGCGTCCCCGCGGGGACTTCGGCCCGCGCGGTCGCCGGCCGCCGTCCCTTCCGGGGCGTCGGTGGCCGGGGCATCGGTGGCCGGGACACCGCCACCCGGGGCGGCGCACCGCGCGCCGTAGTGGTCGGCGGCCCGGCGCAGCACCGCCTCCATCACCTCCTCACCGGCGGACGGCCCACGGCGCAGCTGGAACCAGCCGTACCGTTCGGCCGCCAGCCGGAAGACGAGATGGACGGTGTCCCGCGCGCGGTGCCCGTCGTGCGGGGAGCCGAGTTCCCGCCCGATCCGCGCCTCGGCGAAGGCGTCCGGGTCGGCCGCGCCGGTGGCGTCGACCAGCTCGCACCCGGCTCCGGCGTCCGTCACCGCGGCGAGCAGCGCGGACTCCCGCACCGGTCCGCTCAGCCGGACGTACTGCGCGGTGTACGGTACGGCGCCCCCGGAGGCGGCGCCCGGCGCGCCGTGGCGGGCCGGTTCAGGCGTAGACATGGAAGCCCCTTCCGGTCTTCCGGCCCAGGTGCCCGGCCGCGACGAGCGCCGTGAACGAGGACGGCGGCCGGTATCGGTCGTCGCCGGTCTGCTCCCCGAGGACGGTCAGGGTGTCCAGTACGTTGTCCAGGCCGATCAGGTCGGCCGTGCGCAGCGGCCCCATCGGATGGCCGAGACACTTCTCGAACACCGCGTCGACCGTCGCGGCGTCCACGGCCCCCTCGTCGACGAGAGCCGCCGCCTCGGCGACGCACATCATCAGCACCCGGTTCAGGACGAAGCCGGGTCCGTCCGCGACCACGACGCCCTGCTTGCCGAGGCGGGCCAGCAGGGCCAGCGCCCGGTCCATGGTCTCCGGGGAGGTCGACTCCGCGCGGACCACCTCGACGGTGTCCTTCAGCGGCACGGGGTTCATGAAGTGGAGCCCGAGGACGCGTTCGGGGCGTTCCGTCCGGGCGGCGAGCAGCGCGACGGGGATGGCGGAGGTGCAGGACGCGAGCACCGCGTCCGGCGGACAGACCCGGTCGAGTTCCGTGAACAGCTTCTCCTTGAGGCCGAGGTGTTCCGGGGCGCACTCGACGACGAACCCGGTGCCGTCCAGTTCCCCGACCGCCGTCGCCCAGCGCACCCGGCCGGTCTCCCCGGCCGGCCCCCGGCCGAGCAGCCTGGCCAGCCGGAGGGACTCGGCCAGCCGGTCACGGGCCGCGTCGGCGGCGCGGCGGTCCGGCTCGACGACCACGACGTCACAGCCGGACCGGATCAGGCTGTGGCAGACGCCCACGCCCATGGTCCCGGCGCCCACGACGCCGACCGGTCCGGTGGGCTCCGCCGCACTGTCCTGGGTGTTCCTGGTCATCGTGGTGCCTCCGCCGGGTTGTCGGGGTCGTCGGACCGGTCGTCCTGGGAGCCGGCTATGGCGTCGAGCGCCACCTCGTGCACGGGCGCCCCGGGGCGGTCCACCAGCGCGGCCAGCAGGCGCGCCAGGTCGGCGGCGAAGGCCGCCGCGGTGCTCGCGTCGAAGAGTTCCGGCGCGTAGTGGACGGTGAGCGCCGGCCCGGTGGCGCCGGCCCCGGACTCAGGCCCGGAAGCGGCCCCGGAACCGGACTCGGACCAGGACAGGCTGAGTTCGGCCCCGCTCCGGTCCGCCCCGGTGCCGTTCCCGGCGTACCGCACCGGAGGCGGTACGGCCCCGGGCGCGAGGGGTTCGTACGGCGTACGGCCCAGCCTGGCCGTCAGCTCGGTGAGACAGGGCTCGTCGGACAGGTCGACGCGCACCGCGGCCGGCCCGCGCGGGGCGTGGACCAGGACGGCCACCTCGTCCTGGCCGGTGTACCAGGCGAGCAGGGTCAGCCAGGCGGCGAGCAGGACACCGTCCGGCTCCTGGCCGGCGGGCAGCGGACGTCCTGCCACCGCCGTGGCCGAGGCGGACGCGTCGACCGGCCGGGAGGGACGCGGCTGGTCGGCCGGGACGCGGACCTCCGGCAGGGGGCCCGGGCCGGAACGTACGTACGGCTCCGGCCGCGGCGTCCCGCCGGCCCCCGGCCCGGGGACAGGACGGCCGGTGTCGGTCGCCCCGGCGAGGTCGTCGAGGATGCCGAGGTAGGCGGCGGTCAGCTCCGCGGCGGTCTCCTCGGTGAAGAGTTCGGTACTGAACTCCAGGCAGGCGGCCATGTCCTCCTCGCCCTCCCGGTCGGTGGTGACCAGGGTCAGGTCGAACTTGGCGGTTCCGGCCGGCATGCCGCCGAACAGGTTGGTCACGGTGTCGCGCTGGTCGAAGAAGTCGCCGACGGCGGCGCCGATCGGCTGGATCGGAGGCAGTTGCTGGTGCACGTAGAACACGTCGAACAGCGGGGTGCGGCTCAGGTCCTTCTCGACGCCGAGGGCGTTCACCACCAGGTTGAAGGGGATCTCCTGGTTCTCCAGGGCGCCGAGCACCACCGACCGCACCCGGCGCAGCAGTTCGCGCAGGCTCGGTCCGCCCGACAGGTCGGCGCGCAGCGCCACCGTGCTGTTGAAGAAGCCGATGAGCCCTTCGAGCTCGGGCCGGTTGCGGCCGGTCGTGGGCGTGCCGACCACGAGGTCGCGCTGCCCGCTGTACCGGCCGAGCAGCACGTACAGCCCGGTGAGCAGGACGACGAAGAGGGTCACGGACTCGCGGCGGGCCAGCTCCCGGAGCGCCCGCACCACCGGCGCCGGGACGGTGAAGGGGCGCAGGTCGCCGACGAAGCTCTTCCGCGGCGGCCTGGGGTGGTCGGTGGGCAGCGCGAGCACCGGGGCGTCGCGCAACCGCTCGGTCCAGTAGGCGAGTTCGTGGTCGAGCGCCGAGCGTGCCACGAGGTCGCGCTGCCAGCGGGCGTAGTCCCGGTAGCGCACGCGCGGCGGGTCGAGCTCCGCCCGGCGTCCTTCCTGGCGCGCGGCGTAGAGGACCGGGAGTTCGCGCTGGAAGACCTTGGGGGAGTGGCCGTCGTTGACCGAGTGGTGGACCGTGACCTGCACGACGTGCTCGTCCCGGCCGAGCCGGACGACGAGGACCCGCAGCAGGGGATCGCGCTCCAGGTCGAACCGGACCTGCGCGGCCTCGCGCACCAGCTCCCGCGCGGCGGCCACCGGGTCGGGCGCGTCCGAGACGTCGCCGAAGCGGAAGAAGTCCCCGAGCGCCGGCCGGATCCGCAGCGCCGGGCCGTCGTCCAGCTCCACGAAGTTGGAGCGGAGCACCTCGTGACGCTCCGCCAGGTCCTCCCAGGTGCCGCGCAGCGCGGCCACGTCGAGCGGACCGCGGACATGGCTGACCATCGGCAGGTTGTAGAGGGTGGTACCGGGGTCCAGCTGGTGGTGGAACCACATCCGTTCCTGGCCGAAGGAGAGCACGGCGGCGTCCCCGCGGACCACGGGCGGCAGGACGCCGGGCGCCGTGGGGGCCGGGGCGAGCAGCCGGGCGAGATCGGCGGCCCGGGGACGCTCGTAGACGTCGATCAGCTTGGGGCGTACGCCGTACCGGGCCTGGATCCGGTCGACCAGCTGAAGGGCGATGAGGGAGTTGAGACCGAGCCCGGAGAAGTCGTCCTCGGGACCGATCGGCTCCTCGGCGTGCAGCAGGTCCCGCAGCGTCTCCCGCAGCCAGCCGACCCCGTCCCCGGCCTCCGCTGCTCCGGCGTGACCGGTCGCCGCTGTCGGAGCGTGCCGTACCGGAGCGGACTGTACGGAGGCGGACCGTGCGGGCGCGGGCCAGCACGGCGTACCGAGCATCGGGTGGCCGGGGAGCCGCACCCGCCGGGCGCCGGGGGCAGCCGGCTGCACCGCGGCCCAGTCCACGTCGATCCCGTGCTCGTACAGTGCCCGGACGGCGTCCGTGAACCGGTGGGCGACCCGTACCAGCGCCCCCTCCTGCCCGGCCAGCCGTTCGGTGAGCAGCCGGCCGAGCGCCCCGTCCGGGCTGGGTTCGAGGAAGAGGACCGGTCCGCCGGCGAGCAGGGCCCGGGCCGCGCGGACCAGTTCGTCCGCGTCGACCGGAGCGGCCCGCGCGGCGTCGAACTCGGCGGGCCCGACGCGGGCGGGGAGCAGACCGAGGGCGTGCCGGGCCGCGAACCGTGACGCTCCGGCGCCGAGCACGGCGTCGAACACGACGCCGCGGTCCCGGAGCGCGTGGAACACGGCGAGCTGCGCGGCGATGACCCGCCCGGTCCGCCCGGTCGCGGGGATGCCGGGCGGCGGCTCCCCCTCCGGCATGTCCGCGGGCAGCGCGTCCGGCGAGAGCAGCAGGGCGACGGCCGGCGGTCTGCGGCCGTCGTACGGGCGGTGGTCGCCGGCCCGCAGCCGGTCCGCCCGGTCGGCGAGCCGCCCGGCCAGCTCCGCGGTGCTCCGGGCGGTGACCGTGGTGCGGTACGCGTGGTGCGTACGGCCCTGGCCGAGGGTGAACACCACGTCGTCCAGGTCCGGTTCGCCGTCCCGCAGCGCCCGCGCCAGGTCGCCGCAGAGCAGGGCCAGTGCCTCGGGGCTACGGGCCGACACCCCGGCGAGCCGGGGCTCGCCGTCGGGCGCCCGTCGCACGGCGGGGCGGGGCGGCGCGGGCGGCTCCGACACCACACAGTGCGCGTTGACACCGCCGAGGCTGAACGAACTCACCCCGGCGAGCCGGGGCCCGCCGTCCTCGACGGGCCAGGCGCGCGCCTTGGTGACCACGTCGATCCCGGCCGCGGCGAGATCGAGGCCACCGGTGGGCCGTTCGAAGTGGAGGGAGGGGTACAGCTCGCCGTGGCCCACGCTGAGCACGGCCTTGACCAGTCCGGCGATCCCGGCGGCGTGGTCGAGGTGGCCGATGTTCGTCTTCACCGAGCCGATCGGCAGCGGTTCCCCGCGGCCCGCGAACGCCTCGGCGATCGCCTCCAGTTCGACGGCGTCCCCGAGCCGCGTCCCCGAACCGTGGGCCTCCAGATAGCCGGCCTGTACGGGATCGGCGCCCGCTGCGGCCCACGCCTTCGCGATGACACGCCGCTGGGCCGCCGCGCTCGGCGCGCTGATGGTGGCGGCGGTGGGCCCGTTGTGGAGTGTGGCACTGCCCCGGATCACGGCATGGACCGGGGCCCCGTCCGCGCGGGCCCGGCGCAGTGTGGTGAGCAGGAGTACGGCTCCTCCCTCACCGGAGACGGTTCCGTCGGCGTCCGCGTCGAAGGCCCGGCACCGGCCGCTCGACGACACCAGTTCGCTGAAGCCGGCCGCCTCGGCGGCGGGGAGCCCCTCCACCCGCAGGCTCACCCCGCCCGCGAGGGCGTACTCGGCGTCACCGGAGGCGAGTTCGCGGCACGCGTGGTGCACGGCGATCAGCGAGCCGTTGCAGCCGGTGTCGACCGCGTGGCACGGCCCGGCGAGGCCGAGCGTGTGCGCGATCCGGGCGGGGAGCCCGAACGGCACGTTGCCGAGGGTGCCGAGCGCCCCCTCCTCGCCGGTCAGGGCGTGGTAGCCGGACCACGCGGCGCTGAACACCACGGCGGTCTCGCTGCCGCGCAGGCCCGCCGCCGAGTACCCGGCGTCGTCGATCGCCCGGTGGGCGAGGGTCAGCGCCATCCGGTGCTGCGGGTCGATCAGCGTGGCCTCCCGCCGGGAGAGGCGGTGGAAGGCGTGGTCGAACGTGTGGATGTCCTCGATGTGCCCCATGGGGAGCCGGCGTACGGCCGGATCCAGGCCGGTGGCCTCGGCACGCTCGGGCGGCATCGGGCCGACGGAGTCGCGCCCCGCGGCGAGTTGGGCCCGGAACTCCTCCAGGCTCGACGCCCCGGGGACCCGCAGGCCGATGCCGACGATCGCGATCTCCTCGCGGTCCGCCCCCGTACGCAGCACGGTCATCCCGGCCCCCCTCGTCCTCTCCCGAAAAGCCCGAAAAGCGTCATATCTCGAACAGGACGGGCCCACCGGTGCCCGTCCCGGAACGTCCGCGCCCCTCGCCGCCGCGGTCGCTGTCGTCGCCGTAGCCCACGCCCTCGTCGTCGCCCGGCTCGGGACGGCCGGGCCGCTCCACTCCCGCCGCGGCCTTGTCCAGGGCCGCGGCCTGCTCCGCCACGGTGAGCAGTTCGAAGAGCTGCCCGACCCGCAGGGCCCCGGGCCGGGCGCGCTCCATCCGCAGATGGAGCTCGACCACCCGGCGGGAGTTCCCGCCCACCTGGAAGAACCCGTCGTGCGGGCCGAAGTCGTCGTGCTGGAGCACCGCCGTCCACATCTCGGCCAGCGACCGCTGCGTCGGTGTCCACCGCTGCCGCCCGGCGAGGGGGGCCTGTGCCCCGGCATCCGGCAGCAGCGCCCGGAGCGCGGCCTCGTCCGCCTTGCCGCTCGGCCCCAGCGGGAACCCGCCGAGCGCGACGAAGCGTTCCGGCACCGCGGCGGGGATCATCCGCTCGGCGCAGAACGCCAGCAGCTCCCTGGTGCCTGGCAGCGGCGTGGCGTTCCCGGCCGGTGTCCAGAACGCGACGAGCGAGATCTCCGCGTGCGCGTCGGACACGCCGAGCACCACCGCCCCGCCCACGGCGGGATGGCTCTCCAGCGCGGACTCCACGGCCCGGCACTCGACCCGGGCACCCCTGACCTTCAGCTGGCCGTCGGTCCTGCCCCGGAACTCCAGATCCCCGTCCGGCTTCTCCCGGGCCAGGTCACCGGTGCGGTACATACGCGCTCCCGTCCGCCCGGTGAACGGATCGGGGACGAACCGCGCCGAGGTCTCCGCGGGGCGCGCCGCGTAGCCCGCGGCCACCTGCGGGCCGCCGATGTACAGCTCGCCCACGTCCCCCGGCCGCACGGGTGCCAGCCGCCCGTCCAGGACGTACGCCGTGGAACCGCTGGTGGGCCGGCCGATCGGCACGACTGGCTCGTCGGCCGCCCGGACGGGGTGGGTCACACAGCTCACGGTCGTCTCCGTGGGCCCGTACTCGTTCCGCAGCTCGGCCCCCGGCAGCAGCGCGCGGTGCCGCTCGGCCAGCGCGACCGACACGGACTCGCCGCCGAGGACGACCAGTTGCGGGCGGACACCGGCGGACGCCAGGGCGGGCAGCATGAGCCGGTAGAACGACGGCGTGGCCACCAGGTGCGACGCCCGCCAGGCACCGGCCAGCCGGGCCGCCGCGTCCGCGTCGGACAGCTCCCCGTCGCCGGGGAGTACGGCCGTTCCGCCCAGCCGCATCGCCCACAGGGTCTGCATCAGCGACCCGTCCCACGTCAGCCGCATCGCGGAGAACGTGACCAGGCGCGACTCCTCGTAGGGGTAGTTCCGGGAGCCGTGCATCGCCTCCAGGTTGGCCGCGGTGACGACCACGGCCTTGGGCACACCCGTCGAACCCGAGGTGGTGATCACGTACGCGGGCGTGCTCCCCGGCACGGGCCTCGTGGGGTCGGTGAAGGGCGCCGCGGGCCCCGGCGCGTCCTGTTCGAGCACCGCGGGGGCCGACCCGCGGGCGCCGCCGGCCAGCGCGGCCACCGCGCCGGCCGGGGTCGCCGGGTCCTCGGGATCGAAGACGACGGCCCCGCAGTCGATGTCGTCGAGCAGCGCCCGTACCAGCCGCGCCGGATGCCCGGCCGCCACGACACACCAGGCCGCGCCGATCCGTGCCGCCGCGACCATCCCCACGACGGCCCGCACGGTCTGCCGCTGGTACAGCACGACGGTCCGGCCCGGCCGGACACCGGCGGCCGCCAGCCGGGCGGCGAGCGCGGCGCTCGACGCGTCCAGCTCCCGGTAGGTGAGCGCCTGCGTGCCGACCACGATCGCGGTGCGGTCCGGCACCCGCGTGAACTGCTCCACGAGCGCCTGGAGCGCGCCGCGCCCGGCCCCAGCCCCCGCCCCGGTCGCCGTCGCCCCCGTCGCGCCCCTCGCCCCGGTCACAGGTTCTCCTCCCCGACGACCGTGACATGACCGGTGTGCGGCGGTACGGAGCCGTCGTGCGCGAGCAGCACACGCTCACCGTCCGTGCCCGCCATCGCGAAGCCCGCGAACCTGAGGGTCACCAGCATCACCCGGTTGACCTCGGTGGGGACGAACTCGGCGAGCGGGCGGCGCCCCGCCGCACGGGCTCGCCTGACGGCATGCCCGATCAGCGCGGTGCCGACGCCACGGGACATCACCCGGCAGGACATCAGCGACAGGAGCAGCACGGAGTCGGCGCCGCGGAACTCCGACACGGTGAGCCCGATCGTCCCGTAGCTGCCGAAGCGGTCCCGGAGTTCGGCGACCAGCACCTCGTGCCGGTCGGAGGCGCACAGCCGCCGCAGCTCCGCCCTGCCGTACGTGCGGCCCGTGGTGTTGAGCTGATGGGTACGGACCGTCAGTTCATGGGCCCGTGCCAGATCCTCCTCGGAGGCCCGCCGCACGGTCATCACCAGGCCCAGCGATGCCAGGAAGTCGGAGCCCGTTCCGGTGAACCCGTCCTCCGCGTCGGCCCTTCGGCGCTCCGCGCGGTACAGCTCCCGGCGCTGCCGCGCCTCCCGGGTGACGACGGGCGGGGTGAACTCGGGCAGCTCGGGCAGTCCGGCGAGCCGGTCGGCCGGATAGCACCGCACCTCGGGGAGGACGGCGGCCACCTCGGCGCGCTCCACCGGGTCGTTGTCCACGAACGCCACCGTGTCCAGAGCGATGTTCAGCCCTTCCGCGATCCTGCCCACCGCCGCGGACTTGGGCCCCCAGCCCACCTCCACCGCGCAGAACAGGTCCGCGACGCCGTGCTCACGCAGATGCGCCGCGGCGGGACCGTACTCGCCCCGGCTGGCGACCGCGTGGAGGATCCCCCGTTCGTCGAGCGTCCTGAGCGTCCGCAGCGCCTCCGGTGTGGGCGCGGCGTCGTCCCGCTCCAGCACGACGCCCTTCCAGAGGGTGTCGTCCAGGTCCCACACCAGGCACTTCACCGTCGGCGTCAACGGATCACACCTCCTGTCCGGTCGTCGAGACGGCGCAGCAGCCAGGTGCTCCAGGCCGCCACGGGGCTGCTGTTCATCACCAGCGAGTAGGCGCCCGGAGCCTGGGAGGCGGCGGCGTCCGCCAGGTTGACCAGGACATCCATGGAGCCGAGATGGCCGTACGCCGCGAGGTTGCGCCGGCAGACCGGGTCGATCTCCGCGTCCAGCGCCTCCTGCCAGAAGGCGAACGCCCCAGCGGCGAGGTTCTGCGTCAGACGGGCGGCGATCCGGTCCTGGCCCAGTCCGTTGCGGGCCAGCAGCTCCGCGTTGAGCGCGGCGAAGCGCTTGCGGCTCTCCACGGCGAGCCGGAACGAGTACGTCGGCTCGTCCGCGCACTCCTCGGTCCACTCCCGCTCGGGGACGTCGCGGTAGTCGATGCGGAACAGGTCGGCGTACGCGCCGTCGCTGCGGACGGTCTGGTCGACGAGTTCATGGGTGCCGTCGCCCGACGTGGTGAGCAGGACCGCGGCGGCGCCGTCGCCGAGCAGTGTCATCGGCGGCCGGTACCGGGACCGCGTCGGGGTCCGGGCCGTGGTGACGACGAGGACGGTACGGCACCGGGGGTCGCCGCGCAGCAGCGCCGAGCCGAGGGCGAAGGCCGCCGAGACCGAGACGCAGCCGAGATCACCGACGCCGGTCGTGAACGCCCGGTGCGCGCCGATCCGGTGCTGGAGGCGGGTCGCCTCCGAGGCCAGCAGATACTCCGGGACCCGGCCCTGCACCAGCAGCAGCGCGTCGAGGCCGCCGGCGTCGAGCCCCGCCCGGCCCAGCGCCGCGCGTGCCGCGTGTTCCGCCAGGTCCACCTCGGAGGCTCCGGCGGCGTCCCGGACGGTGTCGACGCCGAGCGACAGGGCGTGGGCCCGCCGCGCCGCCGGGAGGCCGGCCAGCTCCGGCAGTCCGGCGACGGGGAGTTCCCGCTCCGGGAACCAGGTGGCGACCGGACCGATGATGACGCGCCGTGGCGTGGTCACCGCGCACCGCCTCCCCGCGGGCGGCCCAGCAGATGGTCCCCGATGGTGGCCTCGGCGACCTCGTCCGCGCCCTCGATGATCTGCATGACCTTGGCGTCCCTGAAGAAGCGGCCCGCCCGGCTGTCCGGCGCGCACCCGGCGGCGCCGAGCAGCTGCACCGCCCGGGCGCTGACCGACGCGGCGGCCCTGGCGGCCGTGTACTTGGCGACCACGGAGGCGAGGATCGCGTCGGGGGAGCCGTCCCGGCGCAGCCCGGCCGCCCGCGCGCACAGCGCCTCGGCCGCGAGTGTCTCGGCCGAGCAGCGGCCGAGCGCGGCCCGTACCGCCCCGTGCCCGGCGAGCAGGGTGTCGCCCTGTCTTCGCCTGCCGGCGTGCGCCACGGCGTCGTCGAGGCAGGCCCGCGCCATGCCGACGCAGCCCCAGGCGACCGTGTACCGGCCGTGGTCGAGCGCGGTGCCGGTCACGTGCGAGAGCCCGAACCCGGGCGGCGCGATCAGATGGCTCGCGGGCAGGACGACCTTGTCGAAGGAGACGTGCGCGAGCCGCGCGCCGCGCATCCCGAGCTGGCCGGTCACCGGCTCGACCGTGACCCCGCGCCGGCCGGTCTCGACCAGCCCGGTCACCAGACCGCCGGGGGCGCGGCCGAGCACCAGGAGCACATTGGCGACCTGACCGAACGTCACCCAGACCTTGCGTCCGGACACCCGGTGGTCACCGCCCCGCGGCCGGAACTCGGTCGCCACCGCCGACAGGTCGGTCCCGGCGCCCGGCTCGGTGGCGGCCAGCCCGGCGATCAGCTCACCGCTCACCAGGCGCGGCAGCCACGCGGCACGCTGCTCGGCGGTGCCCCACCGGTCCACGGCGGCGCCCACCATCCCCTGGACCGTCAGCAGAGCCCGCAGCGAGGTGCACACCGCGCCCAACCGGGCGGCGACATCGCCCAGTTCGCACGCGTCCGCGCCGCCCCCGCCGACCTCGGCGGGCCGGTCGAGGCCCAGCACACCGAGCCGGGCCGCCAGCCGGACCGCCTCCGCGGGCAGACCGGTCTCGTCCCAGGCCCCCGCCTCGGCCAGCGCGGTCTTCACGAGCGGCTCGACATCGATCACGACGCCCCTCCGCCGGCCCGCTCCCCGCCCTTGAGGCGTACGAAGCCGGCGACCCTCGCGGCGGTGCGGAAGTTGTCCAGGTCCAGGTCCTCCACCTCCACGGTGATCCCGTACGTCCGCTCGACGTACGTCACGATCTGCAGCGCCTGCAGAGAGGCCACGAGCCCGAGCGCGAAGTAGTCGTCGTCCGGTCCGAGTTCCGTGCCGGTGAGTGAGCTGAAGTACTTTCGCAGCTCGTCGACGAGTTCGTCGTTCCGGCCGGGTGCGGCCACATCGGAGATGTCGTTCACCATGCCTCCCGGGCATCTCGCTCCGTATAACGCCTGTGAGCAACTCGCCTAGAGCCATGGGTCGTTGTCGCGAATGAACACCATGGTATTTCCCCTCGGAAAGCCGTCGGGAGCGCGGCGAAGGGCGTCCCACGGATGGGCAAACCCTAGTTGTCGATTTCCGGGGAGGTAAAGCATTTTCCGGGTCCGCTCCGAAAGAAAAAACTGAATTCAGGCGTGAATGAAATACGTTTGGACCGGCTCCCTTCCGTGGTCCGCGCACAGGTCCGCGCACAAAGCCCGGTGGGGCCGCCCCCGGGCCGGTTATTCCGGGCGGTTGAAGCGGTGGGCGGCCCACAGCAGAGCCATCGCGCCACCGGACAGGAGCAGGGCGGCTTCGAGCGGGAGCGGAGGCGGCCAGCCGGCCCATTCGATGCCGCCGGCGGCCGCCTGGTCCGGCGCCCGCAGGGCGATGCAGCGGCGGAGCATGTCCACCCCGTAGGCGAGCGGATTGACATCGGCCGACGCGTGGGCCCAGCCGGGCAGGGACCGGAGAGGGAAGAAGCCTCCGGAGAGGAACATGAGAGGCATCATCACCACGCCGAGGAGCGTGTGGAACGTCTCGGCTCTGCGGAGGCCGACGGCCAGAGCCAGGGCGAGCGCGGTGATGGTGAAGGAGACCAGGATCATGCAGCCGAGCAGCAGCACCAGCAGGAGCGGGTCGTAGGGCAGGCCGACCACACCGGCCAGACCGAGCAGTACGGCACCCTGGACCGTGGCGACCAGGGTGCCACCGGCGCAGCTCCCCAGCAGCAGGGTGGAGCGGCCGACCGGGGCCATCAGGAGTTCGCGCAGATAGCCGCTCTGCCGGTCGGTGATCAGACGGATGCCGACCATGATGGCGGGCGCCTGCACTGTCATCATCAGAATGCCGGGGAAGAGGTACGTCTGATAGCCCACATCCAGGGACGAGTCGGGGATGAGAGCGGTCAGTCCGCCGCCGAGGATGAGCAGGAAGAGCACCGGGTGGAGCAGCATGAGCGCGGTGTGGGCGCGCTGACCGGCCAGGCGGAGCAGATCGCGGTAGACCAGCGCGTGGACCGCGCGGAGTTCGTGCCGCAGACGGGTCGGCCGATCGCTGCCGGAGACAGCGGAGACGCCGGAGGTATGGACAGCGGGTGTCGTCATCGGCCGCCCCCGCCCTCTGCCGTGGTGTCGCCCGGGGCGGTGCCGGCCGCTGCCCGGCCGGCCTGCGCGGCGTGGAGGCTGCGGCCGGTGTGGTGGAAGAAGACGTCGTCCAGGGTGGGCCGGGTCGCGGAAGCGGCGTGCACGGCGATGCCGTGGCCTTCCAGCGCCGCGCACAGGCGGGGAATCCAGGAACTGCCGTCGGGCACCCGCAGACAGACCCCGTCGGCGTCCACGGTGAGGGAGTGCTCCGGCGGCGCGACCCGGCGGACGATCTGTTGTGCCGCCGCGTCCTCGCCGGTGCGCAGCACGACCCGGTCGTCGCCGATCGCCGCCTTCAGCGCGAGGGGCGTGCCCTGTGCCACCACGCGGCCGTGGTCGATGATGGCGATGCGATCGCAGTTCTCCGCCTCGTCCAGATAGTGGGTGGTGACGAAGACGGTGCGGCCCTGCCGCTCGCGCAGGGCGCGCAGATGCTCCCAGATCTGTGCGCGGGCGTGCGGGTCGAGACCGGCGGTCGGCTCGTCCAGGAACAGCACACCGGGAGCGTGCAGCAGCTGACGGGCGATCTCCAGGCGACGCCGCATACCGCCGGACAGCGTGCGGACGGGAGAGCGCCGGCGGTCGGTCAGCCCGGCCGTCTCCAGTACCTCGGTGGCGCGCTCGCGGGCGTAACGGGATCGCATCCCGTAGAGGCGTGCGTGGATGTGGAGGTTCTGTTCCGCCGTCAGGTCCGGGTCCAGGGCGCTCTGCTGGAACAGCATGCCGACCCGTCGACGGACCTGGTGGGGCTGGGTGAGCACATCGGCGCCCGCCACGGTGGCGTGGCCGGCGGTGGGCCGGGCCAGGGCGCACAGCAGGGCGATGGTGGTGGACTTTCCGGCACCGTTGGGGCCGAGGAAGGCGAAGGTCTCGCCCTGGGGCACATCCAGGTCCAGACCGCGTACGGCGTGGGTGGTGGTGCCCTGCGGGCCGGGGTAGCTCTTGACCAGTCCGCGCGCGCTGACGGCGTACTCCGGCTCGCGCTCGGGCTCGGGGGAGTGGGGCGCGGCGTGCGGACCGGTGAGGGCGCCGGTCACGGGCACTGCGTGGGCGAGATCGTCATCACCTGCGTGTAGCTGCATGCGGTCTGGTCCTCATCCGGGAGTCAGGGCCTGTCGATCAAGCCGGTGCTCCGGCCGGGGGGGGGGGCGGGGGCGCGTCCGGGTGCGGGGGGGGGGCCGAGCGGGGCGCGTCTGGGGGGGCTGCCTGGGGGGCGGCCCGGGGGCCGGCGGGGCCCCCGGCGGCCGGGCCGGGGCCGGGCGCGGCGGACTGCGCGGGGGCGTGCGGGCCCGGTCGCGCCAGAGGCTGCGCGGCGGGGCGGGGCGCCCCGGGCGGTACGGCGCGCTGCACGGTAGGCGGTACGGCGGCGGGCCGCGCGGGGGCGCCGGTGGCCGGTGCCGCCGGTGTGGACGGTGCCGTCGGGGCCGTACCCGAACCGGTCGGCGTGGTACGGCGCAGCGGGACGGCGGCCGGGGCGCTCGGCGCCGGAGCCGTGGAAGCCGCCGGAGCCATGGGGGCCACCGACGTCATCGGCCCGGAGCGCGGCTGCGCGGCGAGCAGTGGCCGCCCGGCGGAGCCCGGACCCGCGACCGGACCCGTGGAGGCACCACCGGGAGCGGCGGACCGCTGTACGGCGACGGGCGCGGGGGCCGCGGTCCGGCGTGCCGGAGCAGCGGAGGCGGAAGCGGGAGTGGAGGCGGAGGTAGGAGCGGAAGCGGAGGCGGGAGGCGAACCGGCGGGCAGGCTGCGCAGCGGCGTCCCGGACGGGCGCGGAGCGACCGGTGCCGTACGGGACACCGGAGCCGACGCGGCGGACGGCGCCGTGGTCACCGGCGGAGTCGAACCCACCAGCGGAGCGACCGGCGCGGGCGCGGACGGGAGCGCCGTCGGCGCCTCGGCCGCTGCCGTGGTGCCGGCCGATGACCGCTGGACGACCGGTGCGGGCGCGGGCGCGGATGCCGGCGCGGACCGGGTCGGACCCGCCACCGGAGCCGGCGTACCGGGCACCGCAGGGCGAGGACCGGAACCGGCGGGCCCGGCAGAGGAAGGCGAGGGCGACGGCGACGGCGCGGGGGTGTTGACCGACTGCCGCTGCACCGGAAGCGCACGCGCGGGGCCGCCGGCCGGGCCGGCGGAACCGGAAGCACCGGACGACGGCTCACTCAGGCCGGGGCGGACCACGGGGGCCGGAGCCGACGCCTGAGGAGCCGGAGGAGTCGGGCGCACGGGAGAGTCCCCGGGGGCCGACCGCGTCACCGGGGTGGCACCGGTGGCACCGGGCGCGGCCGAGCGCTGCACCGGAGCGGATGCCCCGGTCGGACTCCCCTCGCCGGGCGCGGCAGGGCCCGTCCCCGTACCGGCGTCAGGAGCGGTGAGCCGCTGCGCACCCGTCGGCGCCGCCGAACCGCCGGAGCGCGTCCGCGTGGACCGCTGGACCACCGGCGGCGCCGCGGCGGGCGAACCGGAGACCGGCGCCCCGAGCAGCGGACGCCGCGGCGGCGTCGGCGCCACGGGAGGCACCGCGGAAGAAGGGGAAGAGGACGGCGGGGAAGCAGGAGCGGGCGGAGCCGGGGGTACGGCACCGCTGGTGGGCGCACCCAGCGCGGTCGTACGGCTGGGGCCACGGGCCACGCTGCGCTGTACGGGCGCCGGGGCCGCCGAAGAGGCGGGCGCCGCCGAAGGGGCGGACCGGCCGGTCGCCCCACGGACGGGAGCCTGCGCCGTGGAACTGGTGGAGCTGGTGGAGCCCGACGATGCCGGGGCCGTGGGCGCGGCCGGAGATGCCGGGGCCGCTGGGGCCGGGCGCTTCGGTGACGCCGGGGGCGTCGCGCCCTTCGGCGCCGGAGGCCGGGGCCCGGGCCCCGGCGGCACGGCCGGCGCCGATCCGCCCTTCGGACCGCTGCCCGACTCGCCGCTCGGCTTGCTGCCGCTCCGGGCGCCGGACGGCTCCGTACCGGGCGCGACGGCGCGCTGCACCGGAGTGACCGGAGCAGGAGACGCCGACGCGGGCGGGGAAGCGGGCACAGGCGCGGCCGAAGGAGCAGCCGAAGAAGAGGAAGAACGGGTGGGCGACGCGGCCGGACGCGCGGCAGGGGGCGGCGTCGCGGAAGAAGCAGGCGCAGCCTGAACCTGCGGAGCCGAAGGAGCCGAAGGAGTCGTCGGAGCCTGCGGAGCCGGTACGGCCGGACCAGCCGCACGCGGCGCCGGAGCGGCCGGAGTGGAAGGAGACGCCGGAGCCGGTACGGCCGACCCGGACGCGGCCGGAGCAGCCGCGCGGGAGACCGGAGCGGACCCGGCCGACGCGGACGCACGCGGCGCCGGAGCAGCCGGAGCAGAAGGAGACGCCGGAGCCGGGGCCGCCGGACCCGCCGCACGCGACGCCGAAGCAGACGCCCCGGAAGCCGGACCGGACACACGCGGCGCCGAAGCACCCGAAGCAGAAGGAGACGCCGGAGCCGGGGCCGCCGGACCCGCCGCACGCGGCGCCGGAGCAGACGCCCCGGAAGCCGGCGCAGGCGGACGAGGAGCCGGGGCCGACGGACGAGAGGCCGGGGCCGGGGCGGACGCGCGCGGCTCGGCCCTGGTCGGGGCCGGGGCGGAGGTACGGGGCGCGGACGCGGGGAGGACCCGGCGCTGCACCGTGGGCGAGGCGGGGGCCTTGGTCAGCGCGCGCGGGGCCGGCGTGGCCGCCGGCGCCGTGGCCGACCGGGGCCGTACGGGCGCGACGCGCGGGCCCGTCGCACGCTGGACCGCGAGGGCCGCACGGGAGACGTCGGCACCGGAACCGGCCACCCTGCGAGGCCCACCGGTACCGGCGGCGCCGGAGGCGCCCGCACCGGGCGCACCCGCGCCGCTCGGGCCCGCCGGGTCGTCCTCGACCACGACGACCGGCAGCGAGAGCGAGGGCTCGCCCAGCCCGCCCGCCCTGGAGGACGAGGCGGGTGTCAGCGCGTCCCGGATCAGACCCGTCGGCGCGTTGTCGAGGACGGCGTGCGAGAGCGTCCCCGTGAAGGACGGGTTCTGCCAGGTGGACAGCGTGCCCGCGAAGTTGGCGGCCGCGACCGAGTGCGTCGCCGGGGCGCGCTGGATCGGCGGCAGCCCGGCCCAGCCCCGCCCCCCGGCCGAAGCCACGGAGGCGGAACCAGAGCCGGAACCGGAACCGGATCCGGAAACAGAAGCGGAAGCGGAGACGCCGGAGTCAGAGCCCGAGCCGGAACCGCCCGCGCCCGAACCCGTGACACCCGTGCCCGTGCCGCCCGTAACAGGGGCGGGGGACGGCAGCACACCGTCCCCGTTCCCACCGCCGGTGCCGGCACCCGTGTCGGCACCGGCCCGGCCCCGGCCTCTGAGCCGGTCGAAGATACCCATTACCGCTCCACCGTCGCTCGCGTCACCAGCGTGGCGATCTGCTCGGCGTACCGCCGACGCTCGCGGTGTTCGAGGTCCAGGATGTCCTCCAGGCTCCAGTGGAAGTGATAGGCGATGTACGCGACCTCTTCATGAATACGGTCGGTCGCGTACGTCACGATTCCCCCAGGCGGCTCCCGCCGAGTTCGACCTCGAACGGCTGCTCGCAGTGCGGGCATTGCACCCCGGCCCTCGTGTGGCCCTCGGCATTGATCTGACGGTAGAAATCCTGCAGGAAGGCGAGGTCGGAGGCGAACATGTTCTCCACCACACCGTCGTGCACCTGGGGCACCCCGCCCAGCCGGGTGATCACCCGGCCGAGCAGGACCACCGAAAGATACGCGGGGTTCTGCTGAACCCGCAGATCCTGCAAGGGGATCAGTTCGTCCCGCGCGGTCGCCAGACGCATCGTCCCGTCGCGGTGCACGACGCCTTCACTGTCCACATATCCGCGCGGCAGCTCGAACGCGAACTCCGTGCGCATCCGCTCCCGCTCGGGCTCCCGCCGTGCGGCGGGCTCCGGTGCGGGGGCCGGGGCCGGCGCGGCCGCCGGTGCGGGCGTCTCCGCCTGCACCGGCGCCGGTACCGCGTCCCCGGGAGCGGACTTGGTAGGTACCCCTCGGCGCATTACTCGATTGACATTTCTTCGTAGGTGATCGTGACGGTCTCGGTGAGCGTGCCCGCCTCGCCGGCCTTGAGCGCGCTGCCCTCGACCGCACAGCACCAGGCGTTCCGCATGTTGTAACGCCGGACCGGGTTCATCTGGTAGTCCATCACCACGATGGTGGCGTTCTTGCGTGCCGAGCCCATGTCACCGCGGATCGAGTCCTTGATCCACGTGTCGAAGGCGTCGGACATCGTCATGCCGCGTACGACGGTGGCCTCGCCCGCGACCTGGACGCCGGGGGCCTTCGACGTGGTGGGCTGGCCGTTGGCCGAGTTCTGCTTGCTCTCGATCACGTCCTGCTTCATCGTCAGGCCGGTGGCCTCCTGGAGATACTCCACCAGGACACCGTCGATCTGCAGTCCGAAGTTATGTGAAGTGAAAGAGTCACCAGGCATAAGACTCATGGAGCTTGCTCCTTCTGCTACTGCTGTCGCGCTCGTTGAGAACGGCTACTGCTTGTGCGGCCGCCGCTACTGCCGCTGTCGCGGCGGCTGTTGCCCGTCAGGCGAGCCGGCCGGCGGAACGCCGGCCGGCGGGACACTCGCCTGTTACTCCTCCAGCTCGCTGCCGGCGCCGGTGATCTGCGCCAGCCGGAAGATCACGAACTCGGCCGGCTTGACCGGCGAGACGCCGATCTCGCACATCACGCGTCCGAGGTCCACCGACTCCGGCGGGTTGGTCTCCTCGTCGCACTTCACGTAGTACGCCGCCTCCGGCGTGGCGCCGAAGAGCGCGCCGCTGCGCCACTCGGTGATGAGGAACGCCGAGATGTTACGGCGGATACGGGCCCACAGCGCGTGGTCGTTCGGCTCGAACACCACCCACTGGGTGCCGATGAGGATGGACTCCTCCAGGTAGTTGAAGTACCTGCGAACGTTGAGGTAGCGCCAGGCCGGGTCGGAGGACAGGGTGCGCGCACCCCAGACCCGGATACCACGGCCGGGGAAGGACCGGATGCAGTTGATGCCGAGCGGGTTGAGCAGGTCCTGCTCGCCCCGGGTGACCTGCGTCTCCAGCTCGACCGCGCCGCGCACGACCTCGTTGGCGGGGGCCTTGTGCACACCGCGCTCGAAGTCGTTACGGGCCCAGATGCCCGCCACGTGACCGCTCGGCGGGATGAGCCGGGTCTTGCCGCCGGCCGGGTCGAAGACCTTGATCCAGGGGTAGTAGAGCGCCGCGTACTTGGAGTCGTAGTTGGACGTCTCCCTGCGCCAGACGCGGATCTCGCGGGCGTTGAGGCCCGGCGGCGGGTCGATGATGGCGAGCCGGTCGCCCATCAGCTCGCAGTGCGCGATCAGACCGAGCTGGACGGCCTTGACGGCCTCCAGGTCGATGGCGCCACGCTGGTAGGCGGCCATCAGGTCGGGGACGGCGACCATCGAGACCTCGTCCACCGCCTCAAGACCACCGAAGCCGGTACGGTCCGCGGAGTCGCCCAGGTAGTCGGCGACACCGACCTGCTCGGCCTCGACCACGTCGGGAAGCGCGGGGGCCGCGGCGGGGGCGGCGGGCACCGCGAGGGCGACCGTCTGGTTGTCCGGGCGGGCGAGCTGCGAGGCAGCGGCCCCCTCCACCACGGAGATCAGCTTGGAGCGTTCCTTGACCTGCGTGACCACATAGTTGCGGGCGCTCTTCTTGGCCGAGACGTCGAAGGTCTCGACGGCCTTCGGGCCGTCCTTGACGACGAGGCGGAAGCGCTCGGCGGGGCCCTCGCCCTCGGCGTCCGCGACCTCGACACTGAGCGTGCCGCTGTCGCCGGGCGCGATGGCCGACACCTTGAAGGTGCCGAGGGCCTTGGGCTCACCGGCCGTCAGCGCGGCGGCCGCCGTGGCGCCCGCGACGGCCGAGCGGCCGCGCCCGCCGGCGACGGAGTCGGTGCCCTCGCCCGCGGCGCCGGACACTCCTCCACGCACGCCGCCCACACGGACGACGTAGGCGGCGGAACCGCCGTTGTTGAAGAAGCCGTACACCGAGTGGGCAAGGAAGTAACCGTCGGTGAACTCACCGAAGGCCGCGACGTACTGGGTCCAGTTGGTCACCAGGGTCGGCTCGTTGAGCGGACCTTCCGGCGCCAGGCCGACGAAGGCAGCCACGGAAGTGCCCACACCCTCGATCGGACGCGAGCCGCTGGCCACCTCTTCCACGTATACGCCCGGCGACAGGTAAGACGGCATGCTCTGCTCTCCTCGGGGTACAAGACAAGTCGTCATCTCACTCTCACGTGGGCAGCGCCCCGTTGAAACGTCCTGCCGTACCTGACCGGGGGCACGTTTCCTGCCCTCGGCGGCGTGAACGTCGTGGGCAGGGTGTGACCACGGTGCGGCGCAGGGCCATCTCCCAAGGGCGGCGGCCCGGGAAACCTGCCCCTTCGGGCATCCGGGGGGACCCTTCGGCCCCTCCCCCTGCCTGCCGGACCGCTTGTGCTGCCCGCCCCGGCCTTCCGGGCGCCCCCTGGGGCATCCGGCCCCGGTGGGAAGCGTGGATTCCGCAAGACTCCGGGGGCAGGGGCCGTCACCTCTTCGGGCAGCGGGGGTACCCGACGGCTTCTGACGTCGCTCCGCCCCGGCAACTAGCGTCCGGAGGGTGACCCTCTGGACCTCCCTGGAGCCCGCCTCGACCACCGTCGACCCGGGCAGCAGCACCACCGTACGACTGCGTCTGCGCAACACGGGCGACGTGGTCGACGAGTACCGCTTCGAGCCGGTCGGCGACGTCGCACCGTACGTCGTGGTGGAACCGCCGACCCTCCGGCTCTATCCAGGAACCACCGGGGCCGTGGAGCTGACCTTCTCCCCGCCCCGGACCCCGGACTCCGCTGCGGGGCCGCATCCGTTCGGCGTGCGGGTCCTGCCCACCGAGAACGCGGACGCCACCACGGTCGCCGAAGGCAACATCACCTTCACCCCGTTCATGGAGGTACGGGCCGAACTCGTCCCGCACACCGTCAAGGGCCGTTTCCGGGGCCGCCCCAAGCTGGCGGTCGACAACCTCGGCAACACCAAGCTCACCGGCTCGATCAGCGGCGGTGACAACGGCGACCAGCTCTCGTACGAGATCGCCCCCGCCAACGTCCAGATCGAACCCGGCCGCGCCGCCTTCGTCGACGCGACCCTCAAGCCCAAGCAGATCACCTGGGCGGGGCAGAAGCAGTCGAGGCCGTACGACCTGACGGTGCGGCGCTCGGGGACCGAACCGCTGCCGGTGTCGGGGACGTACATTCAGCGCAGCGTGCTGCCGTACTGGCTGATGACCGTGCTGAGCGTGCTGCTCGCGCTCACCATCGTCGGCATCGTCCTCTGGTTCAACTTCCAGCCGAACTTCCGGTCCATGGCGAAGGAGATGCCGCTGGGGAACGCGGCGCCGAGCACGCTGCCGGACGAACCGGGGCCGCAGCCGGACAAACCGGCGCTGGAGGACGCACCCGAGGAGGAGAAGCCGGGCGAGCAGAGCGACGGGGACGGCGACGGGGGCGGCGGAGGCGGGGGCGACAAGGAGGAGCAGGAGGAGCAGGAGACCGCGCGGGGCCCGCTGCCCATCACGTCGGCGGACAAGCCGAACCTCTTCGTGCAGTTCGCGCAGGTCCGGCTGGTCAGGGGGGCCGGCGGCTGCAAGCTGACCGATGACCACCGGGTCGGCAAGCTGGACAAGGCGACCCGGGACGCGCTGGCGTGCTTCCAGAAGTCCAACGACGAGGCGTACGGCGAATTCAGCAGGCTGGAGGAGACGGACGGCCTCGGCAAGCTGGGCCGTTCGACGATGACCGCGCTCCTGGCGTCGCACTTCGTCGCGGTGAAATCCGTGCCGCTTGAGGAGGGCAAGGAGGACCCCGAGGTGCCGTGGGTGCGGAACGTCCTGTTCTGGAGCAACAACGTGGAGATCGACGAGGCGGAGTTGGCCACGACGGTGCAGCTCACCAAGGACAACATCACCTACCTCAGGGGCGGCCAGGAACAGCCCACGATGCCGGCGACCAAGAATCTCGCGAGCTGGATCAAGTCGTACCAGGCGATCTTCAAGACCGAGCAGACCGGGACGGTCAACGAGATCACGCTCAACCAGTGGAAGGCGGGCTGGGTCAAGACCCAGGCCGAGCCCGGCACGGTGCCGGCCGAGTCGTGGCTCCCCGCGCCGGTGGAATGACCGAAGCGCCGACGGGCTGACGTCGGCGTCGGGGAGCCGACGGAAGGGGCGGCGGCCGGAGTGAGAAC
>NZ_JBHURV010000040.1:0-83560 GCF_042673865.1 Streptomyces sp. NPDC056987
CACACGAACTGTGTGACGCGGCCCGCGGCGTGTGTTCGCCAGGCGGTCAGCGGGCGCGTACGGTCACGGCACGGGTCACGGGGTCAGCGGCGGGCGCGGGCCCTCGTCCTCGGGGCGCCGCTCGGGCGCCTCGTCCTGCTTGATGACCTCGCCCTGGACGACCTTGCCGTCGGGCCGGCGCATCCGCGCCTGCTGGAAGGCGTCGCCCAGGGTGCCGGGGCCCGCCGCGTTCATCCGGCGCTCCATGGACCGCTCCGCGTACCGGCCGAGCCCCTTCCGTACCGGCGGTACGAGCAGCAGCAGGCCGAGCACGTCGGTGATCAGCCCGGGGATCATGATCAGCAGGCCGCCGAGCATGAGGAAGCCGTTGCCGGTGGAGCCGGTGGCCGCCTCGGGCTCGGCTGCGGCGCCGGGGCGCTGCTGCCGCTGCAGCGTCTCGGTCAGGTTCTGGAAGGCGCGGCGCCCGGCGCTCTTGATCACCACGGCGCCGAGTACAACCGCGCCGACGAGCAGGAACAGGACGGTGAATCCGCCGGCGGCCTCGGCCACCACGGTCAGCAGCCAGATCTCCAGCACCAGCCAGACGGCGACGGCGAGCGGGAGGAGGGTGCGGGCGCGTGAGCGCTTGGGAACGGGCCGGGGCGAGTGCGCGGTCGTCATGGTTCCAGTGTGCCTGGGCGCCGGCCGTTACGGCGGGCCGGGGAGCCCTTGACGATCATGGGCGGCGAGGGGGTCAGGCCGCGGGACCGTTCGGTCCGGCCGGTTTGCGGCCCAGCAGCCGGTTCGCCCGGGACTCGACGCCCCATGCGGTGACCCGCCACAGCGCCTCGACGAGGATGTCCTTGCTCATCTTGGAGTCGCCCAGCTCGCGTTCGACGAAGGTGATGGGCACCTCGACCACATGGCAGCCGGCGTCGACGGCGCGGCGGGCCAGATCGACCTGGAAGCAGTACCCCTGGGAGGAGACGGCGTCGAGGCCGAGCCCTTCCAGGGTCTCCCTGCGGAAGGCCCGGTAGCCGCCGGTGACATCGCGGATCGGGACGCCGAGCAGGACCCGCGAATAGGTGCTGCCGCCCCGGGAGATCATCTGCCGGGTCTTGGGCCAGTTGACCACGCGCCCGCCCGGCACCCAGCGTGAGCCGAGCACGAGATCGGCGCCCTTGAGCGCGGTCAGCAGGCGGGGCAGTTCCTCGGGCTGGTGGGAGCCGTCCGCGTCCATCTCGACGAGGACCCCGTAGCCGTGCTCCATGCCCCAGCGGAATCCGGCCAGATAGGCGGCGCCGAGCCCTTCCTTGCCCTTGCGGTGCAACACCTTGACCTGGCTGTCCTCGGCGGCCAGCTCGTCGGCGATCTTGCCGGTGCCGTCGGGGCTGTTGTCGTCGGCGATGAGGATGTCGGCCGCCGGCACGGCCGCGCGCACGCGGGAGACGATCGGCGTGATGTTCTCGGCCTCGTTGAAGGTCGGGATGATCACCAAGGCTGTACCGAGCGGGCCGTACCGCCTCTGGCCACCGTCGTTCACTGCTGCCCCTTCATCGCCGTACGCAGACATCTCAGCTTAGCGAGCGGACAGGGGCCCCCGAGCACGGTGGTGGCCCGGTGTCGGACGAGTTGAGAGGTGATGTCCGGAGATGACGGAGGGGAACGGCCGGCCGTGGGCTCCCGTACGGAGCGTGCGGACACGGGGCGGGGCTGCGGACCGGGACCCGGCGTCCTTCGGGCCGACCTGGGACCCGCTGGCTGCGGATCGACCGAAAGCCGTTGTCTACTGAACGCCGGGGCCCCGTCCGGGTCGCACCTGCCGGCCGGCGGAAACCTTCCCTCGCCTCCGAGACGCGGGCGCTGGACCTGGCTCCCAGTGGTGGTGCGCCGGTGCGGCACACCGCCCCATGGCCCAGCGGCGTTCGACGACGTGTGTGGAGGTTGCCGGACGGACGTCCTGTGGTGGACCCGGCCGAACCTACCCGCCGGTGGCGGCTCGCTGTCAATACCGCTTTGACCTGCGAGGTTGACCTGAAACACCAGGTCAGTGCGGAAGATCCGCAGGTCGTGGCCGAGGCCGGAAAGCATCGGTCGGCGGTACGAAATGTCCCTACGTCACTCGTTCGGGCCCACGAAGACGGTCTGCCCGGCGACCACCGTCCGCAGGCACACGGGCAGCGGACGCCCCGGCGTGAGGTCCGGCAGTCCCGGCGTCCCGGAGCGCGGATCCGTCGACCAGCGCGCCACCCGGTCGTCGGGGGCCTGGACGACCAGTTCCTCGGTCCGCCAGAGCGCGTAGTCGGCGGGGGCGCCCGGCACCAGGGTCCCCGCGTCGTCGCGCCCGACGGCCCGCCAGCCGCCCCGGGTGTGGGCGGTGAACGCGGCCCGTACGGAGATCCGGTGACCGGGGGTGCGGTGGAAGGCCGCGGCCCGGACGGTCGACCACGGGTCGAGGGGGGTGACCGGGCTGTCGGAGCCGAGGGCCAGCGGCACCCCGGCGCGCAGCAGCGCCGCGTACGGGTTGAGCGTACGGGCCCGCTCGACGCCGAGCCGGCGCGCGTACATGCCCTCGTCGCCGCCCCAGGCCGCGTCGAAGGCGGGCTGCACGGAAGCGGTGAGCCCGAGTTCGGCGAAGGCGGCGACGGTCTCCGGGGTGAGCATCTCGGCGTGTTCGACCCGGTGCCGGGCGGCGCGGATCCGCGCGAGCCCGAGACGCTCGGCGGCAGCCCGCACCCCGGCCACGACCGTGCTGATCGCGGCGTCGCCGATGGCGTGGAATCCGGCCTGAAGTCCCGCCTCCGTACAGGCAGTCACATGGGCCGAGACGGCGGCGGCGTCGAGATGCGCGGTACCGGTGTGGGCGGCGTCGGCGTACGGCTCGTGCAGGGCGGCGGTGTGCGAACCGAGCGAACCGTCCACGAAGAGGTCGCCCGCCGCGCCCGCCGCGCCGAGCTCCCGAACGCGCCGGGCCCCCTTCTCGTCGCCGACCGGCTCCGCCCAGTAGCCGTGGACCCGCGGGCCCGGCTCGTCCCGGGCGAGCGCCAGCAGGGCGGTGAAGTCCTCCTCGTCGGAGATCTCGGGACCCGCGCACTCGTGGAGCGTGCCGATCCCGAGGGAGGCGGCCCGCAGCCGGGCGGCGCGCTGCGCCTCGGTGCGCTGACGGGCGCTGACGGCACCGTGGGCGGCCTCGCGCACGGCGTGGTGGGCGGCGGCCGTCAGGGGCCCTTCGGCGCGGTATCCGGCCAGGGAGGTGACGCCGGGGACCAGGTCGAGCAGGGCGGTGGTCACGACCGCCGAGTGCACGTCGACCCGCGGCAGGTAGAGGGGCCGGCCCCCGGCAGCGTCGTCCAGTTCGGCGCGGGTGGGAGCCCGCCGCTCGGGCCACCGCTCGGCGTCCCAGCCGTGCCCGAGCAGGATCCGCTCGTCCGGCCGCGCCGCGCTGTACGCCCGTACGAGCCCGAGCGCCTCCGCGAGGCTCGCCGCGCCGGACAGGTCGAGCCCGGTGAGCGCGAGGCCGGTCGCCGTGGTGTGCACATGGGCGTCGGTGAAGGCGGGGGTGACGAGCGCGCCGTCCAGGTCGACGACCTCGTCGGCCCCGGCGACAAAGGAGTCCGCGGCCCCCTCGGAACCCACCCAGGCGACATGCCCGCGCTCCACGAGCATGGCGGTGGCGAACGGGTCGGCGGGGCTGTGGACTTCCCCACGGCGCAGCAGCACGGTGCGATGGTCGGCCGGGGAGGCGGTGCGATCACTCATGCCCACCAGTCTCCCCCCTTTTCTTGAGGGCTCGGTTCGCCTCCGGGCGCTGACTGAGCCCATCAGCGGCCTCCGGCAGCGGGCGGAAGACCTGGCACCGAGGGGGCGCCCCGGAGGCGAACCGAGCCCCTAAAAGGAAGGCGCCCGGGATTCGTAGGGGGTGGAGAGGACCACCGTGGTGCGGGTGGAGACCCCGGCCAGTGAGCGGATCCGGGTGAGGAGGTGTTCGAGTTCCACCGGGGCGGAGACCCGGACCTTGAGGATGTAGTTCTCGTCGCCCGCGACGCTGTGGCACGCCTCGATCTCGGCGATCCCGGCGAGCCGGTCCGCGATGTCGTCGGGGGCGCTGGGGTCGAAGGGTTTGACCGAGATGAACGCGGTGAGGGGCAGGCCGACGGCCTCGGGGTCGACCACCGCGGCGTAACCGCGGATCACCCCGCGCTGTTCCAGGCGGCGTACGCGCTGATGTACCGCCGAGGTGGACAGGCCCGTGGCCTTGCCCAGGTCGGTGTAGCTCATCCGGCCGTCCTTGACGAGCAATTCCACGATCTGTCGATCCAGCTCCTCCATGCGGATCAACCTATGGCCCCGGGGCCGTTCCGGCACAGTCGGAGCGGCGCCACGCCCGGCGGGGAGGCCGCTTCCGCGCGCACCTGCGGCTGGCATGTGACGAAGACCACAGAGCTGTGGCCGGGTCCGTCGAGACCTTACGGTTACCTGGCGCGCGCGACGGGAAGTGCTTGCTGTGGTCGAGACCACACGAGCCTGGTCGGCCCACCCGAGGGGGAATGTCTCCATGCAGAGCCTTAAGCGCGCCGGACGTACCGAGCCGGTTCCCGTCGATCTCGACGACAGTGACGAGATCGACTCCTACGACACCTTCGAGATGTACCGGGTCGTCTGCCCGGACTGCGTGCAGCCGATCGCGCTCCTCGCCGACGAGGGAACCCTTCCGGAGCACGCGCTGTGCCCCACCCCGTGGAACCCCTTCGTGCTGTCGGTGTGCGCCGGTACGGGCCGCGCCGCTTCCGAGGCGCGGCCCGCCGACGCGTCGTACGAGGCCCAGGAGCAGGAGACCGGGCTGCTGCTGACGCTCCCCCAGGGGCTCGACTGGCGTACGCAGCCCTTCTCGCACGTCGGCGGCCCGGGCTCGCGCCCGTTCAAGGTGCCGTCGCTGCACCGGCACGCCGCCTGAGGTTCCGTCAGCGGGTCTCCGGGCCCGCGAGATGGCGGGCGATCACCATCCGCTGGATCTGGTTGGTGCCTTCGACGATCTGCAGCACCTTCGCCTCGCGCAGATAGCGCTCCGCCGGGAAGTCGGCCGTGTAGCCGTAGCCGCCGAGTACCTGTACGGCGTCGATGGTGATCTGCATGGCCGCGTCGGTGCAGAACAGCTTGGCCATGGCGGCCTGTCGGGAGAAGGGCCGCCCCGCGTCGCGCAGCCGGGCCGCCGCGAGGCAGAGCGAGCGTCCGGCCTCGATACGGGTGGCCATGTCGGCGAGCAGGAAGCGCAGCCCCTGGAAGTCCGCGACGGGCCTGCCGAACTGCCGCCGTCCGGTGGCGTAGGCGACGGCCTCGTCCAGTGCCGCCTGGGCGACCCCCACGGCGCAGGCGGCGATGCCGAGGCGGCCCGAGTCGAGCGCGGAGAGCGCGATCGCGAAGCCCTGGCCCTCCTCGCCGAGCCGGCGGTCGTCGGCCACCCGTACGCCGTCGAAGTGGAGTTGGGCGGTGGGCGAGCCCTTCATGCCCATCTTCTTCTCGGGCGGGGCCGCGCTCAGCCCCGGCGCGTCGCCGGGCACGAGGAACGCGGTGATGCCGCGCGCGCCGTCCCCGCCGGTCCGGGCCAGCACCGTGTAGAAGTCCGCGACACCGCCGTGGGTGATCCACGCCTTGGTGCCGGTGATGACCCAGTGGTCGCCGTCCCGTACGGCCCTGGTGCGGAGCGAGGCCGCGTCGGAGCCGGCTGCGGGTTCGGAGAGGCAGTACGCGCCGAGCAGACCGCCGGTGAGCATCGCGGGCAGGTGTTCGGCCTGCTGGGCCTTGGTGCCGTAGCCGGCGAGGGCGTGGCAGGCGAGGGTGTGGACGCTGACGCCGAGCCCCACGGTGAGCCGGGCGGCGGCCAGCTCTTCGAGTACCTGGAGGTAGACCTCGTACGGCTGGCCCCCGCCGCCGTAGGCGGTGTCGTAGGGGAGGCCGAGCAGGCCGGAGTCGGAGAGCAGACGGAAGAGTTCGCGCGGGAAGTGCCCGGCGTCCTCCTCCTCGGCGGCCGTGGGGGCGATCTCCCGCCGGCTGATGTCGCGTACGAGGGCGATGAGGTCCTGAGCCTCATCGGTGGGCAGCAGACGGTCCACCGGTCGCGGGGCGCGGTCGGACATGGCGGCGCTCTCCTCCCTGTCGGGCGCTGCGGCGAACGCGCGCGGGGTGTGCGTCACGTCGCCGGCACGGGTCCGGGAATGGCCCCGGACGGGTCGTTCCTGCCTCGCCGATGCTGCCCTGCCGGATCACGGCGGGGGCTGATCATCAGCTGTGGCGCGTTGAGTATGCCCGATCGGCGGGGCTTCGTCACGGGTCGGCGATCACGCACCCGGCGCGGCCGGGCGGCGTTCGCGGAAGGAAAGCGGGTTGGTACGAACCATTGACCACACTGGTCTAGTCCTTCTAACGTTCCCCCTCAACACACCTGACATTCCTGCCCGGTCGGCTCCGTGGCAGGATCCCGACTCCCCCCACTTGTCCTTCCTCTCCCCCACGAGGAGACTCCATGCTCAGGTTCCACCCTTCCCGTTCCCGCTTCCGGGCGCTGACCGCCGCGGCGTGCACCGCCGTTCTCGGCGTGACGCTGCTCTCCGGGGCGGGCACCGCCTCGGCAGGCACCGCCTCGGCGGGCGAGACCACCGAGGCACCGGCCACGGCCGCTGCCGTGCCGGCCGCGCCGGCCCGGGCCGCTGGGGACAAGGTCATCGGATACTTCACCAACTGGGGTGTCTACGACCGCAATTACCACGTGAAGAACATCGAGACGTCCGGCTCGGCCGGCAAGCTCACCCACATCAACTACGCCTTCGGCAATGTCACCGGCGGCAAGTGCGCCGTCGGCGACTCGTACGCGGACTACGAGAAGGCGTACACGGCCGACCAGAGTGTGGACGGCGCCGCCGACACCTGGGACCAGCCGCTGCGGGGCAACTTCAACCAGCTGCGCAAACTCAAGGCGATGCACCCCGGTCTCAAGGTGATCTGGTCCTTCGGCGGCTGGTCCTGGTCCGGCGGCTTCGCGGAGGCGGCGAAGAACCCGGCGGCCTTCGCGCAGTCCTGCCGCGCGCTGGTGGAGGACCCGCGCTGGGCCGATGTGTTCGACGGGATCGACATCGACTGGGAGTACCCCAACGCCTGCGGGCTGACCTGTGACAGCAGCGGCCGGGACGCCTTCAGGGACATGGCTGCGGCGCTGCGCGGCGCGTTCGGCTCCGACCTGGTGACGGCGGCGATCACCGCCGACGGCACGGACGGCGGGAAGATCGACGCGGCGGACTACGCGGGCGCCGCGCAGTACCTCGACTGGTACAACCCGATGACGTACGACTTCTTCGGCGCCTTCGCCGCGCAGGGCCCCACCGCCCCGCACTCGCCGCTGACCTCGTACGCGGGCATCCCGACCCAGGGCTTCGACTCGGACACCGCGATCACCAAGCTCAAGAGCCTCGGCATCCCGTCCGAGAAGCTGCTGCTGGGCCTCGGCTTCTACGGGCGCGGCTGGTCCGGCGTCGGCCAGGCGGAGCCGGGCGGCACCGCGACGGGCGCGGCGCCCGGGAAGTACGAGGCGGGCATCGAGGACTACAAGCTCCTCAAGGACCGCTGCCCGGCGAGCGGCACGGTCGGCGGCACCGCGTACGCCCACTGCGGCGACCAGTGGTGGAGCTACGACACCCCGGCCACCATCGCCGGGAAGATGGCGTACAAGGATCAGCAGGGCCTGGGCGGCACCTTCTTCTGGGAGCTGAGCGGGGACACCGCGGACGGCGAGCTGATCAAGTCCATCGACTAGACCCGCTGGATCCCACCGGATCCCGCAGGAGTACGGCCCCGGAACGCGCCGGGGGCGGGGCGCCCGATCGGCCCCCGCCCCCGGCGTCCGGTTTCTCTCTCCGTGCGCCGGGGCCCTACGGCGCGTCCTGCCCGGGGCCGCGGCCCGTGAACGGGACCCATTCGAGGTCCTGGGGCGGGGCCGGGCACTCCGGCGCGAACTCCTCGATGGTGTTGAGGGTGTGCCGCAGCATCCGGACGAGCAGGTCGCGGGGGATCTCCCGGCGCAGCTCCTCCCGGTGCTCCAGCCATTCGAGCGTGAGCCACTCGACGCTGCTGAGCCAGCCGAGCAGGGCGAGCCGGGCGATCGGCGGGATGTCGTCGTGGCCGTAGGCGCCCTGGGCGACCGTGGCGACCAGGCCGGTCCTGACCGCGTCGCGGATCGCCTGGACCTGGGTGTCGAAGCCGACGCCGCCGGTGACGATGGTGCGGTAGGCCGCCTCGTTGTACTGGGCGAAGCGCAGATACGCCTCGACCGTGCGCTGCACCCGCTGGGTGCGCGGCAGTTCGGCGCCGTCGGAGGCGAGCGAGACGAGTTCGGCGACCGAGTCCTCGACGATGGCGAGGTAGTAGCCGCGCTTGTTCTTGAAGTAGTAGTAGATGAGTCCTTTGGCGACGCCCGCGTGCTGCGCGATGTCGTCCATCGACAGCGCGTCGTACGAGGTGTCGGCAAACAACTTCCGGCCGGTTGCGATGAGTTCGGAGCGCCGTACCTGTGATCGCAGGGACGGTCCACGCTGTTGACTACGATTCAAAATCCGCGTCCTGGTCTCCGGCTGCCACGGTGTTCCCCCGCAGGAATCCCCGCAGTATTGCAGAGTGGACGCGGGGTACCACAGTGTGGTCGGCGGAGGGCCGGCGCGACGGTACGGGTTTGCCGGACCAGCAACAAATCTTGCGGGCGCGCCGGCCCCGTGCGGATGATCGTGGGACCACATACCCCGATCGAGGAGCGGCGATGCCAGGGATGTCAGGGATGCCGGCGGTGTCAGCGGCCTCAGCGACGCCGATGGAGAACCCGGCCGTGCGGCACCGGCTGGTGGAGGTCCCCGGCGGCCGGATCCATCTCGCGGAACAGGGCACCGGTCCGCTGGTCCTGCTCGTCCACGGCTTCCCCGAGTCCTGGTACTCCTGGCGCCACCAGCTTCCGGCGCTCGCCGCCGCCGGGTACCACGCCGTCGCCGTCGACGTACGCGGCTACGGGCGCTCGTCCAAGCCGGCCGATGTGGCGGCGTACCGGATGCTCGCCCACGTCGCCGACAACGTCGGTGTGGTGCGCGCGCTCGGCGCGGAGAGCGCGGTGGTCGTCGGCCATGACTGGGGCTCCCCCATCGCCGCCAACTCCGCGCTGCTCAGGCCCGATGTCTTCACCGCCGTGGGAATGCTGAGCGTCCCGTACTCACCGAGGAACGGCTTCCGGCCGAGCGACGCCTTCGGGATGCTCGGCGGGGCGGAGGAGTTCTACGTCAGCTACTTCCAGCGGCCCGGCCGGGCGGAGGCGGAGATCGAGCCCGATGTACGGGGATGGCTGGCCGGGTTCTACGCCGGGCTGTCGGCCGACACGATGCGGCCGGCCGGCGAGGAGAGCCTCTTCTTCGTGCCCGAGGGGGCGAAGCTCTCCGACCGCTTCCCCGGTGACCGGCTGCCCTCCTGGCTGACGGAGGCCGATCTCGACGTCTACGCGGGCGAGTTCGAGCGGAGCGGGCTGACGGGGGCGCTGAACCGCTACCGCAACGTCGACCGGGACTGGGAGGATCTCGCACCGTGGGACGGGGCGCCCGTCCGCCAGCCGTCGCTCTTCATCGGCGGCACGCTCGACGCCTCCACCACCTGGATGGCGGAGGCCATCGCGGCGTACCCCACCACGCTGCCGGGCCTGATCTCCTCGCACCTTCTCGACGGCTGCGGCCACTGGGTGCAGCAGGAGCGCCCCGACGAGGTCAACGGGCTCCTCGTGGAGTGGCTGCGTACGCTGCCCGCGTCACCGCACCGTCCCTGATCCGGCCCGCGCCGCCCGGTCCTCGCGGCGGACCTCAGACCAGGCCGACCGCCCGCAGTGCCCGGCTCTGCGCGGCGGACGGCTTTACGGGCCAGTAGACGTAGCAGACCCCGCCCGTGCCGGAGGCGACGTTGCCGGAGGCGTTGTACCGCTTGGTGCGGAGCCAGATCGTCTCCCACTCGGCCCGGCGGTAGACGCGCCGCACGGCCGGATTGCTGGGCGAGGCGGGGTCGTTGGCGATCACATCGCCCTCGGCCGTGAAGCCGATGACCGTCATGAGGTGGCCCGAGGTGCCGTAACCCGCCCCCGTCAGCTCCTCCCTGAGGAAGGACTGCGAGGTGATGACGGGGATGCCCGCGCCCACCAGCGTCTCCACGTCGGCGAGCGAGCCGAGCCGGGTGACGGCGGAGCTCAGCTCCCGGTACGTGGCGGCGTACGCGGCGTTGAAGGGCCAGTTGCCGCACCCCTCGTACTGGTAGTCGTAGGTGTACCGGGCCGCGTGGCAGACCTGCGGGTCGTCGAAGTCCGGGTTCACCCAGGCGAGTTCCTCGGTGGTGGGGACCCGCCCCCAGTACTCGATGATCATCTGCGAGGAGGTGGGGCTGCACCACGCCTCACCGCCGTTGTCGTACTCGGGATACTGCCCGATGTGCGTGTTCTGCGAGTAGCGCGGCACGGTCAGCTCGCGCGCGAGCCCCGGCGTGGAGGCCGGGACGGTGAACCGGTCCGGGATGTCGGAGGCCATCGCCCCGACGCGGTGGACCACCGGGGTGAGGCCGCTGCCGGGGGTGCGGTGGAGGGTGAGGCGCAGCCGGTACGCGACGAGGCGCGTCCCGCTCGCCGCGTCGTCCACGGCGAAGGTGTCGGTCCAGATGGAGCTGCGGCCGTCGCTCTGGCCGTCCAGGGAGGTGCGCCGGATGTCGCCGTCCCCGTCGCCCGAGGTCCAGCGGCCCATCACGTACCACGGGGTGTCGGTGCCGTCCCCGTACCGGCCGCGCAGTTCGACCTGGAGCCAGGTGCCCGCGGGGGTGGACGCGTTCCAGGAGGCGATCACCTCGGTGGCGGGGACCTTCGGGTGGTACAGGGGGGAGGTCCAGGTGGCGTACTCCCACGGGGTGGTCTTCCCGGTGTGCGGATCGGCGTACGTGGTGGAGCCCGCCGGGGTGGCGATGACCAGCGAGGGCCGGGCGCCGGAGACGGCGCGGACCCCGTTCGCGGCGCCGGCCCGCCAGTCGGCGTACGAGGTCCAGAACGCGTTGTCGACGAGCGGCCCCGCGGGGGCGGCGGGGGCCCCGGGAGCCGCCTCCGCGGCGCCGGCCGGCAGGGCCGCGCCCGTCCCGGTGGCGGCGGTGGCCGCGAGCGCGGCGGCGAGAACGGTTCTGCGCGAGGGGGGACGGGGCATCGGAACCTCCGGTCGACGGGCGGAGAGGCGAAGAGGCGAAGAGGCGGAGTGGCGAAGAGTCGGACGGCAGTCGTCCACTATCGCGGCTCCCGGCGGGCTTCTGCCAGCGATTCGTCTCGCGTCGCCCGACCAATATTGGTCTGCGCCAGTGGCATGGCCTGGGGCGGCCGGGGCACCGCTCAGGGCGCCCCGGCTCGTGGGCCGGCGCAAGGCCACCCCGGTGCCTCGGCTCAGCTCGTACGCTGGGCCATGTGACTCCTCCCCTACCGATAAATCGGAGGGGCTTCACGCCGGTCCTGACGATCGGCCCCGGACAAGCCCTGCCCGCTGCCCGCAGGCAGGAAATCAACCTACTACGGCGCCTCGCGCCGCCTTCGGATACATCCGGAGGTTCCCTCGAAAGATGGTCGGATGGATGACCTCACCGCCGTGGCCGCGCGACTGCGCGACCTGCCGCCCTCCTGCGGCCCGGTGCGGCTGATCGCCGTGGACGGTCACGCCGGCTCGGGCAAGAGCACCTTCGCGGCCCGGCTCGCGGCGGCGCTCGGCGGCGCACCCGTGCTGCGGCTGGACGACGTGGCCAGCCACGAGGAGCTCTTCGCGTGGCTGCCCCGGCTGACGGCGCAGGTCATCGAGGCGTTCACGCGGGGCGAGGCCGCGCGGTACACCCCGTACGACTGGACGCTGCGCCGCTTCACCGCGCCGCGCGTGCTGCCCGCCGCCCCGGTGGTCGTGGTGGAGGGGGTCGGGGCCGGCCGGCGGGCGCTGCGGCCGTATCTCGCCGGGCTGTTCTGGATGGAGCGGGGGGCCGAGGAGTCCTGGGAGCGGGGGCGCCGCCGGGACGGAGCGGCGCAGTCCGCCTTCTGGGACGGCTGGACGGTGGCGGAGACACGCCATTTCGCGACGGACCCAACTCGTCCCTTTTCCGATGCTCTGGTACATGAGGGGCACGAGGGGTACGTGATACGCCCAGCGTCTCGCGCGACCGCGAGGCAGGACCAAACCATCACCCACTGTGACCGGTTGACGCCGCCATACTGAGCAGTCGGAAATCGACGCGCACCGAGTGCCCAACTCGGCTTGACCAGCGGGCGGGACAGGTCTTACGTTCTTAATGTGCGGCTTTTCGGAGCCGCCCCAGACGCGAAGCCCCCGGTTGTTCCCCCGTGATCGGGGGCTTCGTTCTGCCCTTTTCGCCGCGTTCCCGGCCCCGTACCGCCTCACCCGCTCACCCTGGGTCACCGCGCGACCCGGTGCGCGGCGCCCTTAGTCGCACACACTCTGCGCAGGTACGATGCCTCTGAGTGCGGTCAATTCCCGTCCGCGTCATGGTGGTTCAGTACGCTGCCGACGGGCGCCCGCCCGGCGGGACATCACGGGGGCACGGTTTGTGGGGGACCTGATGGATATCGGCACGCAGGGCACGGGCGCCCCGGCCGACCTCGCCTGGGTGCGCGGGGTGGACGCCTACACCATGGGGGCGTACCCCCAGGCGGAGGAGGAGTTCAGGACAGCCGTCCGGCTCGATCCCGGGATGGCCGACGGCTGGCTCGGGCTGCACGCGCTGCGCGTCGAGACCACCACCGCCCTGCTCCACATGTACCGCCATCGCGACCGCTTCGGCGAGCAGCGCACCCGCCACCGCCGCACCCTGAACTCGTGGTACTGGCTGGGCTGGTGGGTCCAGCCGGTCCTGGAGAGCGGGCGCGACCTGCGGCTGGCGCACGCCTCGCACTGGCTGGACGGCCGCCATGTGCCCGAGCTGGACCGGGCGTTGGCGGGGCTGCCGCCGGTGGACACCGATCCGCAGGTCCGCTTCCTGCACGCCTGCCGCGCCTATCTGGTCAAGGACTGGGAACAGCTGTGCCGCCACACGGAGCAGCTCGTGCACGACCCGCTGCTCGGCATCGAGGCGGGTCTCTTCGGCGGGATGGCCCGGGTCAGGCTGGAGATGTTCGGCCAGGCCGAGCCGCTGCTCGCCACCGCGCTGATGCGGTGCCGCAGCGAGCAGCCCCAGCGCAAGGAGCTGCGGTACTGGCTGGCCCGCGCCCACGAGGGCACCGGGCGCAGCGCCGCCGCCCTGCCGCTCTACCGGGCCGTGCACCGGCTCGACCCGGCGTTCATGGACACCGCGGCGCGGCTCGCGGCGATCACCGACTCCGACGGGTACGACGGCTACGAGGGCCCCGACGACCCGCTGGGGCTGGCCTCCGTGTCGCTGGCCGGGCTCGGCCAGGACGCGGCGGACGTGGCCGAGGCCCAGTCCCAGGCGCAGTCGGGGAGCGAGCCGGAGGGGCCGCTCGGCTCCGACATCCTGCTCGGCCGGGAGCCGGCGCCACCGCTCGGCGGCAGCGGTCCGCCCGTCGCGCCCGACGCGCTGCGGGAGAAGCTGCCGCCCCCGCCCGCGCAGCCGACGGCGCCGCGCTTCCCCGAGGGGCCGACGGATCCCGCGCTGCTCGCCGAGGCACTGGCCGAGTTGGAGCGGATGGTCGGGCTCGAACCGGTGAAGCGCCAGGTGAAGGCGATCTCCGCACAGCTGCGTATGGCGCGGCTGCGGGCCGGCCAGGGGCTTCCGGTCCAGCCGCCGAAACGTCACTTTGTCTTCTCGGGCCCCTCGGGCACCGGCAAGACCACCGTGGCGCGCATCCTCGGACGGATCTTCTACGCGCTCGGGCTGCTCGGCGGGGACCATCTCGTCGAGGCGCAACGGGCCGACCTGGTCGGCGAGTTCCTGGGCCAGACCGCCGTCAAGGCGAACGAGCTGATCGACTCGGCGATCGGCGGGGTGCTCTTCGTGGACGAGGCGTACAGCCTCTCCAACTCCGGTTACAGCAAGGGCGACGCCTACGGCGACGAGGCCCTTCAGGTGCTGCTGAAGCGCGCCGAGGACAACCGTGACCACCTCGTGGTGATCCTGGCGGGCTACCCGGAGGGCATGGACCGGCTGCTCGCCACCAACCCGGGGCTCTCCTCGCGCTTCACGAGCCGGGTCGACTTCCCGAGCTACCGGCCGCTCGAACTGACCGCGATCGGCGGGGTGCTGGCCGCCGAGAACGGTGACCTGTGGGACGAGGAGTCCGTGGACGAGCTGCGCTCGATCAGCGGACACGTGGTCGACCAGGGATGGATCGACGAGCTGGGCAACGGCCGGTTCGTCCGGACGCTGTACGAGAAGAGCTGCGCCTACCGCGATCTGCGGCTGTCCGGCTACAGCGGTACGCCTACGCGCGATGACCTGGCCACGCTGCGGCTGCCCGATCTGATGCAGGCGTACGGCGAGGTGCTCTCGGGGCGCGGCCCGGCGGGCCGGAGCCCCCAGGACCCGACGGGTACATGACCCGCCGGGTCCCGGCGGTGGCCGGGTCCCAGGGCCTCGGACCTCGGGGCCCTGAGACCTCGGGCGCCGAGTCCCGGTTACGGGTGCCGGCCGCACCGGTCACCGGTGCGGCCGGGTTACCGGGCCGGGATTCAGCCGGCCAGGACCTGGGAGGCCTGGTCCGTGCGCTGCTCGCCGACGAGGGCCGCCCGGGGGACGGACGCCGCCCGGTGGGAGGGGTCGCGTACCTCCCCGACCAGCATTTCGAGGACGTCCTCCAGCGCCACCAGGCCGAGCACCCGCCCGGACGCGTCCGCGACCTGGGCGAGATGGGTGGCCGCGCGGCGCATCACGGTGAGGGCGTCGTCCAGCGGGAGTTCCGCGCGGAGCGTCGCCATCGGCCGCCAGATGTGCTGGGGCACGGCCCGGTCGGCCATCTCCAGATCGAGGACGTCCTTGACGTGCAGGAACCCCATGAAGGCGCCGCCGCCCTCGGCGCACACCGGGAAGCGGGAGTAGCCGGTGCGTACCGTCAGCTCCTCGATCTCCCGCGGTGTGACCGCCGGGTCCACGGTGACCAGTGAGGCGCGGGTGAGGAGCACGTCGGTGACCGGGCGGCTGCCCAGCTCCAGCGCGTCCTCCAGCCGCTCCTGCGCCTCCGGTTCCAGCAGCCCCGCCTGTCCCGAGTCCTCGACGAGCCGGTTGAGCTGCTCGCTGGTGAAGACGGCCTCCACCTCGTCCTTGGGTTCGACGCGGAAGGCCCGCAGGACGAGCCGGGCGCAGGCGCCGAGGCCGGCGGTGACCGGCCGGCAGAGGCGGGCGAAGCCGACCAGGCCGGGGCTGAGCCACAGCGCGGTCTTCTCCGGGGCCGCCATGGCGAGGTTCTTGGGGACCATCTCGCCGATGACGAGGTGCAGGAAGACGACGAGCGCCAGGGCGATGACGTATCCCAGCGGATGGATCAGGCCCTCCGGCACGCGCATCGCGTGGAAGACGGGCTCCAGGAGCCGCGCCACCGTCGGTTCGGCCACCGCGCCGAGCGTCAGGGAGCAGACGGTGATGCCGAACTGCGCGGCGGCCATCATCTGCGGCAGGTTCTCCAGCCCGTACAGCGCCTGCCGGGCCTTGGCCGAGCCGCGCGCGGCGTGCGGCTCGATCTGGCTGCGGCGTACGGAGACGAGGGCGAACTCGGCCCCGACGAAGTAGCCGTTGGCGAGGACCAGGAGCAGGGCGAAGGCGAGTTGCAGCACGCTCATCGGACGGCCTCCACCGGCGCGGGGGCCTCGGCGGGAGCGCCCACGAGGACGTCGGCCGCGGTGGCGGCGGTCCCGTCGGGGGCCCTGCCGGGCGGCGCCCCGGTGCGGACCGGCGGCGCGGCGGGGTGGTCCGGTACGAGCCCGGCCGGTCCTTCGCCCGTCAGCCGTATCAGCCGGACCCGCTCGGCCCGGTAGCGGTCCACCTGGCGCACGGAGAGCCGCCAGCCGGGCAGCTCCGCGCGGTCGCCGGGGGCCGGGATCCGGCCGAGCAGATCGGCGACGAGCCCGGCGAGGGTCTCGTACGGGCCCTCGGGGACGTCGAGTCCGATGCGCCGCAGGGTGAGGACCCGGGCGCTGCCGTCGGCCTCCCAGGCGGGCCGGCCGTCCACGGGGTCGACGGGGGCGAGTTCCGGCCGTCCGTCCCGCTCGGGGTCGTGCTCGTCGAGCACCTCGCCGACGAGTTCCTCGACGATGTCCTCCAGGGTGACGACCCCGGCCGTACCGCCGTACTCGTCGACCACGGCGGCTATGGGCTGCTCGTTGCGCAGCCGTGCCAGGAGCTGCTGCACCGGCAGGGTCTCCGGGACGAAGAGCGCGGTGACGGCGATCCGGCCGACCGGGGTGCGGCGCCGCTCCGCCACGGGGACGGCGAGCGCGTCCTTGAGGTGCACCATGCCGATGATCTCGTCGATGCGCTCGCGGTAGACGGGGAAGCGGGAGAGCCCGGTGGCCCGGGTGAGGTTGAGGACGTCCGCCGCCGTCGCGTCCGCCTGGAGGGCGCTGACCTTCACCCGGGGGGTCATCACGTGCTGTGCCGTGAGCCGGCCGAGGGAGAGGGTCCGTACGAACAGGTCGGCCGTGTCCTGTTCGAGGGTGCCGGCCTGCGCGGAGTGGCGGGCCAGGGAGACGAGTTCGCCGGGGGTCCTGGCGGAGGCGAGTTCGTCGGTCGGCTCCACGCCGAGTATCCGCACCAGCCGGTTGGCGACGGCGTTGAGCAGCGAGATCACCGGCCGGAAGACGGTGGCGAAGAGGTACTGCGGGCCCGCCACGAACCGCGCGACCTGGAGCGGCCGGGAGACCGCCCAGTTCTTGGGGACGAGCTCACCGATCACCATCTGGAGGGCGGACGCCAGCAGCATGCCGATGACCACCGCGATGCCGGAGACGGCCCCGGCGGGCAGTCCGGTCGCGGCGAGCGGCGGGCCGAGCAGTTCGGCGAGCGCCGGCTCGGCGAGCATGCCGACGACGAGCGAGGTGATGGTGATGCCGAGCTGGGTGCCGGAGAGCTGGAAGGAGAGTTCCCGCAGGGCTCTGACGACGGTACGGGCTCGGCGGTCGCCCTCGGCGGCGGCGCGCTCGGCGTCGGGGCGGTCGACCGTGATCAGACCGAACTCGGCCGCCACGAAGAAGCCGTTGGCGAGGATGAGAAGGAACGCTGCGGTGAGCAGCAGAAGGGGGATGGTCATGCCGCCGCCTCGTCGAAGGGGGCGGCGCAGGTACTACCGGACGATCCGTCCATTGCTGGAGGGAGTCACTCCTCGGGTCGCAGGATGCCCCGCGGGCCGTCGACGGCCGTCTGATGCGGGGCGGGGCGCACTCGGCGCCTCCACCACCAGAGTAATCAAGACAGGGCCCGGACGGACAGGACCTGGCGACCGGTCACCGGTGCGCGGCCGGTGTCCCGGTGGCTGCCGGAGGGGTCCGTCGCTGGTCAGTCGCGGTCGCGCGCGGCGCGGGACTCGGTCAGGTCGCGCAGCGCGCGGGCGTCGCGGATGGCGTGCGCCTTGGCCACGCCCGGCTGAATACCGAGGACGGGCAGGCTGCTGCCGTCGCTGAGGTCAAGGAAGACCCAGGGGTCGCCGGGCCGCAGATTGACGCGCAGGATCTCGGCCCATTCCAGCCGGCGGGTGCGGGTGAGATTGACGACAGTCACCCCCGTGTCGTCGGCGACGACCTTCGGACGGCTGAGCAGCGCCAGCACGCCGAAGAACAGCAGCGCGGTGAGGATGAAGCTCAGCCGCTCCCCCGTGCTGAGCTGTTCGAGCACCAGGCCGATGGCCGAGATGACGACGAACATGACCGTGCCGACGGACAGCAGCACCGTGCGGGTGGCGGTCGGCCGGAACGTGACCGGCAGGGCGGGTACGGCAGGGGCGGGCACGGACATGGCGGGTCTTCCCGGGGTGGTGGCCGGAGGCCCCGGGGGCCTCCGGCGGGACGGTTCGGGTGCGGCGGGAGCCGGTCAGAGCCGGCAGGCGTGGATGGCCGTGGTGAGGATGGCGCGGGCGCCCAGCTGGTAGAGGTCGTCCATGATCCGCTGGGCCTCCTTGGCCGGGACCATCGCGCGGACGGCGACCCACCCCTCGTTGTGCAGCGGGGAGACGGTCGGCGATTCGAGCCCCGGGGTGAGCGCGACGGCCCGCTCCAGGTGCTCGGCGCGGCAGTCGTAGTCCATCATCACGTACGTACGGGCCACGAGGACGCCCTGGAGGCGGCGCAGGAACTGCTGCACCTTCGGTTCCGCCGCGTCGGAGCCGGTGCGCCGGATGACGACCGCCTCCGAGGTCATGATCGGCTCGCCGATGACTTCGAGGCCCGCGTTCCGCAGCGAGGTGCCGGTCTCCACCACGTCCGCGATGATCTGGGCGACGCCCAGTTCGATGGCGGTCTCGACCGCGCCGTCGAGGTGGACGACGGAGGCGTCGACGCCGTGGTCGGCGAGGTGCCGGGCCACGATGCCCTCGTACGAGGTGGCGACGGTCATGCCGCCGAACTCGGTGACCCCGGTCGCGGTCCCCGGCTTGGTGGCGTAGCGGAAGGTGGAGCGGGCGAAGCCGAGCGGCAGGATCTCCTCGGCGTCGGCCTCCGAGTCCAGCAGCAGATCGCGGCCGGTGATGCCGATGTCGAGCTTGCCGGAGCTGACGTAGATCGCGATGTCGCGGGGGCGCAGGTAGAAGAACTCGACCTCGTTCTCCGGGTCGACCAGGACGAGTTCCTTGGACTCCTTGCGCTGCTGGTATCCGGCCTCATGGAGCATCGCCGACGCAGGCCCGGAGAGTGAACCCTTGTTGGGGACGGCGATGCGCAGCATGAGGTCTTGTTCCTTCGTGCGGAGGATGGGGCGGGGCAAATGGTGTGGAACGGTACGAAGTGGTGCTGAGGCGATGCTCAGAGATGGGCGTACACGTCGTCAAGGGAGATTCCGCGCGCCACCATCATCACCTGGACGTGGTAGAGGAGCTGGGAGATCTCCTCGGCGGCGGCTTCCTTGCCCTCGTACTCGGCGGCCATCCACACTTCGGCCGCCTCCTCGACGACCTTCTTGCCGATGGCGTGTACGCCCTTCTCCACCAGTTCGGCGGTGCGGGAGGTGGCGGGGTCGCCGTGGGCGGCCTTCTGCTGGAGCTCGCTGAACAGCTCCTCGAACGTCTTCTTGGACATGGTGACGCTCACTTTACGCGGCTGGACTCACTCGACCGGCGCCAGGGTTCGGCGATGGTGCGCAGGGTGGTCGCGGTCGCGACGGCGGCGGTCACCGCCTCGTGTCCCTTGTCCTCGTGGGAGCCTTCGAGACCGGCCCGGTCCAGGGCCTGTTCCTCGGTGTCGCAGGTCAGTACGCCGAAGCCGATGGGGACCCCGGTGTCCACGGAAACCTGCGTGAGGCCCTGGGTGACGCCCTGGCACACATAGTCGAAGTGCGGGGTGCCGCCCCGGATGACGACCCCGAGCGCGACGACCGCGTCGTAACCGCGTCCCGCGAGCACCTTGGCGACGACGGGCAGTTCGAAGCTGCCGGGCACGCGCAGCAGCGTCGGCTCGTCGATGCCGAGGTCGCGCAGGGCGCGCAGGGCGCCGTCGACGAGACCGTCCATGATCTTCTCGTGCCACTGCGCCGCGATCACGGCGACCCGGAGGTCTCCGCAGTTCTGCACGCTCAGTTCGGGTGCGCCCTTGCCGCTCACGTCTCTCCTCGGATGCTGTGCTGCTGGTCGGGTGGTGCGCCGGCCGTACGTCAGCCGTGGCCGGCCGTACGGTCCTACTGGTTGCCGCAGGTGGACACGGCGGCGGCGTCGAGCCACGGCAGGTCGTGGCCCATCCGGTCGCGCTTGGTGCGCAGGTAGCGGAGGTTGTGCTCGCCCGCCTGGACGGGCATCGGCTCGCGCCCCGTGACCCGCAGGCCGTGCCGGACGAGGGCCGTGGTCTTGTCGGGGTTGTTGGTCATCAGCCGCAGGCTGCGCACCCCGAGGTCGTCGAGGATCCGCGCGCCCGCCGCGTAGTCGCGGGCGTCGGCGGGCAGCCCCAGCTCCAGGTTGGCGTCCAGGGTGTCGTGGCCCCGCTCCTGGAGTTCGTACGCGCGGAGCTTGGAGAGCAGGCCGATGCCGCGCCCCTCGTGGCCGCGCAGGTAGACGACGACGCCGCGGCCCTCCGCGGTGACGCGCTCCATGGACGCCTGGAGCTGGGGGCCGCAGTCGCACCGCTGGGAGCTGAAGATGTCGCCGGTCAGGCACTCGGAGTGGACGCGCACGAGCACGTCCTCGCCGTCGCCGAGCTCCCCGTGGACGAGGGCGACGTGCTCGACCCCGTCGACGGTGGAGCGGTATCCGTACGCGGTGAAGTCGCCGTAGGCGGTGGGCAGGCTGACCTCGGCCTCCCGGCGGACCGTGGGCTCATCGGTGCGGCGGTAGGCGATCAGGTCCTCGATGGAGATGATCGTCAGGCCGTGCTTGCGCGCGAACGGGACCAGCTCTGGCAGCCGCAGCATCACCCCGTCCTCGCCCGCGATCTCCACGATCGCGCCGGCCGGGCGCAGCCCGGCGAGCCGGGCGAGGTCGACGGCGGCCTCGGTGTGGCCGTTGCGCACGAGGACGCCGCCGGACCTGGCGCGCAGCGGGAAGACATGGCCGGGGCGGACGAAGTCGCCGGGCGCCGCCTCGCCCGAGGCGAGGAGCCGGAGTGTGGTGGCGCGGTCGGCGGCGGAGATCCCGGTGGTGACGCCGTGGGCGGCGGAGGCGTCGACGGTGACGGTGAAGGCGGTCCGCATCGACTCGGTGTTGTCGCCGACCATCTGCGGGAGTTCCAGCCGGTCCAGCTCCGCGCCGTCCATGGGGGCGCAGATCATGCCGCGGCACTCGCTCATCATGAAGGCGATGATCTCGGGGGTGGCCTTCTCGGCGGCGATGACGAGATCGCCCTCGTTCTCGCGGTCCTCGTCGTCCACGACCACGACGGGGCGGCCGGCCGCGATGTCGCGGATGGCCTGCGCCACGGGGTCGAGGGAGAGGTCCTCGGCGTGGTCGCGGGCGGACCAGGCGAGGCGCGGCGGGTCGGTGCGCGGGGTCCCGGGGGTGTCGGGGTGCGGAATACCGGCCGCCGCCTCGTCGAGGGCGGTGGCGGGGGACGGACGAGTGGTCATACTGCTGCTCCTTCCAGGGGCATGGCGCCGGCGCGGGAGCGCAGCCACCAGTCGCGCATGCCCCACAGGACGAGGGCGAGGTAGATGACGTAGACGAGGCCGGAGAAGGCCAGTCCGCTGCTGAAGGCGAGGGGGACGCCGACCAGGTCGACGAGGAGCCAGGCGAACCAGAACTCGACGAGACCGCGCGCCTGCGCGACCATCGCCGCGAGGGTGCCGGTGAAGATGTACGCGTCGGGCCAGGGGTTCCAGGACAGTTCGGGTACGGCGACGAAGAGCCCGCCGACGGCGAGGGTGCCCAGGGCCGTCGCGCCGAGGAGCAGCCCGCGCTCGCGCCAGGTGGCGAACCGTACGGCGATCGAGCCGTCCTGCGCCTGTTGTGTGCCCCTCTGCCACTGACGCCAGCCCCACACCGCGACGCCGATGACCAGGAGCTGCTTGCCGACGCCGCCGCTGAGGTGGGCGGAGGCGTACGCGCCGACGAGGACGACGCCGGAGAGGAGCTGGGCGGGCCAGGTCCAGATGGAGCGCCGCCAGCCGAGGGCGAGCGCGGCCAGACCGATGGTGTTGCCGATCATGTCGGACCACAGGATGTGCTGACCGAAGGCGCTGAACGCCTCACCGTTCAGCCAGGACAGGGTGCTCACCGCGCGGACTCCTCGGCCTGTGCGCGCTGAGGGGTCAGCAGGCGCTCGACGTACTTCGCGATGACGTCGACCTCCAGGTTGACCGGGTCGCCCGGCCCCTTGATGCCGAGGGTGGTCAGCGCGAGGGTGGTGGGGATGAGGCTGATGGTGAAGTGGTCGGTGCCCGCGTCGACGACCGTGAGGCTGACGCCGTCCACGGTGATGGAGCCCTTCTCCACGACGTAGCGGGTCAGGGCGGCGGGCAGCGAGATCTTGACGATCTCCCAGTGCTCGGAGGGCGTGCGCTCGACGATGGTGCCGGTGCCGTCGACATGGCCCTGGACGATGTGTCCGCCGAGCCGGCCGCCGAGGGCCATGGGCCGCTCCAGGTTGACGCGGGAGCCGGCCCCGAGGGCGCCGAGGCTGGACCGGTCGAGCGTCTCGGCCATCACATCGGCGGTGAACTCGCCGTCCCCCGACTCGACGACCGTCAGACAGACACCGTTGACGGCGATGGAGTCCCCGTGCCGGGCGTTCTCGGTGACGACGGGTCCGCGCAGGCGGAAGCGGGAGGAGTCACCGAGGTTCTCCACGGCGGTGACCTCACCCAGTTCTTCGACGATTCCGGTGAACACTCAACGCTCCTTCGTGGCGGTCGTGACAGTGGTGGCGGTGGCGGTGCCCGTGGCCGCGGCGGGCCCGGTGGCCCGCGCGACGGGGGATCCGGGGGCCGCGGTGGCCCCTTCGGGGATCGTGGTGGCCTCTTCGGGGATCGCGGTGATCCGCAGGTCCGGGCCGATCCGTACGGTCTCCGTCATCCGCAGGCGCAACGCCCCGGCGATCGTGGTGATTCCGGCGTCGCCGAGCGCGGCGGGCCCGGCGCCGAGGAGGACCGGGGCGAGATAGCCGACGACCTTGTCGACCGCGCCCGCGGCGACGAAGGAGCCGGCCAGCGCCGGGCCGCCTTCGAGGAGTACGGAACGCACGCCGCGCTCGTGCAGGGCGGCCAGCAGGGCGGGGACGGAGAGCCCCCGGCCCCCGGCCGCGCGGGGCAGCCGTACGGCGTCGGGGAGATGGCGGGCGTCGGCGTCCTCGGCGACGGCGATCAGGGTGGGCGCGCCGCCGTCCAGGACCCGGGCGCCGGGCCGCACGGCGGTGGCCTCGGTGTCCACGACGACCCGCAGCGGCTGGACGGCGCCCTCGATGCCGCGGACCGCGAGGTGCGGGTCGTCGGCGCGGGCGGTGCCGGAGCCGACCACGACCGCGTCGGCCTCGGCCCGCAGCCGGTGCACGTCGGCGCGCGCCTCGGCGGAGGTGATCCAGCGGCTGGTGGCGTCGGCTGCGGCGATCCGGCCGTCGAGGGTGGCCGCGTACTTCCACAGGACGTACGGGCGGCCCCGGCGTACGGAGGTGAGCCAGGCGGCGTTGCCCGCCTCGGCCTCGGCGGCGAGCAGCCCGGGCTCGGCGGTGATCCCGGCGGCGCGCAGGGTGGCGGCGCCCCCGGCGGCCTGCGGGTTCGGGTCGGGGACCGCGTAGTGGACGCGGGCGACCCCGGCGTCGATCAGTGCCTGGGCGCAGGGGCCGGTGCGGCCGGTGTGGGCGCAGGGTTCGAGCGTGACGTAGGCCGTGCCGCCCCGGGCCCGGGATCCCGCCGCGCGCAGGGCGTGGACCTCGGCGTGCGGGCCGCCCGCGCGGCGGTGGAAGCCCTCGCCGGCGAGGTGTCCCGAGGCGTCCAGGATCACGCATCCGACGACCGGATTGGGGCTGGTGGAGCCGAGTCCGCGGGCGGCGAGCGCGACGGCCCGCCGCATGGCGTCCGCGTCGGTGACGCGTTCGGCTTGGGTGGCCACCCGGGTCCTCCTGCCTCTTCGGGCACGGACTCCGGGGCCTGTCGATGACGACAGAGAAACGGGAACTCACCGGGGAACGCCAGGGCCGGGAAGCCGGCTCGTCGGAGGACGAACCCGCCCGGGGCGGCGTACCGGTAAGAGCCCGCCGCGCACTGCCTCCCATCCGGACTTTAACCGTCGGTCCAGGAATCTCACCTGGTCAACCGGCCACTGGATGCGGCCGGGTCGCGGACTGTAACCGCCGGTTCGGAATTGCACCGACCCCGGAGTGCGCTGCTGCTGGTACGCGACCAGTGTGCCACGGCTGATCGTCGGCGTTCCGGGCGAGCGCTGTGGGCTGACTCACAGAAGGGCCGGGAATGCCGCCGAGGGGTTGCGCTCCGCCCGTCCTGCCCGCACCTCCGGAGAGCCTCATATGCCGGGCGCGAACAGCTCGTCCTGCGCCGCGTCGCGCGCGGTGAGCAGCGCGCCCCTGAGCACGGCGGCGCCGCCGAGCGCCCCGGGTCTGACCTCGGTCCGGAGCGGGGACATCGCGGCGAGCCGCTCCTCGACCCGGGCGGCCAGCGCCTCGCCGCCCGCGTGGCCGACCTCCCCGGCCAGCACGATCCGGCCGGGGTCGAGAACCGCGGCGACCCCCGCGGCGCCGATGGCCAGCCGGTCGGCGAGGGTGTCGAGGAACTTTCCCGCGCCGGGCCGCCCGTCCCCGACGGCGGCGCGCACCAGCGCGGCGGACGGCGGCTCCTGGGGCGCGCCGGGTGCGGGCACGAGCCCGTACCCCTCGGCGAGTTCGCAGACGGCGGCCGACCCCGCCAGGCTGTGGAAGCCGCCGTCGCAGGCCGTCGCCGAGGGCAGCCCCCCGGTGCCGGGCACGGGCAGGAAGCCGATCTCGCCCGCTCCGCCCGAGGCGCCCCGGCGGAGCCGCCCGTCGAGCACGACGGCCGCGCCGATGCCGTGGCCGATCCAGAGCAGTACGAAGGTGTCCTGGCCGCGGGCGGCGCCGAGGCGCTGCTCGGCGAGGGCGGCGAGGTTGGTCTCGTTCTCGACCAGGAGGGTGGCGGGCAGCCGCTCCTGGAGCACGGCGACGAGCCGCCGGTGCCACTCCGGCAGCCCGGTGGTCTCGCGGAGTACGCCGGTGGCGTCGACCAGGCCGGGGGCGCCGATGCCGACGCTGTGCAGGGGTACGGAGCCGGCCTGCCGGGCGGTGCCCTCCAACAGCGCCGCGGCCTGTTCGACGGCGGGCTCCGTCGCGGTGTCGCTGCCGATGGGCAGGACGGCCTCGGCGAGGGTGACGCCGAGCAGATCGGCGACGACGACGGCGACGCTGTCGGTCCGTACGTCCAGGGCGGCGAGATGGGCGCGGTCGGCGACGATCCCGTACAGCCGGGCCCTGGGGCCGCGGCGGCGGTCGTCGCTCTCCCCGACGACGGTGACCAGCCCCGACTCCTGGAGCCGGTCCACCAGATCGGCGACGGTGGGGCGGGAGAGCCCGGTCATCGTCTTGAGCTGTCCCGCCGTCAACGGGCCTTCCTGCTGGAGCAGTCGCAGGGCAAGCCGGTCGTTGATGGCCCGGGCGGTGCTCGGGGATGCGGCCATGCCGGGATCCTTCCAGACAGCCGCCGGGGGACGGATGTCCCCGGCGGTCCTGAGGTGCCTCCCGCCTGTCTCTATTTATCAGGCAGGGTTCCTGATAATTTACTCCCCGCACCTGGCGGAGGTGTGTCAGGGGTGGGCCCGGGCAACGGGACACCCGACGGAGCGGGACCCTCAGGGGAGGACGGAACGGCATGCGGGCTGAAGCGGTCGGCGACATGCACGGCAAACACGACAAGCAGGGGTTGCGGCGGGCCCGGCTCGCCATCGCCGTCGTCTTCTGCGTGCACGGCGCGGTCACCGGCAGTTTCGCCACCCGGGTCCCCTGGATCCAGGAGCACGCCGGTCTCAGCGCGGGGCAGCTCGGTCTGGCGCTCGCCTTTCCCGCGATCGGTTCGGTGACCGCGATGCCGGTCGCGGGGGCGATCAGCCACCGGTTCGGCTCGCGCACCGCGCTGCGGGGGCTGCTCTCCCTGTGGACGCTGGCCCTGGTCCTGCCGTCGCTGGCGCCCAACCTCGTCACCCTGTGCGCGGCGCTGTTCGTCTTCGGCGCCTCGTCGGGCATGTCGGACGTGGTGATGAACGCGCTGGGTCTGGAGACCGAGGCCCGGCTCGACCGGTCGATCATCTCCAGCCTGCACGGCATGTGGAGCACGGGCGCCCTGATCGGGTCGGCGGCCGGCGCGCTCGCGGCCCATCTCGGCGCCGACGCGCGACTGCACCACCTGCTCGCGGCCCTCGTCCTCACGACGCTCGGCCTGATCGCCTGTCAGAACGTGCTGGACGTACGGAGCGCGCCCGAGGCGGAGGCCCCGCCGAGGTTCGCGCTGCCGCCCCGGTCCGCGCTGCTCATCGGGGTCGTCGGGTTCTGCGCGGTCTTCGCGGAGGGCGCGAGCCTGGACTGGTCGGCGGTCTATCTGCGGGACGTCCTGGACACCTCGCCCGGGGTGGCCGCCGCGTCGACGACGGCCTTCGCCCTCACCATGGCGGTCACCCGGCTCTCCGGCGACCGGGTGGTCGACCGGTTCGGCGCGGTACGGACCGTGCGCACCGGCGGGGTGCTCGCCGCGGCGGGCGGTCTGCTGGTGGTCGTCGCGCCGCAGCCGCTGGTCGCCATGGCCGGATTCGGACTGCTGGGGCTCGGGGTCGCGGTGGTCGTGCCGCTGGCCTTCGCGGCGGCGGGGCGCTCGGGTCCCAACCCGAGCCAGGCCATCGCGGGGGTGGCCACCATCACGTACACCTCGGGGCTGATCGCGCCCTCCGCGATCGGCGCGGTCGCCGACGCGACCTCGCTGGTGGCCTCGTTCGGGCTGGTCACGCTGCTCGCCTGCGGTCTGGTCGTGGGCGCGGGGGTGCTGCGTACGGGCGACCGGCGCACCGCCGCGAACGGGGCCGCCGACGGGGCGCGCGCCCCGGGCAACGAGCGGGCCGGCGACCCGGCGGCGGCCTCCGACCCCCTGGGCCCGGCCTGAAGGCCCGGTCCGAAGGCCTTGTCCGACGACCGCCGGGCGGAGCGGTCCGGTGGCGGCACTACGATGGGCGCTGATCTTTTTCGGCCACACAGCCGCCCGATCGGCTGAGAGCCTGTCGGGTGACCTCCGACCGGGCGCGGCCGGAGGTCACCCGACAGCCTCCGAGCCCGGTCCGGGCCGTGGCGGCGCCGGTTCCGTGCCGGACGCGACCCAGAAGTGGAGCACCACCCATGAAGCTCGGCGTGCGCTGGACCCTGCACGGAGACGGGCGCACGCCGGCACCGGGCGCCGTCGTCCGCCCCGACGAGCGGCTGTCGTGGCCCCGCACGGCGGGCCTCGGCGCCCAGCACGTGGTGGCGATGTTCGGCGCCTCGTTCGTGGCCCCGGTCCTGATGGGCCTGGACCCCAATCTCGCGATCATGATGTCCGGCGTCGCGACGGTGATCTTCCTGCTGGCGACCCGCGGCCGGGTGCCGAGCTATCTGGGGTGTTCGCTCTCGTTCGTCGGCGTGGCCGCGGCGATCCGGGCCTCGGGCGGCGACAGCTCCACCGTCACCGGCGCCATCCTGGTCGTGGGCGGCGTGCTCCTGCTGGCCGGGCTCGCGGTACGGCACTTCGGCGCCCGGATCATCCACACCGCGATGCCGCCCGTGGTGACGGGCGCGGTGGTGATGCTGATCGGCTTCAACCTGGCGCCGGTGACGGCCACCACGTACTGGCCGCAGGACCAGTGGACGGCGCTGCTGGTGATGGTCTTCACCGGCCTCGCCGTGGTCTGTCTGCGCGGCTTCTGGTCCCGGATCGCGATCTTCCTCGGTCTGGTCTTCGGGTACGCGATCTCCTGGATCTTCGACCGGGTCCTGGGCCGGATCCACTCCCCGGCGGGCGGCGCCGAGGCCGTCGACCACTGGCGGCTGGATCTGTCGGGCGTCGGCAAGGCCCCCTGGGTCGGGCTGCCGGACTTCCACGGGCCGAGCTTCGAGTGGTCGGCGATCCTGCTCGCGCTGCCGGTCGTGATCGCGCTGATCGCGGAGAACGCGGGTCATGTGAAGGCCGTCGGCGAGATGACCGGCGACCCGCTCGACGACGAGCTGGGCACGGCGATCGCGGCGGACGGTGCGGCCTCGATGCTCTCCACCGCCGTGGGCGGCCCGCCCAACACCACGTACTCCGAGAACATCGGCGTCATGGCCGCCACCCGCGTCTACTCCACCGCGGCGTACTGGGCAGCCGCCGGTTTCGCCCTGCTCTTCGGCCTCTGCCCCAAGTTCGGCGCGGTCGTGGCCGCGATCCCGGGCGGGGTGCTCGGCGGCATCACCGTCATCCTGTACGGCATGATCGGCCTGCTCGGCGCGCAGATCTGGACCAACGCCGGGGTGGACCTGCGTAATCCGCTCAATCTGGTGCCGACGGCCGCGGGCATCATCATCGGGGTCGGCGGGGTGAGCCTGAAGATCACCGACAATTTCGAGATCGGCGGGATCGCCCTCGGCACGATCGTGGTGATCACCGGCTACCACGCGCTGCGCGCCTTCGCCCCGGCGCATCTCAAGGGAACGGAGGGACCCGACGGAGCCGACAGGCCCGGCGGACCCGGCGGTTCCGAGGGACCGGGCGGATCCGGCGGAGCTGACGGACCCGACGAGCCCGCTCAGCCGGTCGCCAGTTCGTAGGCGTAGTCCGGGGTGAACGAACCCGCCGCCCCCTTGCAGCCGTCCGACTCCCCCGGCAGCTTCACCCACAGGTAGGCGTCGATCCGTGCCTCGCCCGTGTCGGTCGTCGGCGCCCGGCCCAGCGCCCGGCCCGCCGGATCGCACCACTGCCCGGCGGCCGGGGCCCCGTTGCCGTTCCGGCTGGTGTCGATCACCGCGCCGAGCCGGGCCGGGCCGCCGAGCGCGGCCAGCACCTGCCGGGCGTACGCCGCCTCGTCGGCGGTGCGGTGGAAGTTGGAGACGTTGGTGAAGATGCCGTCACCGCTGCTCGCGGCCCCGGCGGCCCGCAGCAGCGACGCCTGGCGCTCCGCCGGGTGCCAGCCGGAGTGGCCCGCGTCGAAGTAGACCCGCGCCTTCGGGGCGGCCGCGTGGATCGTCCGGGCCGCGCGGGCCAGCGAGGCGTACCGGTCGGCGCGCGCCGCCGCGTCGAGGCAGTCGGAGAGCGCGACCGAGTCGGGTTCGAGGACGACGATCGACGGTCCCGCGCCGAGCCCCGCCGCGAACTCCGCGATCCAGCCGTCGTACGCCGCGAGGTCGGGCGCCCCGCCCTGCGAGGCGCCCCCGCAGTCCCGGTCGGGGATCGCGTACGGCACGAGGACGGGCACCCGGCCCGCCGCGGCGGCCCCGGCCGTCACCGCGCGGACCTCCCCCGTGACGGCACCCGGGTTGTAGGCGGCGAACCAGACCGCGGCGGGCCGGTCCGCGATCCGCGACTCGATCAGCGGGCGCCGGGGGTCGTCGCGGTGCGCGGCGACCCAGTCGAGCACCTGGGACGCGGGATGGCGGTAGAGCGCGGCGTCCACGGGCCCGGCGCGCTCCGGGGAGCGGCGCCCGCCCTCCGGGGCGGCCGCCGACGGGGTGCGCGCCGCGGCCGTACGGGACGGGCTCGGCGCCGACAGCGGGGTGCTCGACGGCGGCGGCGAGGACACCGACGGGGCGGCGGCGACCCGGCTGGGCACCCCGGGCAGCGGCGCGAGCACCGGCGACGAGGTGGGCGCGGGCCCGGCCGTGTCCCGCTCGCCCCCTCCCGCGGCGGCGCTCAGCACACCGGTGACGGTGGAGACGACGACCACCGCCGAGGCCGCGACGGCCATGGCGTGGTGCCGTACGGCACGGCGCCGTTCGGCCCGTTCGAGCTGAGCCGTGGAGCGCCGCGCCCCTGTTCCCGCCACCTGGATTCCCCCTTCGCACGGTGCCCGGCCGGGCGAGCGCCGGGCCGGGCGAGCGCGAGCCTATGCCGGTGTGCGGGGCGCACGGACCCGGATCAGCGGGGTTCACGGCCCCGACCGGGGCACGCCGCACCGATGTACGCCCGCTTCGGTCGCCCGGGCCCGGCCGCGCTCGGCCCCGCTGCGCAGCCGGGCCTCCGCCCCGGCGCGGGCCGCCGGTGGACACCTGTCGTACGACGGGAACCGGAGGAACTCCCGGGCGGGCTCAGCCCTCCGGGAGCTCCACGGGCGCGAGTGCGTCGAACAGGTCGCCGGGCCCGGGGTTGACCGGGTCGGTGGCGCCGCCGAAGTGGCGCATCACCCCCCACACCGCGTTGAGCGCGGTCTGCACGGCGCCCTCGGCCCAGCCCGCCGTCCACGAGATGTCGTCCCCGGCCAGGAAGATCCCCCGCCGGTCCGCGGGCAGCCGGTCCTGCATGAAGTGGGTGAACAGCCGCCGCTGATAACGGTAGTGACCGGGCAGATTGGCCTTGAACGCGCCCATGAACCAGGGCTCGTTCTCCCAGGACACGGTCACCGGCCCGCCGATGAGGTGCTTCCTGATGTCGACCTTCGGATAGATCTCGCCGAGCGAGGTCAGCATCACCTCCATCCGCTCCTCCGGCGACAGGGGCAGCCACTTGAGGCTGTCGTCGCACCAGGTGTACGAGAGACAGATGACCGCCGGCCGGTCCGGCCCGTCGTCCAGCAGATAGGTGCCCCGGGTCATCCGGTCGGTGAGCGTCATCGACATCGTGTCGCGCCCGGTCGGCTCCCCCCGGTCGTCCACGGCCTCGTCCAGCCAGAACGGCCGGTCGACCGGCACGAACAGCTTGGAGGACTCCATGTAGTGGGTGCGCTCCATCGCCGTCCAGTGGTCGATCGGGAAGAGCGACTCGTCGCAGGCGATCTTGGAGAGCAGCAGCCAGGACTGGGCGGTGAAGACCGCGGCGCGGTACGTACGGATCCGCCCCGTGGCGTCCGTGACGGTGATCCGGTTGCCCGCCGTACGGTGCAGCCGGGTCACCGCGGGGCGCGGCGCGCCGTCGTGCAGCGAGGCGAGCGAGGTACCGGCCGGCCAGTGCGTGAGCTTGCCGGGCGCGCGCTCCCAGAGCCGCAGCGGAAGCTGCTGGCTGCCGCCGATGATGGAGCGGTGGTGGTCGTCGGCCTCGGTGTAGACGACCCGCAGGATCTCCAGGATGGAGTTCGGGAAGTCGGTGTCCCAGCCCCCGGTGCCGAAGCCGACCTGGCCGAAGATCTCCCGGTGCCGGAAGGAGGCGAAGGCCGGGGAGTCGCAGAGGAAGCCGTAGAAGGTCTGGTTGTCGAGCCTCTCGACCAGCTTCGCCCAGATCTCCCGGATCCGGGGCACGTCGCGCTCCCGCAGCGCCCGGTTCATGGCGGCGAAGTCGGCGCCCTCCTCCAGGGCGGTGTTCCAGGCGTCCATCACCTCGTGGAAGACGGGCGGCAGTTCGTCGACGGTCCGCGCGTAGTGGGAGGTGCCCTTGAGGTCGACCACGGTGGACGGGGTGCCGGGGGCCAGCGGGTTGGGGAAGGGCCGGGTCTCCAGGCCCACCAGGTCGATGTAGTGGCGCAGCGCGGTGGAGGACGGCGGGAAGCGCATCGCGCCCATCTCGGCGGTCAGCCCGGGGTCGCAGCCGTCGAAGCCGACGGTACGCAGCCGCCCGCCGATCCGGTCGGCCTCGTACACGACGGGCTTCAGCCCCATCTTCATCAGCTCGTACGCGGTGACGATGCCGGAGAGCCCGCCGCCGATGACGGCGACCTCCGTGCCGTGCTCGGCGGCGGGGATCTGGCCGAGCCCGGCGGGGTGGGCGAGGAAGTCGTCGTACGCGTAGGGGAAGTCGGGACCGGCCATGGTGACCGGCGGCTGCGCGTCGGTGTGCTGGACGGCGGTGGGCACCGTGGACGTCATGGGGTACGGACTCCTCGCGGCATAAGGGAGCGGGCGTGCGGGACCGGGTATGCGGGACAGGGCACGCGGGACAGGGGGCGGAACGATTCGGCGGACTCGCGGAGGGGCGGGGAGAGGAGGGGAGGTCAGCCCAGCGACGTGTAGAGCCCGGGGCGGCGGTCGTCCAGATACGGGTTGGCCGCGCGGGAGGCGGCCAGGAGTGCGCCGTCGACCTCGCCGAGGAGCAGTTCCTCGCCGCGTCCGGCGCGGGCGCGGACGGCTCCGTCGGGGGCGGCCAGACAGCTCAGCCCGACGAACTCGAACGTGTCCCGCTCACCGGCCGCGCCCTCCTCGCCGGTCCGGTTCACGTACGCCACGTACATCTGGTTCTCGAAGGCCCGGACCGGCACCATCGATTCCGCGACGAACTGGAACGGGTGCATCTGGGCCGTGGGCACCAGCAGCAGATCGGTGCCGGCGAGGGCGTGGGCGCGGACGTTCTCCGGGAACTCCACGTCGTAACAGATCATGATCCCGAGCCGCAGTCCGGCCAGTTCGGCCTGGACGACGGGGCGCTCCCCCGGGGTGAACCAGGTGCGCTCGAAGGAGCCGAAGAGGTGGGTCTTGCGGTAGTTGGCGAGGCGGGTGCCGTCGGGGCCGATCAGCTGCGCGGAGTTGTAGACCGCCCCGCTCGCCGGTGCGGGGTCCCGCTCGGGGTAGCCGTAGAGCACCGCGAGCCCGTGGCGTACGGCGATCTCCGCGACCGCCGCGCCGCCGGGGCCCCCGGCGGTCTCGGCGAGCCGGTGGACGGCGTCTCCGATGGCGTAGCCGGTGAGGAACATCTCGGGGCAGACGAGCAGCCCGGCCCCGGCCGCCGCGGCCCGGCCCGCGGCCTCGTCGAGCACGCGCAGACTGCCGTCGACGGAACCGGGCCGTCCCGAGCTCTGGAGCAGGGCGGTACGGAGCGGGGGCATGGCTGACCTCGGGCGGGGTGCGAAGGGGGTCCGGCGGGAGTCCGCCGGGACAGCTCGACCGTACGGTCCGGGCGCCGGGGGCGACAAGACGCGTCCGTTGCGCGCGAGCCATCGATCCGTTGCGTGTTCGGCGGCCCCGGCGGCGATTCGTTGTCCACGGGACGCGCGGCACCGGCACCGCGAGAAACCGGCGGTTACGGCGATCCGGCGGAGTGCCGGCGCAGCAGCGGGGAGAGGACGAGCACCGACTTCGTGCGCTCCACGTACGGTTCGCCCGCGATCCGCTCCAGGACCTGCTCGAAGTGGCGCATGTCGGCGGCGAAGACCTGGACGACGGCGTCCGCCTCGCCGGTCACGGTGGAGGCCGCCACCACCTCGGGCAGCCGCTCCAGGCCCCGCCGGATGGCGTCGGGCGAGGTGTTGCGGCGGCAGTAGATCTCGATGAAGCCCTCGGTCTCCCAGCCGAGGGCGGCGGGGTCGACCCGTACGGTGAACCCGGTGATCGCGCCCGTGGCACGCAGCCGGTCGACGCGCCGCTTCACGGCGGGCGCGGAGAGCCCGACGAGGGAGCCGATGTCGGCGTAGGAGCGGCGGGCGTCCTCGGCGAGGGCGTGGACGATGCGTTCGTCGAGTTCGTTCAGTCGCACTGTTGGTGGTTCATTTCTCTGTACGGGGGCTCCCCTGCGGGGGCTCCGTGCGGGCCCCGTGTGGGGGCTCCGCCCTCCCGTACCCGAACGGTACGGGAGTGCGGGAGAGCCGTCCGCCGGCCCGGTCAGCTCCAGCTGTGGTGCAGCGGCTTGCCCTCGGCGTACCCGGCGGCGCTCTGGACGCCGACGATCGCCTTCTCGGCGAACTCCGCGAGGGAGTTGGCGCCCGCGTAGGTGCACGAGGAGCGGAGGCCCGCGATGATCGAGTCGATCAGGTCCTCGACACCGGGGCGCGCGGGGTCCAGGAACATCCGCGAGGTGGAGATGCCCTCCTCGAAGAGCGCCTTGCGCGCCCGGTCGTACGCCGACTCCTCGCTCGTACGGTTGCGTACGGCGCGGGCGGAGGCCATGCCGAAGGACTCCTTGTAGAGCCGCCCGTCGGCGGACTGCTGGAGGTCGCCGGGCGACTCGTACGTACCGGCGAACCAGGAGCCGATCATCACGTTCGACGCGCCGGCGGCCAGCGCCATGGCGACATCGCGCGGGTGCCTGACCCCGCCGTCGGCCCAGACGTGCTTCCCGGCCTTGCGCGCCTCGGCGGCGCACTCCAGGACGGCCGAGAACTGCGGGCGTCCCACGCCGGTCATCATGCGGGTGGTGCACATGGCGCCGGGGCCGACCCCGACCTTGACGATGTCCGCGCCGGCCTCGATCAGATCGCGTACGCCCTCCGCGGCGACCACGTTGCCCGCGACGACGGGGACCTTCGGGTCGAGCGCGCGGACCGCCTTGACAGCGCTGATCATCGACTCCTGGTGGCCGTGGGCCGTGTCGACGACCAGGGTGTCGACGCCCGCGTCGAGCAGCTGCGCCGCCTTGCCCGCGACATCGCCGTTGACGCCGACGGCGGCGGCGATCCGCAGCTTGCCCGCGGCGTCGGTGGCGGGCGTGTAGAGGGTCGCGCGCAGCGCGCCCTTGCGGGTGAGGACACCGGCGAGCCGGCCCTCGGCGTCGACGGCCGGGGCGAGCTTGCGGTTGGCGTTGTCGAGGGTGTGGAACGCCTCGCCCGGGTCGAGGTCCGCGGAGATCAGCACCAGGTCCTTCGACATCACCTCGGAGAGCTGGGTGAAGCGGTCCACACCGGTCAGGTCGTGGTCCGTGACGATGCCGACGGGCTTGCGGTCGCCGTCGACCACGACACCCGCGCCGTGGGCGCGCTTGGGCAGCAGGGAGAGCGCGTCGCCGACGGTCTGGAACGGGGTCAGCACGATCGGCGTGTCGAGCACGAGATGGCGCGTCTTGACCCAGGAGATGACGTCGGTGACGACCTCGATCGGGATGTCCTGCGGGATCACGACGAGCCCGCCGCGCCGGGCGACGGTCTCGGCCATCCGGCGGCCCGCGATCGCGGTCATGTTCGCGACGACGAGCGGGACGGTGGTGCCCGTGCCGTCCGGCGAGGAGAGGTCCACGGCCTGGCGGGAGCCGACGGCGGAGCGGCTCGGCACCATGAAGACATCGTCGTACGTCAGGTCGTACGGGGGCGTGACGTCGTTGAGGAAACGCATACTGACTCTCTCACCTGCTGTTTCGCTTGAGGGGCGGGTGGGGAGTCAGCGACGGGCCCGGTGGGCCCCGGCTGCGGCTCCTACGCCATCATCACCGATCCGCCGGCGTTCTGGCGAACCTGCCGGCCGGCTCTGTACGTTCTGCCAGGGAGCCGGTGGTGATCTTCGAAGCATCCTCCGAAACCCCCGTCGAAACCCCGTCGAATCCCCCGTCGGCGCCTCAGTCGTCGTCCGGGTCCGCCCGCTCCAGCGCGGGGTGCGGGGCGGGAGTGAACTCCGTCAGCAGGAAGTCCGCCGCGGCGGTGTCCGTGACCAGGCTGGTGACCAGCCCGGAGCGGAGTACGGCCCCGATCGCCTCGGCCTTGCGCAGCCCGCCGGCGATCGCCACGACCTCCGGGATACGGCGCAGCCGGTCCGCCTCGACGGTGATGCAGCGCTCGCCCAGGTCGCGGCCGACCCGGCGGCCCTCCGCGTCGAAGAGGTGCGCGGACATCTCGGCGGCGACGCCGAGCGAGGCGTAATGGGTGCGCTCCTCCTCGGTGATCATGTCGTGGACCGTGGAGATCCCGGGCTCCCAGGAGCCGATGGAGACGGCCGCGACGGTGACCTTGTCGAAGTACTCGAAGGCGCGCGCGATCCCGGTCTGGCTGCGCAGCGCGGCGGCGGTCGCCGGGTCGGGCAGCAGCATCGGGGCGTAGATGGGGTGCGCCTCGCCGCCGGAGACCTGGGCGGCGCGCCGGACGGCCTCGACGGAGCCGCGCTCGGCGGTGCCCGCGTCGTACACGCCGGTCAGCTGGACGACCGTGCAGGGCGGCAGCCGGTCGAGCGCGGCGGCCATGTGGATGGTGGAGCGGCCCCACGCGAGACCGAGGACATCGCCCTCGACCACCAGTTCGCCGAGGAGGTCGGCGGCGACCTCACCGAGGTTCTCGGGGTCGGGCGACTCGTCCTCGCCCTCCGCGGGGGACTCGACGACGACCGCGTGCCGCAGGCCGTAGCGGGCGCGCAGCGCGTCGGAGCGCTCGGCGTCCAGCTCGGCGGGGACGCGGATCTCGATCCGTACGAGGTCGCGCTCCAGCGCGGTCTCCAGGACCCGGGCCACCTTGAAGCGGCTGACGCCGAACTCCTCGGCGATCTGGATCTTGGACTTGCCCTCCAGGTAGAAGCGGCGGGCCATGGCCGCCGCCTGCACCAGTTCCGCGGGTCCCATCCGCAGGGCTGGCCGACCCGCCGACATACCAGACACCGCGATCTCCTCACCTTTGTTCACACTCTGGACTCGCTGTTCATCCTGTCAGATCCAGCGGTCCTTGATCGGCCTCGGAAGGCCCCGTTCATGTTCCTGTGGCTCACTGGTCGCCCACCGGGGAGCCGCGCCGCGCGCCCCGTTCTCCGCGGGTCCGCGGGGAGCGGGTGCGGGTGCGCGGGCCGCGGGTGCGCGTCTCGCGGGTTCGCGGTTCGCGCACCCGGGGTTCCCCGGCCGCGGATCAGTGGCCGCAGGCCCAGGAGGCCGCGGCGGTCGCCTCGGTCGCCTGGTTGCGCAGCATCCGTACCGCCGCCGCCGGATCGTCCGTGCCGTACACCGCGGATCCGGCGACGAAGACATCGGCCCCGGCCTCCGCGCACCGCTCGATGGTGGTCGCGGAGACCCCGCCGTCGACCTGGAGCCACAGTTCGAGTCCGTGCTTGGAGATCAGCTCCCGGGTGCGGCGGATCTTCGGCAGCATGATGTCCAGGAACGCCTGTCCGCCGAAGCCCGGCTCCACCGTCATGATCAGCAGCATGTCGAGTTCGGGGAGCAGGTCCTCGTACGGTTCGACCGGGGTCGCGGGCTTCAGCGCCATCGACGCCTTGGCGCCCTTGGCCCTGATCTCCCGCGCCAGCCGTACGGGCGCGGCAGCGGCCTCCACGTGGAAGGTCACGGAGCCCGCGCCGGCCTCGACGTACTGCGGGGCCCAGCGGTCGGGCTCCTCGATCATGAGATGGCAGTCCAGCGGCGTGTCCGTCGCCCGCGCGAGCGCCTCGACCACGGGCACGCCCAGGGTCAGGTTGGGCACGAAGTGGTTGTCCATGACATCGACATGGAGCCAGTCCGCGCCGTCGACCGCCTTCGCCTCCTCGGCGAGGCGGGCGAAGTCGGCGGACAGGATGCTGGGGTTGATCTGGGCCATGTGCCAAGCCTGCCATGCTCCGGAGCACTTCCCGACCGCCCCGGGAACCCGGGTACCGACCAATCCCGTACGGGAATGGGCACAGTCCGCGCAATCCTCGCGTTTCTGTGGACAGATCCGGGTTTACGGAGAGATCGGCTTGACTCCCGCGGCTCCGGGCTTCCGGCCGGAACCGAGCGGAACCGGGCAGGACCTCCGGTCGGAACCGGGCAGGAATCGAGAAGCACCGCCCGCCGTCCCGCCCGTAGCGTGGCGTGCGCGGACACGGACTCGGAACGCGGTCCGGCGCCGAGGCCCGACGGTCCGGGACGACCGCACCCGAGGAAAAAATCCAGACGTACTGCCCGAAGCTGGTTAGATCGAGCCAGTCGACGCCGACGGAGACCGCCCGGACGGCTCCGCCCGCCTGAACCATGGAGACACCACGATGAGCATAGCCACGAGCCCGGGCACGCAGCCGTCCGCGCCGGACGGCGTCCACAGCGCCGACAACCACGATCTGATCCGGGTGCACGGCGCGCGCGTGAACAACCTCAAGGACGTCAGCGTCGAGATCCCGAAGCGCCGGCTGACGGTGTTCACCGGTGTCTCCGGCTCGGGCAAGAGCTCCCTGGTGTTCGGCACCATCGCCGCGGAGTCGCAGCGGCTGATCAACGAGACGTACAGCGCCTTCGTGCAGGGCTTCATGCCGACGCTGGCGCGGCCCGAGGTCGACGTGCTCGAAGGGCTGACGACGGCGATCCTCGTCGACCAGCAGCGGATGGGCGCCGACCCGCGCTCCACCGTCGGCACCGCGACCGACGCCAACGCGATGCTGCGGATCCTCTTCAGCCGGCTCGGGCAGCCGCATCTCGGCTCGGCCAAGGCGTTCTCCTTCAACGTCGCCTCGATCAGCGGGGCGGGCGCCGTCACCGTGGAGCGCGGCGGGCAGACCGTGAAGGAGCGCCGCAGCTTCAGCATCACCGGCGGCATGTGTGCGCGCTGCGAGGGCCGGGGCACCGTCTCCGATCTCGACCTGACCCAGCTCTACGACGACTCGCAGTCGCTCAACGACGGCGCGCTGACCGTCCCCGGCTACAAGCCGGGCGGCTGGAACTACCGGCTCTACACCGAGTCCGGCTTCTTCGACCCGGACAAGCCGATCCGCGAGTACACCGGGACGGAGCTGCACGACTTCCTCCACCGCGAGCCGACCAGGATGAAGATCGCGGGGATCAACATGACGTACGAGGGGCTGATCCCCCGGATCCAGAAGTCGATGCTCGCCAAGGACCGGGAGGGCATGCAGCCGCACATCCGGACGTTCGTGGACCGGGCGGTCGCCTTCACCGCCTGCCCGGAGTGCGACGGCACCCGGCTCAACGAGGGGGCCAGGTCCTCGAAGATCAACGGGATCAGCATCGCCGACGCCTGCGCGATGCAGATCAGCGACCTGGCCGACTGGGTGCGGGGCATCGGCGAGCCGTCGGTGGCGCCGCTCGTCGCCGCGCTGCGGGCGGCCCTCGACTCGTTCGTGGAGATCGGTCTCGGCTATCTCTCGCTCGACCGGCCCGCGGGCACGTTGTCCGGCGGCGAGGCGCAGCGCGTGAAGATGATCCGTCACCTCGGCTCCTCGCTCACCGATGTCACCTACGTCTTCGACGAGCCGACCATCGGCCTGCACCCGCACGACATCGGCCGGATGAACGGCCTGCTGCTGCGGCTGCGCGACAAGGGCAACACGGTGCTCGTCGTGGAGCACAAGCCGGAGATGATCGCGATCGCCGACCATGTCGTGGATCTCGGCCCCGGCGCAGGTACGGCGGGCGGCACCGTCCAGTTCGAGGGCACCGTCGAGGGGCTGCGGGCCGGCGACAGCCTCACGGGCCGCCACTTCGACGACCGGGCCGCCCTCAAGGAGAAGGTACGGACGCCCACCGGGGCGCTGGAGATCCGCGGCGCGTCCGCGCACAACCTGCGGGACGTCGATGTCGACATCCCGCTCGGGGTGCTGGTCGTGGTCACCGGGGTCGCGGGCTCGGGCAAGAGCTCGCTCGTGCACGGGTCGCTGGTCGACGGCCCGGGAACGGCCGGCCCCGGTGTGGTGTCGGTCGACCAGAGCCCCATCCGCGGCTCCCGGCGGAGCAACCCGGCGACGTACACCGGACTGCTGGAACCGATCCGCAAGGCTTTCGCGAAGGCCAACGGCGTGAAGCCGGCGCTGTTCAGCGCCAACTCCGAGGGCGCCTGCCTCAACTGCAACGGCGCCGGTGTCGTCTACACCGACCTGGCGATGATGGCCGGCGTCGCCACCACCTGCGAGGAGTGCGAGGGGAAGCGGTACCAGCCGGCCGTGCTCGACCACCACCTCGGCGGCCGCGACATCAGCGAGGTGCTCGCGATGTCGGTGGACGAGGCGGAGGAGTTCTTCGGCTCCGGCGAGGCGCGGACGCCCGCCGCGCACGCGATCCTCGGCCGGCTCTCCGACGTCGGGCTCGGCTACCTCACCCTCGGCCAGCCGCTCACCACGCTCTCCGGCGGCGAGCGGCAGCGGCTCAAGCTCGCCACCCGCCTGGCCGAGAAGGGCGCCGACCGGCAGATCTACGTCCTCGACGAGCCGACCACCGGCCTCCACCTCGCCGATGTCGAGCAGTTGCTCGGCCTGCTCGACCGGCTCGTCGACTCCGGCAGGTCGGTGATCGTCGTGGAGCACCACCAGGCGGTCATGGCGCACGCCGACTGGATCATCGACCTCGGCCCGGGTGCGGGCCACGACGGCGGCCGGATCGTCTTCGAGGGCACACCGGCCGATCTCGTCGCCGGCCGCTCCACCCTCACCGGCGAACACCTCGCGGAGTACGTGGGCGCCTGACCGACGGCCTGAGCCACCGCGCACGGACCGGCGGTGGCTCAGGGCGCCCGGCGGCGGCTCAGGCCGTACGGCGCAGCAGTGCCAGGTACATGGCGTCCGTGCCGTGCAGATGCGGCCAGAGCTGTACGTCGGGGCCGTCGCCCAGCGCCGGGACCCCGGGCATCAGGGGCCTGGCGTCGACCCATTCGGCCTCGGCCGGCGGGCCGCCCCGGCCCCTGAGGACGTCCTCGACGACGACCCGGGTCTCGGCGAGATGCGGGGAGCAGGTGGCGTACCCGACGATGCCGCCGACCCGTACGGCCTGGAACGCCTCGCGCAGCAGCCCGCGCTGGAGCGGCGCGAAGCCGTCCAGGTCGGCCGGGCGGCGCCGCCAGCGCGCCTCCGGCCTGCGGCGCAGCGCGCCCAGCCCCGAGCAGGGGACGTCGACCAGGACGCGGTCGAAGGAGCCCGGGCGCCAGGGCGGCCGGGTGCCGTCGGCGGCGATGACCTGGTACGGGCCCGGATTCCCGGCGAGGGCGCGTTCGACGAGCCGGGCGCGGTGCGGCTGCTTCTCCGCGGCGAGGAGCGCGGCGCCGCGTCCGGCGGCGAGCGCGGCCAGCAGCGCCGCCTTGCCGCCGGGGCCCGCGCAGCCGTCGAGCCAGCGCGTGTCGGCGCCCTCCAGCGGCGCGTTGGCCAGGGCCAGGGCGACGAGCTGGCTGCCCTCGTCCTGGACTCCGGCGCGGCCGTCCCGTACCGCCTCGACGGCACCCGGTTCGCCGCCCTCGGCGAGCCGTACGGCATACGGGGACCAGCGTCCCGGCAGCACCGTGTCCGCGCCGAGCAGGTCGGTCAGCTCGTCGGTGGTGGAGCGTCCGGGGCGGGCCACGAGGGTCACCTCGGGGCGTTCGTTGTCGGCTTCGAGCAGGTCCTCGATCCCGGCGCGCCCGCCGCCGAGGGCGTCCCAGAGCGCCGAGACGATCCAGCGGGGATGCGAGTGGACGACCGCGAGATGGTCCTCCGCGTCCTCGTCGTACGGCGGCGCGACCCGTTCCAGCCAGCCGTCCAGGTCGTCCTTGGAGATCTTGCGCAGGACGGCGTTGACGAACTTGGCGCGCCCGTCACCGAGCACCACCCGGGCCAGGTCCACGCTGGCGGAGACCGCGGCGTGGGTGGGGATCCGGGTGCCGAGGAGCTGGTGCGCACCGAGCGCGAGCACGTCGAGCACCGGCGGGTCGACCTCCCGCAGCGGCCGGTCCACGCAGGCCGAGATGATCGCGTCGTACGTGCCCTGGCGGCGCAGCGTCCCGTACACCAGCTCGGTGGCGAGCGCCGCGTCCCGCGCCTCGAAGTCGCTGTTCTCGCGGGCCTTCTTGAGCAGCGGGGGCAGCACGAGGTTGGCGTAGGCGTCCCGCTCGTCGACGGCCCTGAGCACCTCGAAGGCGAGGAGCCGTACGGGGTCCTTCTTGGGGCGGCGGTACGGCTTGGAGGGGCGGCGCGTGGCCTGCTCGTTCAAAGGTGCTCCGCGGTGAGAAGAGTGGATCCCTCTCAGCCTACGTCGGCGGTGCCGAGCCGTTCGTCCGGGGCGATCCGCACCCCGCGCGCCCAGTCGGCGGCGCGCATCGGCTTCTTGCCCTGCGGCTGGACCCAGAGCAGTTCGACGGCGCCCGAGCCGGTGCCGGCGTGCACGGTGTTCTTGCCGACGGCGAGCGCGCCGGGCGCCAGGGAGTCGGCCTCGGGTGCGAGCCGGGCCTGGACGAGCTTGAGCCGTTCGCCGCGGAAGAGCGTCCAGGCGCCCGGCGCGGGGGTGCAGGCGCGCACGACCCGGTCGACGCGGAGCGCGGGGGCGGCCCAGTCGACCTGTGCGTCCTCGACGGTGATCTTGGGGGCGAGGGAGACGCCGTCGGCGGGCTGCGGTACGGGGACCAGGGAGCCGTCCTCGATGCCGTCCATGGTCGCGGAGAGCAGTCCGGCGCCGGCGAACGCCAGCCGGGTCAGCAGGTCGCCGCTGGTGTCGGTGGGCCGGACGTGCTCGGTGAGCACGCCGTACACGGGGCCGGAGTCGAGCCCCTCCTCGATCTGGAAGGTGGCCGCGCCGGTCATCTCGTCGCCGGCCATGACGGCGTGCTGCACGGGCGCGGCGCCGCGCCAGGCGGGCAGCAGCGAGAAGTGCAGGTTCACCCAGCCGTGGACGGGCACTCCGAGAGCGATCTTGGGCAGCAGGGCGCCGTACGCGACGACCGGGCAGCAGTCGGGGCCGATCTCGCGCAGCCGGGCGAGGAAGTCCTCGTCCCGGGGCTTCGCGGGCCTGAGCACCTCGATGCCCGCTTCCTCAGCGCGCTGGGCGACCGGGCTGGCCACCAGCCTGCGCCCGCGTCCCGCGGGTGCGTCGGGCCTGGTCACGACGGCGGCGACGGTGTGCCGTTCCGAGGCGATGAGGGCGTCCAGGGCGGGTACGGCGACCTCGGGGGTGCCGGCGAAGACGAGCTTCATCGGTGGCTGACTACCTCTCGGACTGGTGGTCGAACGGAGGGAGCGTACCGGCCGGAGGGCCGGAGACGCTCCCGCCCGGGCCGCCGCGCGGCGGCCCGGTGCCGCGGGACCGGTACGGATCTTCGCGGGCCCGTGAACGGCGTACCAGTGTAGATGCGCGAGCGGGGAGTCCCGTCCCCCGCCTCAGGGGGCGTACGACGGCCTGTGCGCCCCGCGCATATGCGCATACGCCCCCGCAGCGTGACCACATCGCCCAATGGAGCGTTGTCAAGAGAGATTGACCCACGCGGGCCGCACCGGTGCGGCCCGGATCCTTTTCCACGCCGGTTCGAGAGGCTTGTTCATGGCCGACCACGCAACCCACGACGCACAAGCCCGGGCAAGTCTGCACCTGTTGGTGCGGGACATCGAGCGGGTCAGGCGGCAGGTGGACGCGTTGCGCACGCTCACCGCCCAGTTGGGCAACGTCTACCGCCCGCGGCGCTCGGGCCCCTCCACGGGCTTCGTCGTCTACGGCAGGGCGCCCGCCCCGACCGTCCGCCTCGCGCAGGAGCTGCGGGACAGCGTCGAGACGCTGGTGACCGCGGCGGTGGACTTCGACCGCTCGCTCGGGTTCTCGTGGGACGCGGTGGGGTCGGCCCTGGGGGTCACCAAGCAGGCGGTGCACCGGCGTTACGGTACGCGGCGGGCCACGCAGCAGCCCGGCGCGGCCGACCCGGACCGCGCACAGGACCCCGGCGCGCCCCGCGCCTCGCTGCCGGGCGCCGTCCCCGCGGTGCCGGCGGCCCGTTCGATGCCGCCGCAGCCCTCGGCGAGCCTCCCGTCGCTCCGTGAGGAGAGCCGTCCCAACGCCTTCCCCGGCCCGCGCGGCGGCTGAACTCCCCCGCCCGCTCTCCCCCGCCCCACGCGCCGGAACCGGTCACCCGTCGACGGCGCGACGAGCCAGCCCGTACCGCACCCCCACCGCGTACGGGCGGCAGAGCGCGGTGCGGCCGGCAGCCGCCCGGCCGCACCGCCGCGCCCTGTTCCGTCGCGGCCCGTCCCGTCGCGGCCCGGCCCGTTCCGTCCCTGCCTCGGCCGATGCCCCTCAGCCGATGTCCGGGGGATCGATCCTGATCCGCACCGGATCGCCGCCGCCCCGCGACATCCGCGCCGCCTGCGCCGCCTTCAGCGCCCGTGCCAGCGCGGCGCCACTGCCCGGCGGCACCCGGAGCAGGGCGCGCTCCCAGCGCTCCCCCGGCGGCGGATCGCCCGGCCTGCGCGGCCGGCCCGGGTCGGTCATGGGCAGTGGTACGGGCCCCAGCACCTCGGCGTCGCCCGGCAGTTCGGCCGAGGCGAGGAACGCGTCCACCGCCTCCGTGCGCCCCACCACGGCGGCCATCCGGGACACCGGGGGGAACCCCAGCTCGGTCCGCTCGGCCAGCTCACGCCGCGCGTGCCCCACCGGGTCCCAGCGGACCAGCGCCTGCACCGGCCGCAGGGTCGGCTCGGCGACCACCACCACCGTGCCGCCCTCGCCCTGCCCCCGGACCAGGGACGCCGCCTGCGTCCAGCGGCGCAGCGCCTCCTCGCCGGCCCGCAGATCGGGGCGGCCGAGCATCGCCCAGCCGTCGAGCAGCAGCGCCGCCGCGTAGCCGCCCTCCGCGACGGGCTCGGCGCCCGGTGTGCTGACGACGAGCGCGGGGTGCCCCGGCACGGAGTCGAGCACATGGTCGCGTCCCGACGTACGGACCGGGACGGCCGGGAAGGCCCTGCCCAGCTCCTCCGCCGTACGCCGCGCCCCCACGATCCGCGCGCGCAGCCGGGGACTCCCGCAGGCGGCGCAGTGCCAGTCCGGCTCCGCCCGTCCGCACCAGCCGCAGTGCAGCTCCCGCTCGCGCGGGGCCTCCAGCGGCCCCGCGCAGTGCCGGCACCGGGCCGGGGTACGGCACAGCTCGCAGGCCAGCCGGGGCACATAGCCGCGGCGGGGCACCTGCACCAGCACCGGGCCGCTGCGCAGCCCGTCCCTGACGGCCCCCCAGGCGAGGCTGGGCAGCCGGGCCGCCCGCGCCGCCTCGTCGCGCGCCAGCTCGCCGTCGCCGATGGTCCGCACCAGCGGCGCGGCCGTACGCACCTGATCCCGGCCCGCCGCCAGCGGCAGCGCCCAGCCCGTGTCGACGAGCTGGGCCGCCTCGACCGTGCACGACGTACTGCCCAGCAGGAAGCCGCACCTGTCGTGCGCGGCGCGCAGCAGCAGCACCTCGCGGGCGTGCGGCTGGGGGGCGTGCGGCTCGCTGTGGCTGGAGTCGCCGTCGTCCCAGATGGCCACCAGCCCCAGGTCCCGGACGGGCGCGAACATGGCCGCACGGGTCCCGACGACCGCCCGCACCGCGCCGCGCCGGACCGCGAGCCACTCCCGGTAGCGTTTCTCGGGCCCGGCCTCCGCGGTGAGGAGCGCGTGCCGCCCCTCGCCCAGCAGCGCCGTCAGCGCGGCGTCGGCCCGCGCCGCGATCCGCCCGTCCGGTACGACGACGAGCGCGCCCCGCCCCGAGGCGAGCGTCGCGGCGACGGCGCGCGCCAGCTCGTCCGCCCAGCCCGGCCCCGGCAGCGCGGTCCACACGGCGCGCGGCGCGCCACCTCCCGCGAGCGCGCCGAGGAACGCGGGCCCGTTCACATACCGCTCCCAGCCGCCCGGCTCCGGCGCGGCGGGCGGCGGGGCCGGCTCCGGCGACGGCTTCGCCTCGGCGCGCGCGTTCCGCGGCGGCACGGCGAGCTGGAGCACGTCGGCGAGGCTCCCCGCGTACCGGTCGGCGACGGCCCGCGCCAGCCCCAGCAGCTCCGGGCCGAGCACCGGCTCGGTGGACACGACCCCGGCCAGCGCGGCGAGCGGCCCCGCGTAGTCCGACTCGGCCCGCCGCTCCACCACGAACCCGTCGATCAGCCGGCCGCCCTCCCGCCGCCCGCCCCGCACCTGACGCGCCCCGGCCCCGAACCGCACCCGCACCCGCACCCCGGGCTGCGCCGCCTCGTCCAGCTCCTCGGGCACGGCGTAGTCGAAGAACTGGTCGAGATGGAGCACCCCCTTGTTCACCACCACCCGCGCCACCGGCAACCCCCCGGCCAGCGCGGCCCCCCGCCAGGTCCGCGGCTTGGCCCGCGGCACCTTCGCCTTCCGCACACTCTCCCGAATGAGCGCAAGCTGCTCGGGCCCACCACCGGCGGGTTCGTCGGGCCGCTCGTCGTCGCTGCTCACAGCTTCATACCTACCAGACGCCACCGACAGCGCCACCCCCGCGGAGATCCGCCGGACGCCGCACCACGACAACCGCGTGAGCCGCCGGACGCCCCCTGTCCCGACAGCCCCCGGCCGACAGCGAGGCCCCGGACACCGAGGTGGTGTCCGGGGCCTCGCTCAGGAATGCGGTCCGCGGCTCAGACGCCCGCGGCCTCGCGCAGCGCGTCCACGCGGTCCGTGCGCTCCCAGGTGAACTCCGGCAGCTCGCGGCCGAAGTGGCCGTACGCCGCGGTCTGCGCGTAGATCGGGCGCAGCAGGTCGAGGTCGCGGATGATCGCGGCCGGGCGGAGGTCGAAGACCTGGCCGATGGCCTGCTCGATCTTCTCCGGCTCGACCGTGGCCGTGCCGAAGGTCTCGACGAAGAGGCCGACCGGCTCGGCCTTGCCGATCGCGTACGCGACCTGGACCTCGCAGCGCGCGGCGAGACCGGCGGCCACGACGTTCTTGGCGACCCAGCGCATCGCGTACGCCGCCGAGCGGTCGACCTTGGACGGGTCCTTGCCGGAGAAGGCGCCGCCGCCGTGGCGGGCCATGCCGCCGTAGGTGTCGATGATGATCTTGCGGCCGGTGAGGCCGGCGTCGCCCATCGGGCCGCCGATCTCGAAGCGTCCGGTCGGGTTGACCAGCAGGCGGTAGCCCTCGGTGTCCAGCTTGATGCCGTCGTCCACCAGCTCCTTGAGCACGTGCTCGACGACGAACTCACGGACGTCGGGGGCGAGCAGCGAGTCCAGGTCGATGTCGGACGCGTGCTGCGAGGAGACGACGACCGTGTCGAGGCGTACGGCCTTGTCGCCGTCGTACTCGATGGTGACCTGGGTCTTGCCGTCGGGGCGCAGGTACGGGATGGTCCCGTTCTTGCGGACCTCGGAGAGGCGGCGCGAGAGCCGGTGCGCGAGGTGGATCGGGAGCGGCATCAGCTCGGGGGTCTCGTCGCAGGCGTAGCCGAACATCAGGCCCTGGTCGCCGGCGCCCTGCTTGTCCAGCTCATCCTCATCACCCTCGACCCGCTTCTCGTACGCCGTGTCGACGCCCTGCGCGATGTCGGGCGACTGCGCGCCGATGGAGACCGAGACGCCGCAGGAGGCACCGTCGAAGCCCTTCTTCGACGAGTCGTAGCCGATCTCCAGGATCTTGTTCCGCACCAGCTGGGCGATCGGCGCGTACGCCTTGGTGGTCACCTCGCCGGCGACATGCACCAGACCGGTGGTGATCAAGGTTTCCACGGCGACCCGGGAGGACGGGTCCTCCTGGAGGAGCGCGTCGAGAATGGTGTCGCTGATCTGGTCAGCGATCTTGTCGGGGTGACCTTCGGTCACTGACTCCGAGGTGAACAGACGGCGGGACACATCGCTCCCTGAGGTTGCAGCGGCTGCTGGCTGATCATTGGCGGACGTACGGGGCGCTGCACGCCCCGCGGCGGTCCTCGACCACTTTATCGGTCGAATCGGGCCACGGGGGCAAGTGTCTCGATCTGTGGGAGCCCCACGCTCGCGGTCTCGCATTATGCGCCACGGTGATCGCCCCTGGCCAGAGCCCTGAGAAAGATGTGACGAAGGGCGCGTAAGCGGCACAGGGGGAGGAAGGGTGCGTAATGAAGAATTCATCCGGCCGGAGGCTCCTCGCCACCTTCGCCGCCGCCGGCGGACGTGGGCCCGCCGCCGAGGCTGTCCGCGGCCCGGGGCACCCCACCGCCGCCCGCCGTTATCCGGCCACCATCCGGGGCGCCACCAGGTCCCAGACCACGTCCGCCAGGGCCTCCTTCGGTCCGTACGGTACGGGCGTCTCCGCGCCGTCGGCCGCGAGGACGACGGCCTCGTTCTCCTCGGCGCCGAACGCCTTGCGGTCCCCGACCTCGTTGACCACGAGGAGGTCGCACCCCTTGCGCCGCAGCTTGCGCCGGCCGTTGGCGAGGACGTCGTCCGTCTCCGCCGCGAAGCCGACGACCACCTGTCCCGGGCGGGGCCGCTCGGCGGCGAGCTCGGCGAGGATGTCGGGGTTGCGGACGAGGGCGACCGGGGCGGGCTCCTCGCCGTCCTTCTTCTTGATCTTGCCGGTGGCGTAGGCGGCGGGCCGGAAATCGGCCACGGCCGCCGCCATGACCACCGCGTCCGCCTCGGCGGCGGCCTTCAGCACGGCCTCCCGGAGCTGTACGGCGGTGCCGACGTGGACCAGGTCCACGCCCGCCGGGTCGGGCAGTCCCGTGTTCGCCTCGATCAGCGTGACCCTGGCCCCCCGGGCCACGGCCGTACGGGCCAGGGCGTACCCCTGCTTGCCCGAGGAGCGGTTGCCCAGGTAGCGGACCGGGTCGAGCGGCTCGCGCGTACCGCCCGCGCTGATCACCACATGGCGTCCCGCCAGGTCGGGCGCGGGGACGCCGCGGGCCAGGATCCGGCGGCAGAGCTCGAAGATCTCGCCCGGGTCCGGCAGCCGCCCCTTGCCCGTGTCGGCACCGGTGAGGCGGCCCACGGCGGGCTCGACGACGACGGCGCCCCGGGCGCGCAGGGTCGCGACGTTCTCCTGGGTGGCGGGGTGCTCCCACATCTCGGTGTGCATGGCGGGCGCGAAGACGACCGGGCAGCGGGCCGTGAGGAGCGTGTTGGTCAGCAGGTCGTCCGCGAGGCCGTGCGCCGCCTTCGCGAGCAGGTCGGCGGTGGCCGGGGCGACGACGACCAGGTCGGCGCCCTGGCCGATCCGTACGTGCGGCACCTCGTGCACGTCCGACCAGACCTCGGTGGAGACGGGATGCCCGGACAGGGCCGACCAGGTCGCCGCCCCGACGAAGTGCAGCGCCGAGTCGGTCGGCACGACCCGTACGTCATGGCCCGACTCGGTCAGCCGGCGCAGCAGCTCGCACGCCTTGTACGCGGCGATCCCCCCGGCGACCCCCAGAACGACCTTCGGCTTGTCCACCGTGCCCACTCCCCTCCACCGGCCCCGACCAGAACGTGACAGCTCCCATGACACACCACAGGCCCGGCGGTCGCTCCACCGGGCCTGTGCCGAAAAACGTGTGGTGCCTGGGCGCCTACTGGGCCGGGCCCTCGATGGCCTCGGAGGTCAGCAGACCCGCGTTGATCTCGCGCAGGGCGATCGAGAGCGGCTTCTCGTGGACGTGGGTGTCCACCAGCGGACCGACGTACTCAAGCAGGCCCTCACCGAGCTGCGAGTAGTACGCGTTGATCTGGCGCGCGCGCTTGGCCGCGTAGATCACGAGGCTGTACTTCGAGTCCGTGGCTTCGAGCAGCTCATCGATCGGCGGGTTGATGATGCCCTCGGGCGTGGTGATGGAAGAGGACACTCTCTTGCCTTCCGAAGAAAATTCAGGGAAATACTTCAGGGAAATACTGTGGTCGCACCCTCACCGAGGGTGCGGGACCGTGCACCGCGGACCGGGGAATCCTGATGGTTCTGGTGATTCTCGCGCTTCGCGCAATTCTGGTGGTCCCCGGTATCCGGACGGCACACTAAAGATCATGCAAGTGCCATCAAGGCTAGCAGCTCGCGTGCGACGTCCTCGACCGAGGTGTTGACCAGCGTCGTGTCGAACTCCGACTCGGCGGCCAGCTCCACCTTCGCGGCCGCCAGCCTGCGCTCGATCACCTCGGCCGACTCCGTGCCCCGGCCGGTGAGCCGGCGCACCAGCTCGTCCCAGCTCGGCGGGGCCAGGAAGACCAGCCGGGACTCCGGCATCGACTCCTTGACCTGCCGGGCGCCCTGGAGGTCGATCTCCAGGAGTACGGGCTCCCCCGCGGCCAGCCGGTCCAGGACCGCCTGTCGCGGGGTGCCGTAGCGGTTTCCCGCGAACTCCGCCCATTCCAGCAGTTCGCCGTTGGCCACCGACTTGTCGAACTCGTCGTCGGTGACGAAGAAGTACTGGACGCCGTGGCGCTCGCCGGGGCGCGGCTTTCTCGTGGTGGCCGACACCGAGAGCCATACCTCGGGGTGGACCTTGCGCATATGCGCGACGACCGTGCTCTTGCCGACCCCTGAGGGGCCGGAGAGCACGGTCAGCCGCGGTCGTACGTCTGCTGCCATGCGGCGATTATCCAGGTTCCCGGGGGAACCCGGAAACGTCAGGCGCCGCCACCGCCGAACTCGCGCTCCAGGGACGCGATCTGATTGGAGCCGAGACCCCGCACGCGGCGGCTCTCGGAGATCCCGAGCCGCTCCATGATCTGCTTGGCACGGACCTTGCCCACGCCGGGCAGCGACTCAAGGAGGGCGGAGACCTTCATCTTCCCGATGACGTCGTTCTCCTGACCCTGCTTGATCACGTCATGGAGCGAAGCGCCGGAGTGCTTGAGTCGATTCTTGACCTCGGCCCGCTCCCGGCGAGCCGCGGCGGCCTTTTCGAGCGCGGCTGCGCGCTGTTCAGGGGTAAGGGGCGGAAGAGCCACGCCTACGTCACCTCGGATGTCGAACTGTCGGATACGGACCGGTGAGGAACCTAATCGCCCCACACCAGGCGAGCAACGGGCAACGAACTGCGCGTTGGCTCTCGACGGAGACTAGCGGCCAACTCCGCCCGAGTCAGCGAGAACAGACGAAAAGTCCTGGTCAGCATCGATCAGGGGTGACATTTTGGTCATTTTGCCCAACTTTTTGGACAGGAAGCCGCGCATTGCCTCCGTCACCTGCCCGCCGTGTCACCGCCGACGGCCGTTCTCACGTCGTCCGCGAAGCGGTCCGCGGCCTTCCGCAGCGCCCCGGCGTCCGGACCGTGACGGAGAACACCCCGGCTGACGCTCGGTACGACGTTGCCGACCACCGCGCCGAAGACGGCGGGCAGGTCCGCGGGCGTCGCGCCCTGCGCGCCGATGCCGGGCGCCAGCAGCGGCCCGTTGATCGCGAGATCCACGCCCGTGTCCGCGAGATCACCGAGGGTGGCCCCCACGACGGCGCCGACCGAGCCGAGCGGCGTCGCGCCCGCGTTCTCGGCGGCCATGTGGCCGAGCATGAGCCCCGCGAGCGGGCGCCCGTCGGCGGCGGTGGCGCGCTGCACCTCGGCGCCCTCCGGGTTGGAGGTCAGCCCGAGGACGAAGACCCCGCAGCCGGCCGCCGAGGCCGCGTCCAGCGCCGGGCGCAGCGAGCCGAAGCCGAGGTACGGGGAGAGCGTCACCGCGTCCGAGAAGAGCGGCGAGGCCGGGTCCAGGTAGGCCGCCGCGTACGCGCCCATCGTGGAGCCGATGTCACCGCGCTTGGCGTCCATCAGGACCAGCGCCCCGGCCGCCCGCGCCTCCGCGACGGCCTTCTCCAGGACGGCGATGCCCCGCGACCCGAAGCGCTCGAAGAACGCCGACTGCGGCTTGAGCACGGCGACCCGGTCGGCCAGCGCCTCCACCGTCGTACGGGTGAACCGCTCCAGGCCCGCGACGTCGTCGTTCAGCCCCCAGTCGGTGAGGAGCGAGCCGTGCGGGTCGATGCCGACGCAGAGCGGGCCGCGGCGGTCCATGGCCTGCCGCAGCCGTGCCCCGAAGGGGACCACGGGGACCACGGGGTGCGCGGGGCTCGGAGGGATCGGTGCGCTCATGCGTCGGCCTGCTTCCGGTTCGCGGTGTCCCTGGTGGACCTCGTGGCCGCGCCGACGGCCTCGGCGAGCGTGGCGTACGGGGAGAGCGCGAGCCGCGCCGCGAGCCCCTTGTGGATCTCGCGGCTCCAGAACGGGCCCCGGTAGATGAACGCGCTGTATCCCTGGACGAGCGTGGCACCGGCCAGGATGCGCTGCCAGGCGTCCTCGGCGTCCTCCACGCCCCCGACGCCCACCAGGGTGATCCGGTCGCCCACACGCGCGTACAGGCGGCTCAGCACCTCCAGCGAGCGCTCCTTGAGCGGCGCGCCGGAGAGCCCGCCGGTCTCGGCGGTCAGCTCCGGGCCGGAGACGAGGCCGAGCCCCGCGCGGGCGATGGTGGTGTTGGTGGCGATGACGCCGTCCAGGCCCAGCTCCACGGCGAGGTCGGCGACGGCGTCGACGTCCTCGTCCGCGAGGTCGGGCGCGATCTTGACCAGCAGCGGCACCCGGCGCCCGGGGACGGTGCGGTCGGCGGCCTCGCGTACGGCGGTGAGCAGCGGCCTGAGCTGGTCGACGGCCTGGAGGCTGCGCAGCCCGGGGGTGTTGGGCGAGCTGACGTTGACCACGAGATAGTCGGCGTGGCGGGCCAGGCGCTCCGTGGAGAGCACGTAGTCCGCGACCGCCTCACTCTCGGGGACGACCTTGGTCTTGCCGATGTTGACGCCGACGGTCGTCCTGAAGACCGGCTTGCGGGCCGCACGGGCCGCGAGGCGCTCCGCCACGGCGGCGGAGCCCTCGTTGTTGAAGCCCATGCGGTTGATCAGCGCGCGGTCGGGGACGAGCCGGAAGAGCCGCTGCTTGGGGTTGCCGGGCTGCGGCTCGCCGGTGACGGTGCCGATCTCGACGTGGTCGAAGCCGGCCATCGCCAGTCCGTCGATGCCCACGGCGTTCTTGTCGAACCCCGCGGCGAGCCCGAACGGGCCGTGCATGCGCAGCCCGAACGCCTCGGTGCGCAGTTCCTCGTAGCGGGGCGCGAGGGCGGCGGCGGCGAAGGTGCGCAGCACGGGGACCCGGGCGGCGAGCCGGATCCACCGGAAGGCCAGGTGGTGCGCCTGTTCGGGGTCCATCCGCCGGAAGACCAGCCGGAAGAGCATCCGGTACATCGTGTCTGTGAGGTCCATGAGATTCAGTCCTGGCGCGCCGCGGTGAGGTGCTCCGCGTGCTCCTGGAGGGAGCGGACGCCGACGTCGCCGTGCTTGAGCGCGTCGATGCCCTGGACGGCGGCGGCCAGCGCCTGGACCGTCGTGAGGCAGGGGATGCCGCGCGCCACGGCCGCCGTGCGGATCTCGTAGCCGTCGAGCCGGCCGCCGGTGCCGTACGGGGTGTTGACGATGAGGTCGACGTCCCCGTCGTGGATGAGCTGGACGACGGTCTTCTCGCCGGCCGGGCCCTCGCCCTCGCTCTGTTTGCGTACGACGGTGGCGTTGATGCCGTTGCGCCTGAGGACCTCGGCGGTGCCGGAGGTGGCCAGCAGCTCGAAGCCGTGGGCGACCAGCTCGCGCGCCGGGAAGATCATCGAGCGCTTGTCGCGGTTGGCGACGGAGATGAAGGCGCGGCCCTTGACGGGCAGCGGGCCGTACGCCCCGGCCTGCGACTTGGCGTACGCCGTGCCGAAGGCGGAGTCGATGCCCATGACCTCGCCGGTGGAGCGCATCTCCGGGCCGAGGACGGTGTCGACGCCGCGGCCGTGGATGTCGCGGAAGCGCGACCAGGGCATCACGGCCTCCTTGACGGAGATCGGCGCGTCGAGCGGCAGCGTGCCGCCGTCGCCCTGCGCGGGCAGCAGCCCCTCCGTACGCAGCTCCGCGACGGTGGCGCCGAGGGAGATCCGGGCGGCGGCCTTCGCGAGCGGTACGGCGGTCGCCTTCGAGGTGAAGGGGACGGTGCGGGAGGCGCGCGGGTTGGCCTCCAGGACGTAGAGGATGTCGCCGGCCATCGCGAACTGGATGTTGATCAGTCCGCGCACGCCGACACCGCGGGCGATGGCCTCCGTGGAGGCGCGCAGCCGCTTGATGTCGAAGCCGCCGAGCGTGATGGGCGGCAGGGCGCACGCCGAGTCGCCGGAGTGGATGCCGGCCTCCTCGATGTGCTCCATGACGCCGCCGAGGTACAGCTCCGTACCGTCGTAGAGCGCGTCGACGTCGATCTCGATGGCGTCGTCGAGGAAACGGTCCACCAGGACGGGGCGGGTGGGACTGATCTCGGTGGACTCGGCGATGTACGCGGAGAGCCTGGTCTCGTCGTACACGATCTCCATGCCGCGTCCGCCGAGGACGTACGAGGGCCGGACGAGGACCGGGTAGCCGATCTCGTCCGCGATCGCCTTGGCCTCGGCGAAGGTGGTGGCGGTGCCGTGCTTGGGCGCGGGCAGGCCGGCCTCGGCGAGGACCCGGCCGAAGGCGCCCCGGTCCTCGGCGGCGTGGATCGCCTCGGGGGAGGTGCCGACGACGGGCACGCCGTTGTCCTTGAGGGCCTGCGCGAGGCCGAGCGGGGTCTGGCCGCCGAGCTGGACGACGACGCCCGCGACCGGCCCCGCCAGGGTCTCGGCGTGGACGATCTCCAGGACGTCCTCCAGGGTGAGCGGCTCGAAGTAGAGCCGGTCGGAGGTGTCGTAGTCGGTGGAGACGGTCTCCGGGTTGCAGTTGACCATCACGGTCTCGTACCCGGCGTCGCTCAGGGCGAAGGAGGCGTGGACGCAGGAGTAGTCGAACTCGATGCCCTGGCCGATCCGGTTGGGGCCGGAGCCGAGGATGATCACGGCGGGCTTCTCGCGCGGCGCGACCTCGCTCTCCTCGTCGTACGAGGAGTAGAAGTACGGGGTCTTCGCGGCGAACTCGGCGGCGCAGGTGTCGACCGTCTTGTAGACGGGGCGTACGCCGAGGGCGTGCCTGACCTCGCGGACGACGTCCTCGCGCAGCCCGCGGATCGCGGCGATCTGGGCGTCGGAGAAGCCGTGCCGCTTGGCCTCGGCGAGCAGGCCGGCGTCGAGCCGCTCGGCGGCGGCCAGCTCGTCCGCGTACTCCTTGATCAGGAAGAGCTGGTCGACGAACCACGGGTCGATCTTCGTGGCGTCGAAGACCTCCTCGGGGGTGGCTCCGGCCCTGATGGCGCGCATGACGGTGTTGATCCGGCCGTCGGTGGGGATCCCGGCGGTCTCCAGCAGCTCCGTACGATCACCGGGTTCCCCGGTGAAGGAGAACTGGCTGCCGGCCTTCTCCAGGGAGCGCAGCGCCTTCTGGAGGGCCTCGGTGAAGTTGCGGCCGATGGCCATGGCCTCGCCGACGGACTTCATGGTGGTGGTGAGGCTGGCGTCGGCGGCCGGGAACTTCTCGAAGGCGAACCGCGGCACCTTGACGACGACGTAGTCGAGCGTGGGCTCGAAGGACGCCGGGGTCTTCTCGGTGATGTCGTTGGGGATCTCGTCCAGCGTGTAGCCGACGGCGAGCCGGGCGGCGATCTTGGCGATCGGGAAACCGGTGGCCTTGGAGGCGAGCGCGGAGGAGCGGGAGACGCGCGGGTTCATCTCGATGACGATGACGCGGCCGTCCTCGGGGTTGACCGCGAACTGGATGTTGCAGCCGCCGGTGTCGACGCCGACCTCGCGGATCACGGCGATGCCGACGTCCCGCAGGATCTGGTACTCGCGGTCGGTGAGCGTCATCGCGGGGGCGACGGTGATCGAGTCGCCGGTGTGCACGCCCATGGGGTCGAAGTTCTCGATGGAGCAGACGACCACGACGTTGTCGTGCTTGTCGCGCATCAGCTCCAGCTCGTACTCCTTCCAGCCGAGGATGGACTCCTCCAGGAGCACCTCGGTGGTCGGCGAGAGCATCAGGCCCTGTCCGGCGATCCGGCGCAGGTCCTCCTCGTTGTGGGCGAAGCCGGAGCCGGCGCCGCCCATGGTGAAGGAGGGGCGGACGACGACGGGGTAGCCACCGAGCGTGTCGACGCCGGCGAGGACGTCGTCCATGGAGTGGCAGATGACCGAGCGGGCGGACTCGCCGTGGCCGATCTTGGCGTGGACGGCCCTGACGACGTCCTTGAAGAGGTCGCGGTCCTCGCCCTTGTTGATGGCCTCGACGTTGGCGCCGATCAGTTCGACGCCGTACTTGTCGAGGGTGCCCGCGCCGTGCAGCGCGATGGCGGTGTTCAGGGCGGTCTGGCCGCCGAGGGTGGGGAGCAGCGCGTCGGGGCGCTCCTTCGCGATGATCTTCTCGACGTACTCGGGGGTGATCGGCTCGACGTACGTGGCGTCGGCGATCTCCGGGTCCGTCATGATCGTGGCGGGGTTGGAGTTGACCAGGATGACCCGCAGCCCCTCTGCCCTGAGGACGCGGCAGGCCTGGGTTCCGGAGTAGTCGAACTCAGCGGCCTGGCCGATGACGATCGGTCCTGAACCGATGACCAGGACGGACTGGATATCGGTGCGCTTAGGCACGCTGGCCCTCCATGAGCTGTGTGAAGCGGTCGAACAGGTACGCGGCGTCGTGCGGGCCCGCGGCCGCCTCGGGGTGGTACTGGACGCTGAAGACGGGCCCGTCGAGCAGCCTGAGTCCTTCGACGACGTTGTCGTTGAGGCAGACGTGCGAGACCTCGGCGCGGCCGTAGGGGGTGTCGGAGACGCGGTCGAGCGGGGCGTCGACGGCGAAGCCGTGGTTGTGCGCGGTGACCTCGACCTTGCCCGTGGTGCGGTCCTGTACGGGCTGGTTGATGCCCCGGTGGCCGTACTTCAGCTTGTACGTGCCGAAACCGAGCGCGCGGCCGAGGAGCTGGTTCCCGAAGCAGATCCCGAAGAGCGGTGTGCCGCGCTCCAGCACGCCCCGGACGACGGTGAGGTCGGCGGTGGCCGGGTCGCCGGGCCCGTTGGAGAGGAAGACCCCGTCGGGGCGGGTCGCGTACACCTCGTCCAGCGTGGCGGTGGCGGGCAGGACGTGCACCTCGATGCCGCGCTCGGCCATCCGGTGCGGGGTCATGCCCTTGATGCCGAGGTCGAGCGCGGCGACGGTGAAGCGCTTCTCGCCGATGGCGGGGACGACGTACGGCTGCTCGGTGGCGACCTCGGCGGAGAGGTCGGCGCCGGTCATCTCGGGGGCCTGCCGGACCCGGGCGAGCAGCGCCGCCTCGTCCGCCAGGGACTCCCCGGAGAAGATGCCGACGCGCATGGCGCCGCGCTCGCGGAGGTGGCGGGTGAGGGCGCGGGTGTCGACGCCGCTGATGCCGACGACGCCCTGGGCGACCAGTTCGTCGTCGAGGGAGCGGCGCGAGCGCCAGTTGGACGGGGTGCGCGCGGGGTCCCGTACGACGTAGCCGGAGACCCAGATCCGCCGGGACTCGGGGTCCTCGTCGTTGACGCCCGTGTTGCCGATGTGCGGGGCCGTCATCACCACGACCTGGCGGTGGTACGAGGGGTCGGTGAGGGTCTCCTGGTAGCCGGTCATGCCGGTGGAGAAGACGGCCTCGCCGAAGGTCTCCCCCACGGCCCCGTAGGCGCGGCCGCGGAAGCTGCGGCCGTCCTCCAGGACGAGTACGGCGGGAACGCGGCCGGTTCCCCGGATGGAGGTGGTCATCGTGCGGGGCCTTCCGTAGTGCTGGTGTGGTGCGTGGTGGCGCTCTCGCGCGCCGTGCCGGACGGGTTCGCCGTGATGAGCTCGTCCATGGAGTTCATGGCGTCGACCCAGGCCGTGTGTTCGGCGGACCGGTCGGAGCGGAAGCCGGAGTCGATCAGCCGCTCGCCGTGCTCCCAGGTGACGATCAGCAGCCCGCCCTCGGCGAGGACCTTGCCCGCGATGCCCTTGTCGAGCCGAGCCCCGCGCAGCCGCTCCGCCGGGATGAAGAAGTCGTTGGCGCCGGGTCGTACGACGTCGAGCCCCGCGTCCGTGAGCGTCAGCTCCACGCGGCTGCGGGCACCGAGCCCGTGGGCGACGATCCGGTCGAGCCACTGCCCGGCGGTCGTGGAGCCGTGGTAGCGGCCCGCCATGGTCAGCCGTGCCGTACCGGGGTCGTCCGGGGCGGTGGGGAGCCCGGGCAGGTCGGACTGGAGGCTGCCGCGCCACTTCCAGCCCTGGCGCATCAGCCAGTACACGAAGGCGACGAAGAGCAGCAGACCGGCCACCCAGCCGATGCGGGCGGCCCAGTCGGTCACGTCCGCCGACTTCTGCTCGGCGGCCAGGGGGAGGAGAAGGTTCGCAGTTGTCACGCCAGATTCCCGTCGACGACCGTGGCCCGGCCCCGCAGGAAGGTGTGGGTCACACGTCCCGGCAGCTCACGCCCCTCGTAGGGGGTGTTACGGCTGCGCGAGGCGAAGCCCGCGGGGTCCACGGCTCCACGGTATGCCGGATCCACCAGGGTCAGGTTGGCGGGCTCGCCTGCCGAGACGGGCCGGCCGTGGCCTTCGAGACGGCCGATGCGCGCCGGGCGGAACGACATCCGGTCGGCGACGCCCGCCCAGTCCAGCAGCCCGGTCTCGACCATCGTCTCCTGGACCACCGACAGGGCGGTCTCCAGACCGACCATGCCCATGGCCGCCGCGGCCCACTCGCAGTCCTTGTCCTCGTGCGGGTGGGGCGCGTGGTCGGTGGCGACGCAGTCGATCGTGCCGTCCGCGAGGGCCGCGCGCAGGGCGAGGACGTCGGCCTCGGTGCGCAGCGGCGGGTTCACCTTGTAGACGGGGTTGTACGACCGTACGAGCTCGTCGGTGAGGAGGAGGTGGTGCGGGGTGACCTCGGCGGTGACGTTCCACCCCTTGGACTTCGCCCAGCGGACCAGTTCGACGGAGCCGGCGGTGGAGAGGTGGCAGATGTGCACGCGGGAGCCGACGTGCGCGGCGAGCAGGACGTCGCGCGCGATGATCGACTCCTCGGCGACGGCGGGCCAGCCGCCGAGCCCCAGCTCCGCGGAGACGACGCCCTCGTTCATCTGGGCGCCCTCGGTGAGCCGCGGTTCCTGGGCGTGCTGGGCGATGACTCCGTCGAACGCCTTCACGTACTCCAGCGCCCTGCGCATGATCACCGCGTCGTCGACGCACTTGCCGTCGTCGGAGAAGACCCGGACGCCCGCGGCGGAGTCGTGCATGGCGCCCAGCTCGGCGAGGTGCTTGCCCTCCAGGCCGACGGTGACGGCGCCGACGGGCTGCACGTCGCAGTAGCCGGACTCCTTGCCGAGCCGCCAGACCTGCTCGACGACGCCGGCCGTGTCGGCGACGGGGAAGGTGTTGGCCATGGCGTGGACGGCGGTGAAGCCGCCGACGGCGGCGGCCTTCGTGCCGGTCAGGACGGTCTCGGAGTCCTCGCGGCCGGGCTCGCGCAGATGGGTGTGGAGGTCGACCAGGCCGGGGAGCAGGATCTGCCCTGCGGCCTCCACGACGGTGGCGTCACCGGCGTCCAGGCCGGTGCCCACGGCCGCGACGACCTCGCCGTCGATCAGTACGTCCTGGATGTCGCCGCCGAGCACCTGCGCGCCCCGGATAAGGATCTTGCTCATGGTTACTTGTTCTCCTCGGGTGACGGGCGGGACGGCTCGGACGACGGGCGGGACGTGGTGACGGCGGGCTCGTTGCCGCCCAGCAGCAGGTAGAGCACGGCCATGCGGATGGAGACGCCGTTGGCGACCTGCTCGACCGCCGTGCAGCGGTCGGAGTCGGCGACCTCCGCGGTGATCTCCATGCCGCGGTTCATCGGCCCGGGGTGCATGACGACGGACGTTCCGGGCATCCGGCCCATCCGCTCCCCGTCCAGACCGTAGCGCCGGGAGTACTCGCGTTCGGTCGGGAAGAAGGCGGCGTTCATCCGTTCGCGCTGGACCCGCAGCATCATCACGGCGTCGGACGCGGGCAGCACCCGGTCCAGGTCGTAGCTGACCTCGCAGGGCCAGTGCTCGACGCCGATGGGCACGAGGGTGGGCGGCGCGACGACGGTGACATGGGCGCCGAGCGTGTGCAGCAGCAGGACGTTGGAGCGGGCGACGCGGCTGTGCAGCACGTCGCCGACGATGGTGACCCGCTGCCCGGCCAGGTCGCGGCCGATCCCGGCGTCCGCGCCGACCAGCCTGCGGCGGAGCGTGAAGGCGTCCAGCAGGGCCTGGGTCGGGTGTTCGTGGGTACCGTCGCCCGCGTTGACGACCGCGCCGTCGATCCAGCCGGACGTGGCGAGGCGGTACGGGGCACCGGAGGCGCCGTGCCGGATGACGACGGCGTCGGCGCCCATCGCCTCCAGGGTGAGCGCGGTGTCCTTGAGCGACTCGCCCTTGGAGACGGACGACCCCTTGGCCGAGAAGTTGATCACATCGGCGGAGAGCCGCTTGGCGGCGGCCTCGAAGGAGATCCGGGTACGGGTCGAGTCCTCGAAGAAGAGGTTGACGACGGTACGGCCGCGCAGGGTCGGCAGTTTCTTGATGGGACGGTCGGCGACCCGGGCCATCTCCTCGGCGGTGTCGAGGATCAGCACGGCGTCGTCGCGGCTGAGGTCGGCGGCAGAGATCAGGTGGCCGGGTGTGCGGGGGTTCGCCCCGGGAAGACGCAGCATCGGAAGAGCGCTCCGGTGTGATGGGGTGTGCGCGCGTGCGGGCGCGCGGAGGCAGCCGTACGGGATGGGTGGCGTACGGGGCGGGCCGCGCCCGCTACCGCTCGCCGGACTCGGCGGGCCGCTGGAGGCCGAGCAGCACGGTGTCGCGGCCGTCCTCCTCGGCGAGCTGGACCTTGACCGTCTCGCGCAGCGAGGTGGGGAGGTTCTTGCCGACGTAGTCGGCGCGGATCGGCAGCTCGCGGTGGCCGCGGTCGACCAGGACCGCGAGCTGGACGGCGCGCGGGCGGCCGATGTCGCCGAGCGCGTCGAGGGCGGCGCGGATCGTCCGGCCGGAGAAGAGCACGTCGTCGACGAGGACGACCAGCCGTCCGTCGACGCCGTCCCCGGGGATGTCGGTGCGGGCCAGCGCGCGGGCGGGCCGCAGCCGCAGGTCGTCGCGGTACATGGTGATGTCGAGGGAGCCGACCGGGATGGTGCGGCCGGTGATCTCGGCGAGTTTTCCGGCGAGGCGGCGGGCCAGGAAGACCCCGCGGGTCGGAATGCCGAGGAGCACGACATCGTCGGCGCCCTTGGCGCGTTCGACGATCTCGTGGGCGATACGGGTCAGGACCCGCGCGATGTCGGGGGCCTCCAGAACGGGGCGCGCCGAACCTGCGGGGGCCGTGCTGTCCGTACTGCGCGTGTCGCCGTGCGTGTCACTGCTGGGGGTACTGCCGGTGTCCATAAAAAACGGACCTCCTTCTCCGCCTCACGGGACGGACCTTAAAGGACGTCGGAATAGCCGATACCGCTGAAATTACGCCACTCAGGCTAGCAGGGGGTCCGCGGCACATTCGGCACCACCCCCTGCGGAAAGCCGCCCGTGGGCGGTACGGAGCGCGGTACGGACGGCGGTACGGAGGCCGGTACGGACCCCGGTCCGAGGCCCCCGGCTTGACGCATCCAAGTAACGCTGCGTAACCTCACAGTGAGTTACCAGCCACGCGGCGGAGCCGCACAATGTTCCAGCGTCCGGGGAGCTATATGTCCAGCGAATACGCAAAGCAGCTCGGGGCCAAACTCCGCGCCATCCGCACCCAGCAGGGCCTTTCTCTCCACGGCGTGGAGGAGAAGTCCCAGGGCCGCTGGAAGGCCGTGGTGGTGGGTTCGTACGAGCGGGGAGACCGTGCCGTCACGGTGCAGCGCCTCGCCGAGCTGGCGGACTTCTACGGTGTCCCGGTCCAGGAGCTTCTTCCCGGCACGACGCCCGGCGGTGCCGCCGAGCCGCCGCCGAAGCTCGTTCTCGACCTGGAGCGCCTGGCCCACGTGCCGCAGGAGAAGGCCGGCCCGCTCCAGCGGTACGCGGCGACGATCCAGAGCCAGCGGGGCGACTACAACGGCAAGGTGCTGTCGATCCGCCAGGACGACCTGCGCACCCTCGCCGTCATCTACGACCAGTCGCCGTCGGTCCTGACCGAGCAGCTCATCAGCTGGGGCGTGCTGGACGCGGACGCGCGGCGCGCGGTCGCGCACGACGAGAGCTGACCGCTTCCGCGGGCCCGGCCCGCAGATCGGCAGAAACGTCCCCTCCATAGTCCGATGGGCGGTCCCGTACGCACGTACGGGACCGCCCATCGGCGCGTCCGGCGCCCGGCGCCCGGCCGACGTTCCCCGCCCGGACGGCAGGCCCGCACGGGTCCGGACACACGTGCGCCCTCACGTACCGGGCGGGCTGGCTGATCCCGTCCGGCGCGTGAGGGCGGACCGCCGCTCAGGCGCGGCGCAGACTCGGCTTGAGGTCCTTGAAGCGGCTGAGGAGGCCGTTCACGAACGCCGGGGACTCGTCGGTGGAGAACTCCTTGGCGAGCTGGACCGCCTCGTCGATCGCCACCGCGTCCGGGGTGCCGTCCAGCCAGATCAGTTCGTACGTGCCGAGGCGCACGATGTTGCGGTCGGCGACCGGCATCCGGTCGAGGTCCCAGTCCACGGCGTAGGTGCCGATGAGCTCGTCGATACGGGCCACGTGCTCCGCGTATCCCTCGACCAGTTCCATGGTGAACTCGCTGACGGGCGGCTGCCGGTCGTCGGAGCGGGAGTGCCTGATCCAGTCCGCGAGAACGTTCTGTACGGACGTACCGCGCTGATCGGCCTCGAAGAGGATCTGGAACGCGCGCTTACGGGCATTGCTCCTGGCAGCCACGGTTAGCTGTTCACCCGGCCGAGGTAGTCGCCCGTACGGGTGTCGACCTTGATCTTCTCGCCGGTGGTGATGAAGAGCGGGACACCGATCTCGTAATCGGTCTCCAGCGTCGCCGGCTTGGTGCCGCCGGTGGAGCGGTCGCCCTGGACGCCCGGGTCGGTGTGCTTGATGACCAGCTCGACCGCGGCGGGCAGCTCGACGTAGAGCACCTCGCCCTCGTGCGTGGCGACCGTGGCGGTGAAGCCCTCGATCAGGAAGTTCGCCGCGTCGCCGACCGACTTGCGGTCGATCATGAGCTGGTCGTACGTGCTCATGTCCATGAAGACGAAGTACTCGCCGTCCATGTACGAGAACTGCATGTCGCGGCGGTCGACAATGGCCACCTCGACCTTCACGCCGGCGTTGAAGGTCTTGTCGACGACCTTGCCGGAGAGCACGTTCTTCAGCTTGGTGCGCACAAAGGCCGGGCCCTTGCCGGGCTTGACGTGCTGGAACTCGACGACGGACCAGAGCTGGCCTCCGTCGAGCTTGAGCACCAGGCCGTTCTTGAGGTCGTTCGTGGAAGCCACGGTTGCGGAATCTCCTGGACTGAAAGCAGGTGGACGACCGGGGGCCGCGCGCCGCCCCGGCGGGCGGACATCGCCGGCCAGCGGCACCAGCGCCCCACCCTGCAAGCTCTGCCTTCGGGGCAGACATTGCAGGTCGCGGCGCTAAAGCGCGAGCAGCTCCTTGGTCGTGATGGTGAGTAGCTCGGGTCCGCCGTCCGCCTCGGGGCGGACGACGAGCGTGTCATCGATCCGGACACCGCCCCGGCCCGGGAGGTGGACCCCCGGTCCGACGGTGACCGGCACACGAACATCCAGTTTACCCATGGCCGCGGGAGCGAGCTGCGGGTCCTCGTCGATTTCGAGTCCGACACCGTGTCCCGTACGGGGTGCGAGCCCCTCGCCGTGCCCGGCGGCCTCCAGCGGATACCGCGTCGCGCGGTCCACGTCGCGGTAGCCCGCGCCGGGCACCAGCCCCTCCCGACCTGCCCGTTGTGCCGCGAAGACCAGCTCGTACAGCTCGATCTGCCAGTCGGCCGGGGAGGTCCCGATGACGAACGTACGGCCGATGAGACACCGGTATCCGCGGTAGTCGGCGCCGAGGCCGACGGAGAGGAAATCTCCCTCCTCCACCCGCCGGTCCGAGGGGCGGTGCCCGGGACGGCCCGAGTGCGGCCCGGTGGCCACCACGGTCGGGAAGGCGGGACCGTCGGCACCGTGGTCGACGAGCCGCCGCTCCAGCTCCAGCGCGAGATGCCGCTCCGTGCGGCCCACCAGGATCGACTCCAGCAGCTCCCCCAGCGCGTGGTCGGCGATCTCGGCGGCGATCCGCAGACAGGCGATCTCCTCCTCGTCCTTCACGATCCGCTGCTGCTCGACGGCGCAGCCGAGGTCCGTGAGGCGCAGGGCGGGCGCGACGGCGCCGATCGCCCGGTGCCGGGCGACGGTGAGGTGGTGCTCCTCGACAGCGAGCCTGCCCGCGGCGGACGGGGTGAGGAGGCCCGCGGCGGCCACGGCGGGGTCGCCGCCGGCCGGTACGGCGGTGCGGCGCAGCTGTTCGTCGACCGGTGCGTGCCCGTCCTCGCCCCCGTGACCCGGGGCGGGCGGGCAGAGCAGCGTGTCGTTGTCCTCCGGGCCGAGCAGCAGTACGGCGCCGGGCGGCGCCCCGCCCGCGAGGTAGCGGACGTTGGCGGGCCGGGAGACCAGCGCCGCGTCGTTGCCCGCGGCGGCGTACCGGTCACGCAGCCGCGCGCGGCGGACCGCATGCACGTCTGACATGACCCGATCGTACGAGTGTGCACCTCACCCGGCCGGTTCAGCGCGTCCGACCGGGGAACCCCCGGGGCCGTCGAGGGAGCCCCCGCGGCGGCCCCGGGGGGCGGCTACCAGCTCGGCGGCGAGGCCAGCGCGCGGGCCAGGACGTCGTCCAGGACCCGGGCGGTGGTCTCCACGTCGTACTTGGAGTTGTCGATGATGGGCAGCCCCGAGCCGTACCAGCCGGCCATCCGGCCGTGGATGCCCGCGACCTCCTCGTCCGCCAGCCGGCGGTTGCCGCTGCGCTCGGCGTTGCGCTCCAGCACGATCTCCAGGCCGGGGAGCAGGACCACCGGGAGCAGTCCGGGGCCGACATGGCGCTTCCAGCCGCCGAGCCCGACGACCGGGCGGTCCGGGAAGACCGCGTCGTCGAGGATGCAGGAGATGCCGTTGGCGAGGAAGTTGCGCGCGGCGAAGCCGCAGGTGCGGCGGGCCAGCCGGTACTGCGCCTCGGAGTGGTCGTTCCAGCCGGACTGCGGGTCGGCGAAGCCCGCGCAGACCCATTCGCGTACGTCGTCCAGGCTGATGTGCGCGGTGGGCACCCGGCGGCTGCTCGCCCAGTGCCGGGCGACGGTCGTCTTGCCCGCGCCCGCGGGCCCGATGAGCAGGACCGCGAGGGTCGCGGTGCCCGTGCCGCTGTCGGCCGGCGGCGCGGCGGGGATCGGCACGGGTCCGCCGGGCGGCAGCTGGACATGCCCGGTGACGTCCGGGGGCGGCGGCCCGGTCCCCGGGCCGGGCGGCGGCACGGGGCCGTGTCCGTACCCCTGTGCGGACCCGGGAGGCGGTCCCGGGTGCTGGCCGGGGATCGGGGCCTGAGGGGGCTGAGGCGGCCGTCCCTGCGCGCCGGGGGGCGCGGGGGGCCCTTGCGGCCCGGGCGGCCCCTGCGGCCCCGAGGACTGAGGGCGCCCGGGAGGCTGGTGCGGCCCCTGCGCCGGGTGAGATCCCTGCGCCTGCTGCGCACCATGGGCCTGGTGCAGTCCATGTGGACCCTGCGGCCCGTGCGACCCCTGCGCCTGGTGTGGCCCCTGCGGGCCCTGTGCCGGGTACGTGCCGTGGGCCTGGTGCGCGGCGGGTGCCTGCGGCGGCCATCCCCCGGTGCCCCGCCCTGGTCCCTGGGGAGGCGGCAGCGGAACCCCCACTGAGTGCTGCATCCGGTGCCACTCCGTCTCGTACGACTGACGCTGGTCTGCGGGGCCCGGCGGGGCCGCGCCACCGAACGGTACCGCCCCCGGCCGCCGCCGTGGGAACGGCCGGGGTGCGCGGGCGGCGGCGCCCGCGCACCCCGGCCCGTCCCGTCAGGCGGTCAGCTCGTCAGTTCGTCGGCGAGAGCGCGCAGCGCGAGCCGGTACGAGCCGATACCGAAGCCCGCGACCGTACCGCTGGCGACGGCCGCGACGACCGAGGTGTGGCGGAACTCCTCGCGCGCGTACGGGTTCGAGATGTGCACCTCGATCAGCGGCGCCGTGCGCTGCGCCGCCGCGTCCCGCATCGCGTACGAGTAGTGGGTGAACGCGCCGGGGTTGAGGACGACCGGCAGGGCGCCGTCCGCGGCCTCGTGGAGCCAGCGGATCAGCTCCCCCTCGTCGTTCGTCTCCCGTACGTCGACGTCGAGCCCCAGCTCCTTGCCGAGGTCGCGGCAGGCGTCGACCAGTCCGGCGTACGACGTCGCCCCGTACACGTCGGGCTCGCGCGAGCCGAGGCGTCCCAGGTTGGGCCCGTTGAGGACGAGGACCCGCCGGGTCACGCGGACACCTCCCCGTACGCCGCGAGCAGCACCGCCGGGTCCGGGCCCTCCAGCACGGTCGGCTTGCCGAGGCCGTCGAGCACGATGAAGCGCAGCAGGTCGCCGCGGGACTTCTTGTCGACCTTCATCGTCTCCAGCAGCTTGGGCCACTGGTCGCCGCGGTAGGTCAGCGGGAGGCCGACGGACTCCAGGACGGCGCGGTGCCGGTCGGCGGTCGCGTCGTCGAGCCGGCCGGCCAGCCGGCCCAGTTCGGCGGCGAAGACCATGCCGACGGAGACGGCCGCGCCGTGCCGCCACTTGTAGCGCTCGTTCTTCTCGATGGCGTGCGCCAGGGTGTGGCCGTAGTTGAGGATCTCCCGGAGACCGGACTCCTTGAGGTCGTTGGAGACGACCTCTGCCTTGACCCGGATCGACCGCTCGATCAGCTCGGCGGTGTGCGGCCCCGACGGCGTACGGGCGCCCTCCGGGTCGGCCTCGACCAGCTCCAGGATGGCCGGGTCCGCGATGAACCCCGCCTTGATGATCTCCGCCATGCCGCTGACGTAGTCGTGGACCCCGAGGGAGTCCAGCGCGGCGAGGTCGCAGAGCACCCCGGCGGGCGGGTGGAAGGCGCCGACGAGGTTCTTGCCCTCGGCGGTGTTGATGCCGGTCTTGCCGCCCACGGCCGCGTCGACCATGGCGAGCACGGTCGTCGGTACGGCGATCCAGCGCACCCCGCGCAGCCACGTCGCGGCGACGAACCCGGCCAGGTCGGTGGTGGCGCCGCCACCCACGCCGATGATCACATCGCTGCGGGTGAAGCCGGTCTGGCCGAGCGCCTTCCAGCAGTACGCGGCGACCTCGGCGGTCTTCGCCTCCTCGGCGTTCGGCACCTGGATCGCGACGGCCTCGTACCCCTGCTCGGCGAGGTCCGCCCGGAGCGCCTCACCGGTGCCCGCCAGCGCCTCGGGGTGGATGACGGCGATCCGCCGGACCCGCGGCCCGATCAGCCCGGGCAGCTCGCCCAGGAGCTGCCGGCCGACCAGCACCTCGTACGGGTCGTGCCCCGCGGTGCCGCCGACCTGGATACGGGTGACTGCCTGGTCCGTCATACGGGGTTCTCCTTGCCGGGGATCCTGAGCTCTTCCGCCGGAGGAGGGGTGAGCTCCAGCGCGTCGAGGACGGCGTCCACGACCTCTTCGGGCGCGCGGTCGTCGGTGGCGACACAGACCCGGGCCACCTCCGTGTACAGGTGGCGGCGCCCCTCCATCAGCTTCTTCCACTGCTGGCGGGGGTTGACGGCCAGCAGCGGGCGCGCCGTGTTCAGCCCCGTCCGCCGGGCCGCCTCGGCGACCTCCATCGAGAGGTAGACGACGGGCAGCCCGGTCAGCTCCGCGCGGGTGGCGGCGTCGAGGACCGCGCCGCCGCCGAGTGCGAGGACGCCGGGGTGCTCGGCGAGCGCCCGCCGTACCGCCGCCCGCTCCAGCTCGCGGAAGTGCGACTCGCCGTCGTCCACGAAGATCTCCGCGATGGAGCGTCCCTGGGCGGCGACGATGTCGGCGTCGCTGTCCCGGAAGGCCGTGCCGAGCCGCGCGGCGAGCAGTTCGCCGACCGTCGACTTGCCGACGCCCATGGGGCCGACGAGGACGACCACCGGCCCGTTCGCCGGATCCGGGGCGCTCATCGGATCCGCAGGTTGTCGAGGTACGAGTCGACGTTGCGGCGCGTCTCCGTGACGCTGTCGCCGCCGAACTTCTCCGCGACCGCGTCGGCGAGGGTCAGCGCGACCATGGCCTCGGCGACGATGCCCGCGGCCGGCACGGCGCACACGTCGGAGCGCTGGTGGTGGGCGCTGGTCACCTCGCCGGTGGCCACGTCGACGGTGGCCAGCGCGCGCGGCACGGTGGCGATGGGCTTCATCGCGGCCCGTACGCGCAGCAGCTCACCGGTGGTCAGCCCGCCCTCGGTGCCGCCCGAGCGGCCGGAGGCGCGCCGGATGCCGTCGGCGGTCGGGACGATCTCGTCGTGCGCCTTCGAGCCCGGCACCCGGGCCAGCCCGAAGCCGTCGCCGACCTCGACGCCCTTGATGGCCTGGATGCCCATGAGCGCGGCGGCGAGCCGGGCGTCGAGCCTGCGGTCCCAGTGGACGTGCGAACCGAGTCCGACCGGCACGCCGTACGCCAGCACCTCGACGACCCCGCCGAGGGTGTCGCCGTCCTTGTGGGCCTGGTCGATCTCCGCGACCATCGCCTTGCTCGCGTCGGCGTCCAGACAGCGCACCGGGTCGGCGTCGAGCCTCGCCACGTCGGACGGCTCCGGGTAGACCCCGTACGGGGCCTTCGCCGCGGCCAGCTCGACGACATGGGAGACGATCTCGATCCCGGCCGTCTCCTTCAGGTACGAGCGCGCCACGGCGCCGAGCGCCACCCGCGCGGCCGTCTCCCGGGCGCTGGCGCGCTCCAGTACGGGACGGGCCTCGTCGAAGCCGTACTTCTGCATGCCCGCGAGATCCGCGTGACCGGGCCTGGGCCGGGTCAGCGGGGCGTTGCGCGCGAGCTGGGCCAGCTCCGCGGGGTCGACCGGATCGGCCGACATGACCTGTTCCCACTTGGGCCACTCGGTGTTGCCCACCATGATCGCGACGGGCGAGCCCATCGTCAGGCCGTGCCGTACCCCCCCGAGGAAGGTGACCTCGTCCCGCTCGAACTTCATCCGAGCACCGCGGCCGTAGCCGAGGCGGCGCCGGGCCAGGTGGTCCGCCACCATCTCCGTGGTGATGGGCACACCGGCGGGAAGACCCTCCAGCGTCGCCACGAGTGCGGGTCCGTGGGACTCCCCCGCGGTCAGCCAGCGCAACCTGCTCAACGGTGCTCCTCATACTCGCGCGCGCCCGAAACGACAACGGCGCGACCGGGTGCGCGTCCCTGGCCCGCCTTGTCCGATTCTCCCACGGCGGGGACCGGCCGCGGGCAGCGGTCCGCGGACCGGACCACCCCGTCCGACAGGTCGGACCCCGTACGGGTCAGCCGAGCGCCGCGATGCCGGCCTCGCGCATCACGTCGAGCGGCGCGGGCGAGCGGCCCGTCATCAGTTCCACCTGGAGCGCCGCCTGGTGGACCAGCAGGTCGAGCCCGCTCACGAGGGCTCCGCCGCGCCCGGACCAGGCCGCCGCGAGCGGGGTCGGCCACGGCTCGTACAGCACGTCGAAGAGGGTGCCCGGCGCCCCCGGGACCGCGTCGGCCAGCACGTCGGCGGTGCCGGCCGGGGTGGTGGCGATCACCAGCGGCGCGCTCAGCGCGCCGTCGGCCTCCGCCCAGTCGGCGATCCGGACATCGACCCCGAGCCGCTCGCCCCAGCCACGCATCTCGGTGGCGCGGGCCTCGCTGCGCACGTACGCGGTGACGGGGCCGGCGCAGACCACGGCGAGGGCCGCGAGCGCGGACGAGGCGGTCGCGCCCGCCCCGAGGATCGCCGCCGACTCCACCTTCTCCACGCCGCGCTCGCGGAGCGCGGCGATCATGCCGGGGATGTCCGTGTTGTCGCCGGTACGCCGGCCGTCCTCGCCGAGGACGACCGTGTTGACCGCCTCGACCGAGGCCGCGGTGGCGGTGATCTCGTCCAGCAGCGGGATGACGGCCCGCTTGAGCGGCATGGTCAGCGACAGCCCCGCCCAGGAGGGGTCGCCCCGCACCTCTTCGAGGAATCCGGGGAGCCCCGCCTCGTCCACCTCGAACCGGCCGTACGACCACCGGCCCAGGCCGAGCTCCGCGTACGCGGCGCGGTGCAGCGCCGGGGAAAGGGAATGAGCGATGGGCGATCCGAGGACCGCCGCCCGCCGTTCTGGCATCACTGTTTCTTGCTTTCCCTCTCGTACTCCTGGCGGTTCGCCTCGTGCTCCTCGTTGGTGACGGCGAAGAGCGTCTTGTCCGAGGTGACCGAGACGAAGTAGTACCAGGGACCGTCCGCCGGGTTGATCGCCGAGTGCAGGGCGTCGGCGCCCGGGTTGCCGATGGGACCGGGCGGCAGTCCCTTGATGTCGTACGTGTTGTACGGGTCCTTGATCCTGCGCAGGTCGTCGACCGCGCCGAGATCCAGCCTGCTCTGGCTCTTGATGTAGTTGACGGTCGAGTCGAACTCCAGACGGCCGACGGTCTCGGTGTTCTCCGGCTCCAGCCGGTTGTAGACGACCCGGGCGACCTTGTCGAAGTCGTGCTTGTACTTGCCCTCCGCCTGGACGAGGCTCGCGATGGTGATCAGCTGGAGCGGCGACTTCAGCTTCAGCTTCTTCGCCTCGGCTTCGAGGTTCTGCTTCTCGTATTCGACCTTGGCGCGGGCGACCATCTTCTTGAGGACGGTCTCCGGCTTCGTCCCCTTCGCGACCGGGTAGCTCGCCGGGAAGAGGAAGCCCTCCAGCGGATCCTTTATATCCCTGCTGTCGTTGGCCCATTTCGGGAGACCCAGGTTCTTCGCCTGCGCCTTGGCAACGGCCGCCGTCTCGCCCTTCTTGAGCCCGAGCCGTTTGTCGATCTGCTCGTAGACGAATTCGTTGCGCTTGCCCTCGGGGAAGATCAGCGCGTTCCGGCTGCTCGGGCTGAGCATCTTCGTGACCGCGTTCCGCGCCGACATCTCCTTGCCGAGAATGTAGACGCCCGCCTGGATCGTATTGCCCTTGGGGTTCTGCTTCTGTGCGGCGACGAAGGCGCGCTGGCTTTTCACCACGCCGTTCTTGACCAGAATGGCGCCGATCTCATATCCGCCGGCCCCCGACGGGATTTCCACCTCGATATCGCCGGAGCCCGCACCCGCGAAGTCCGGCGGCGGCCCGAATTTGCTCTCCCAGAACTGGTAGCCGACATAGCCGATACCGCCGGCGCCGCCGATGAAGACCACGGCGACGACCAGGCAGGCCGTGCCGTTGCGGCTCTTCTTTTTCTTCTTCGTCTTGCCGCGGCGCTCGCGGCCCTCGCCACCGCGGCCCTCGCCGCCGTCGTCGTCCCCGTCGCCGCCCCCACCGGTGAAGAAGGGGTGTGTCTCCTTCTCCGGCGTGTCCGCGTCGGCCTCGGCCGGACCGGGTTCGGCCTCGGGCTCCGGGTCGGGCTGCCGGCGGCCGGGGGGCTGCGGGGGCGGGTAGGCGTCGGAGGTGCCGTAGTAGTCGTGGTTCTCGGCGTAGTTGCCGTGCTCGCCCGCGTAGGGGGCCGGGGCGGTGGCCCCGTACGGCATCGCGGCCTGCTGGCCGTTGTCCCAACCGCCGTTGTACTGCGGGTCGTTGTACTGCGGATCGGCGTACTGCTGCTGGGGGTGGTGCTGCGGGTGCTGCTGGCCTCCGTACGGCCCCTGCTGCGGCTGCTGGGGCTGCTCCTGGTACTGCGGCTGCTGCTGCGTGCCGTACTGCTGGCCGCCGTACTGCTGAGCACCGTACTCGGGCTGCCCGCCCTGGTACTGAGGGTGCTGCGGCTGCTGCTGGTACTGCTGCTGGTACGGGTCCTGCGCCTCCCCGTACTGGGCCTGCGCCTGCGACTGCTGCGGGTACTGCTGCTGCCCTCCGTAGGAGGAGCCGCTGCCGTCGGTGGCCTGCTGTGCCGCCCACCCCGAGTCCCCGTACAGGGGGTCCCCAGGGTGCCACGGTGCGGAGCCGGGGCCCCGGCCATAGTCAGTCATCGATCCCCTTGAGCCGCGAGGCGTGACCGCTGACCGCAGTGGCACGGCGTCCGTTTCGCCTCTTTGCTGTGCGGTGGCTGTTCGAACACCGCCGCATCGCGCGGAACGTTACCGTACCGCGATCAGATGACCACTTCGACGCTCTCGCCGGGAGGATTACCTGATACCCGTTCGGCCTCCAGCGCGCTCTGGAGGATGACAACTGCCGCCACTTGGTCGATAACGGACCGCCCTTTCTTGGACTTAACGCCCGAAGCGCGCAGCCCTTGACTGGCCGTCACTGTGCTCATCCGCTCATCGACCAGTCGTACCGGCACGGGTGTGACGCCCCGCGCCAGCTCCTGGGCGAACACCCGCACCTTCGCGGCGGCCGGCCCCTCTCCCCCGTTGAGGGAGCGGGGCAGCCCGACCAGCACTTCGACGGGTTCGTACTCCTCGACGAGCTGCCGCAGCCGCCGGTGGGCGGCCGGGACATCGCGTCCCGGCACGGTCTCCACCGGCGTGGCGAGGATCCCGTCGGGGTCGCACGAGGCGACCCCGATGCGGGCGTCCCCGACGTCGATCGCGAGCCGGCGTCCTCTGCGCATACCGCTCATGCGGTGCCCGCCCCTCAGGCGGTCTCGGCGACGAGGCGCTCGACGGCGGCGACGGCGTCCCCGATGGCCGCCGGGTTCTGGCCACCGCCCTGGGCGACGTCCGGCTTGCCGCCGCCTCCGCCGCCGAGGGTCTTGGCGGCGGTACGCACCAGGTCACCGGCCTTGAGTCCGCGCTCGCGGGCGGCCTCGTTGGTGGCGATGACCGTCAGCGGGCGGCCGCCGGCCGTGGTGAACAGCGCCACGACCACCGGCCGGTCGCCCCGGATGCGACCGCGCACGTCGAGGACGAGCTTCCGCAGGTCGTCGGCCGAGGTGCCGTCCGGGACCTGCCCGGTGACCAGCGCCGTGCCCCGTACGTCCTGGGCGGAGTCGGCCAGTCCGGCGGCGGCGGCGAGCACCTTCTCCGCGCGGAACTTCTCGATCTCCTTCTCGGCGTCCTTGAGCTTGCCGAGCATCCCGGCGATCTTCTCCGGGAGCTCCTCCGAGCGGCCCTTGACCAGCTCCTGGAGCTGGGCGACGACGCTGTGCTCCCTGGCGAGGAAGTTGTAGGCGTCCACCCCGACCAGGGCCTCGATACGCCGCACCCCGGAGCCGATCGACGACTCGCCGAGCAGCTTCACCAGGCCGAGCTGGGCGGTGTTGTGGACGTGCGTGCCGCCGCACAGCTCCTTGGAGAAGTCCCCGATGGTGACGACCCGGACCCGCTCGCCGTACTTCTCGCCGAACTCGGCGATGGCGCCCTGCTTCTTGGCCTCGTCGATCGACATGACCTCGGCCTGGACGTCCAGCTCCCGGGCGAGCACCTCGTTGATCTTCTGCTCGACGTCGAGGAGCACCGTGCCGGGTACGGCGGCGGGCGAGCCGAAGTCGAAGCGGAAGCGGCCCGGGGAGTTCTCCGAACCGGCCTGGGCGGCCGTCGGGCCGAGGGCGTCGCGCAGCGCCTGGTGGGTGAGGTGGGTGGCGCTGTGGGCCCTGGCGATGGCACGGCGGCGGTTCAGATCGATGGCGGCGTACGCGGAGGCGCCCACCGTCACCTCGCCGACCTGCACCGTTCCCTTGTGTACGGAGACACCGGGGACCGGCTGCTGGACGTCGCGGATCTGGACGACGGCGCCGCTGTCGAGCCGGATCCGGCCCTGGTCGGCGAGCTGGCCGCCGCCCTCGGCGTAGAAGGGCGTGCGGTCGAGGACGATCTCGACGTCGTCGCCCTCGGTGGCGGCGGGCGAGGGCACTCCGTCGACGAGCAGGCCGACCACGGTCGACTCGCCCTCGGTGGCGGTGTAGCCGGTGAACTCGGTGGAGCCGCCGGCGTCCGCGACCGAGCGGTAGGCGGAGAGGTCGGCGTGGCCGGACTTCTTGGCCTTGGCGTCGGCCTTGGCCCGCTCCCGCTGCTCCTTCATGAGCCGCCGGAAGCCCTCCTCGTCCACGGAGAGGCCCTGTTCCGAGGCCATCTCCAGGGTGAGGTCGATGGGGAAGCCCCAGGTGTCGTGGAGCAGGAACGCCTTGTCGCCGGAGAGCACCTGGCCACCGGCGGCCTTGGTCTCGGTGACGGCGGTGTCGAGGATGTTCGTGCCGCCCTTGAGGGCCTTGAGGAAGGCGGCCTCCTCGGCGAGGGCGACGGTCTCGATGCGCTTGCGGTCGGTCTCCAGCTCCGGGTACTGCTCGCCCATGGTCCTGATGACCACGTCGACCAGGGCGGCGACGACCGGCTCCGTGGCGCCGAGCAGGCGCATGTTGCGGATGGCGCGGCGCATGATGCGGCGCAGGACGTAGCCGCGCCCCTCGTTGCCCGGGGTGACGCCGTCGCCGATGAGCATCGTGGACGTACGGATGTGGTCGGCGACCACGCGCAGCGAGACGTCCGAGCCGTGCTCGGCGCCGTAGCGCACGCCGGTCAGCTCGGTGGCCTTGTCCATGACGACCCGGAGCGTGTCCGTCTCGTACATGTTCTGTACGTCCTGGAGGATCATGGCGAGGCGTTCGAGGCCGAGACCGGTGTCGATGTTCTTGGAGGGCAGCTCACCGAGGATCGGGAAGTCCTCCTTGCCCTCGCCGGCGCCGCGCTCGTACTGCATGAAGACCAGGTTCCAGATCTCCACGTAACGCTCGTCGTTGACGGCGGGGCCGCCCTCGACGCCGAACTCGGGGCCCCGGTCGTAGTTGATCTCCGAGCAGGGGCCGCAGGGGCCCGGCACGCCCATGGACCAGTAGTTGTCCTTCTTGCCGAGGCGCTGGATGCGCTCGGCGGGGACGCCGATCTTCTCGCGCCAGATCTGCTCGGCCTCGTCGTCGTCGAGGTAGACGGTGACCCACAGGCGCTCCGGGTCCAGTCCGTAGCCGCCGTCCGCCACGGAGCTGGTCAGCAGCTCCCAGGCGTAGGTGATGGCGCCTTCCTTGAAGTAGTCGCCGAAGGAGAAGTTGCCGCACATCTGGAAGAACGTGCCGTGCCGGGTGGTCTTGCCGACCTCTTCGATGTCCGGGGTACGGACGCACTTCTGCACGCTGGTGGCCCGGTCGAACGAAGGCTTGACCTCGCCGAGGAAGTACGGCTTGAAGGGCACCATGCCCGCCGGGACCAGCAGCAGAGTCGGGTCGTCCGCGATGAGCGACGCCGAAGGGACGACGGTGTGACCGCGCTCCTCGAAGAAGCTCAGCCAGCGGCGACGAATTTCAGCCGACTCCATCAGTGGTCCTCATTCCGGTTGTGCGGGTTGTAGGAGTGCGTGGTCGTGGTCCTGCGGGGGTGCTCGATCGCGGCGAGCCTGCGCGGGGCGGGCAGCGCGTGGTCCGCCGGTGCGTCCAGGCCCAGTGCCTCACCGAGCTCGGCCTCGCGCCGCACCATTCCGGAGCGTACGTCGACGGCGAACTCCCTGACCTTGTGCCCGGCGTCGATCGCCTTGTTCGCCGCCTGGGCGGCGAGGCTCTCCGGGGTGAGCTGCTTGAGCTTGCGGTTGACCTTGGCGGTGGCCCAGACGCCGGCTGCGGCGCCCGCGGTGAACCAGAACGTACGGCGGAACATCGCTGCGGTCAGCCCTTCTTCTTCCTGAGCCGGGCGGCGGGGAGCGTACGGCCGACGACGACCGTACGGCGGGTGGCCCGCTCCGTGGGCTCGCTCCCGGCGGCGGGCGCGCCCCGGCGTCCCATGGCCTGGCGTACGCCGTAGCCGAACGCCGCGACCTTGACGAGGGGGCCGCCGAACGTCGAGGCGACCGTGGTGGAGAGTGCCGAGGCGTTCGAGGTGACTTCCTGGACGTCCGACGCGATGGCGTCGACCCGGTCGAGCTGGGTCTGCGCGGACCGGACCGTCGCGGACGCGTCCGCGAGCAGGGGGACTGCCTGCTCGGTGATGTCCGCCACCAGCCGGGTGGTCGCCTTGAGCGTCTGGGCCAGTCTCACCAGCACCACGGCGAGGAAGGAGACCAGAATGGCCCAGAACACGGCCACCAGGATTCCGGCAACCTCTCCACCGGTCACGCCGCACCGCTCCCTGATCGTCGAAGGCCCCTGGCAGCGGGTCACCGACACGACGGAAGGTCACTGACACCTGACAGGCGACTGGAAAGTCGTCCTCCGACCTTATCGCGCCGACGCCCCCGCCCCGTACCGGATTAGAGCCTCGTTGAATGGCGGGAGGATCCAGAGGATCCACGCGAAAGCCCGCCGGCTCTCCCGTCCGCGAGGGCGGGGAGACGGCGGGCCGAAGCGTGGTGGAGCTACCGCGTCCGGGTCAGCGGGCGTAGTACTCGACGACGAGCTGCTCGTCGCAGATGACCGGGATCTCCTTGCGGTTCGGGTCGCGGTCCAGGCGGAACGCCAGCGCCTTCAGGTTGACCTGGAGGTAGCGCGGGGTCTCGCCGTCCGTGTCGTAGCCACCCTCGCGGGCGACCTGGAAGGGGACCTTGTCGCGGCTGCGCTCGCGGACCATCACGACGTCGTCGGGACGGACGCGGAACGACGGCTTGTCGACCTTGCCGCCGTTGACCTCGATGTGACCGTGCACGACCATCTGACGGGCCTGGTAGATGGTGCGGGCGATGCCCGACCGCAGGACGAGCGCGTCGAGACGGCGCTCCAGCTCGACGACCAGGGCCTCGCCCGTCTTGCCGCCGGCCTTCTTGGCGCGGTCGTAGGCGCGGGCCATCTGGCGCTCGCTGATGTCGTACTGGGCGCGCAGGCGCTGCTTCTCCAGCAGACGGACCTTGTAGTCACTGTTCTGCTTGCGTCCACGACCGTGCTCACCCGGCGGGTAAGGACGGGCCTCGAAGTACTTGACGGCCTTGGGCGTCAGCGCGATACCGAGCGCACGCGACTTCTTGACCTTGGGACGCGACTGGTTAGGCACGTTCTCCAGACCTCCGTTGTAGGTTAGGTTAGGCTCACCTTACTTAAGGAGATCGCATGTCTCGCCCTGGGAACACCACGCGCATCACGGACATCACAGACAAGCTCGGCGCGCAGAGCGACGAATCGACGGAGGTCCGATCAGCTCATGGTCAGCCGCGTCCCAGCGGGCTTGAAATCGATCGGATGCCGTCAGCAGCCGAACGCACACGAACTCTCGTACAGGGTACATGCTCGGCGGTGCTGTTCATCCCCGGTCTGCACGAGGGCAGGCCCCCCTACCAGCTCATGCCCGACGTACGGTCCGTGGGCCCGGACGGCGAGGTGTTCCTCGTCTTCCCGTCGGACTCCCCCGCGGTACGGGCCGCCACCCACGCACAGGACGACGAACTCCACGCGGTGCTGGAGCTCACCGACGTCGCGCCCGTCTCCGTGCCCCACCGTATCCGCGGCCGGGCCTGGCTCTCCGGCTGGCTCACCCGCGAACCGGGCCGGGCGGACGCCGGCCGGATGACGCTGCGCCTGGAGATCGGCGAGGCGTGCGTGGACGACCTGTGGGGCGCCGAGTCCGTGGAGCCCGAGGACTTCGTGGCGGCCACCCCCGACCCGCTGGTGGAGCACGAGGCGGAGCTGCTGCAGCACCTCCACTCCGCGCACGGCGCCGAGGTACGGTCGCTGCGCGCGCTGCTCGGTGAGCGGACCGCGGCCGCCTCGGCCGCCGGGACCGCGGCCGTACCGGTGGGGCTCGACCGCTTCGGGCTGCGGGTGCGCTTCACCGGCGTCCGGTGCTTCGACGCCCGCTTCGACTTCCCCGAGCCGGTGCGGAACGTCAGCGAGCTGCGCCACGCGATGCACACGCTCTTCGACGCGGCCGCCCGCTGACCCGCGGCCGCGTGCGACCGGACACCGCGGCCGTACCCGGTCCGGCACCGCTGCCGTACGCCGGAGGACTGCCGTACGCCGGGGGACTCAGCCGCCGTCGCCGCGCAGCCGCTCGCGCACCTTGTCGACCACGTCCGCGTAACGCGCTTCCGCGCCGTACCGCGTGGGCTCGTAGTAGCGCCTGCCGCGCACCGGCTCCGGCGCGTACTGCTGGGCCGCGATACCGCCCGGGACATCGTGCGGATAGATGTAGCCCTGGGCATGGCCGAGCTTGGCCGCGCCCTTGTAGTGGCCGTCGCGCAGATGCGCCGGGACCTGGCCCGTCAGCCCCTTCTTCACGTCCTCCAGGGCCGCCGAGATCGCGGTCGTGGCCGCGTTGGACTTGGGCGCGAGCGCCAGCGCGATCGTGGCGTGGCTGAGGGTGAGGGCGGCCTCCGGGAAGCCGATCATGGCCACGGCCTGGGCGGCGGCGACCGCGATCGGCAGCGCGGCCGGATCGGCGAGACCGATGTCCTCGCTCGCCGAGATCATCAGCCGCCTGGCGATGAACCGGGGATCCTCCCCCGCGTCGATCATCCGGGCCAGGTAGTGCAGCGCGGCGTCCACGTCGGAGCCGCGGATCGACTTGATGAGTGCGCTCGCCACGTCGTAGTGCTGGTCGCCGTCCCGGTCGTACATCACCGCCGCGCGGTCGACGGTCTCCTCGACGGTCCCGAGGGTGATCTCCTTCTCGCTCTTGGCGAGCGCGGCGCCGGCCGCCGCCTCCAGCGCGGTCAGCGCCCGCCGGGCGTCGCCGCCCGCCACCCGCAGCAGATGCGCCTCCGCGTCCTCGGGCAGGGTGACGGCGCCCCCGAGACCGCGCTCCTCGGTGAGCGCCCGCCTCAGCAGGGCGCGCAGGTCCTCGTCCGTGAGCGGTTCCAGCGTGAGCAGCAGGGAGCGGGAGAGCAGCGGGGAGATCACCGAGAAGTACGGGTTCTCCGTGGTGGCGGCGATCAGTGTCACCCAGCGGTTCTCCACGGCGGGCAGCAGGGAGTCCTGCTGGGCCTTGCTGAAGCGGTGGATCTCGTCGAGGAAGAGGACCGTTTCCTTGCCGAAGCCGCCGGAGGCGCGCCGCGCCCCGTCGATGACGGCTCGGACCTCCTTGACGCCCGCGGTGATGGCGGACAGCTCGACGAAGCGCTTGTTGGTCGCCTTGGAGACGACGTAGGCGAGGGTCGTCTTCCCGGTGCCGGGCGGGCCCCAGAGGATCACCGACGAGGGGCCCGCGGGGCCGCCGCCGCCCTCGCCCACCAGCCGGCGCAGCGGGGATCCCGGCTTCAGCAGATGCCGCTGGCCGACGACCTCGTCGACGACACGGGGGCGCATCCGGACCGCCAGGGGGCTGGCGGACGGGTCCTTCTCCTGGCGGTCTTCGGCGGCTGCGGTAAAGAGGTCGGGCTCCACGGGTGAAGCCTATGCCAGCCCACTGACATGGCTGACAGCGCTGCCGGCGCTGTCAGCTGGTCCAGAAGTCCCACCAGCGGGTCAGGATCAGCATCCCGATGATCCCGATGTGCAGCGCCGGCAGCACCCAGGTGAACTCGTCGAGGAAGCCGCGCAGCCACCCGGGCGCGGGCAGCACCCGGTGGCGGATGTTGTGGGCGGTGACGTACCAGAACATCAGGATCGTGGCGACCCAGGCGAGACAGCACCACAGGCAGAGCGAGTTGATGTTGTACAGCGACTGGTACTGGAGCCAGGTGCAGAACCCGACGCCGAAGAGCGTCCCCGCGTTCAGTCCCAGCCAGAACCAGCCGCGGTAGCGGGCCCCGGCGAGCAGGCCCATGCCGATGGCGATGACCACGGAGTACGCGGCGAGACCGAGCATCGGGTTGGGGAAGCCGAAGACCGACGCCTGGTCGCTCTTCATGATGTTGCCGCAGGACACCACCGGGTTCAGGCTGCACCCCGGGGTGAAATCGGGGTCCTCCAGCAGCTTGAACTTGTCGATCGTGATCACCCACGCGGCCAGCAGCCCCGCCGCGCCCGTGATGACCAGCAGCAGCGCGAACGCACGGCCGCCACCGACCGTGCCGGGGATCTTCCCGTCCTCCCGGTCGGAGGAGACGTCGTCAACCGCAGCACTCGTCATATCGCCGTTCCATCGGTCAGGGGCCCGGGGCCTGTACGCGCGGGCTCATTCTGCCGTACAGGCTCCTACGGCCGGCGTCCGCGGGGGATAAAGGCGCTTCAGGAGGGGCCGGGCTCAGCCACAGGAGGGGCCCGTCCCGGGGCTCAGCCGAGCCGCCGGGCCACCTCGGCCACCAGGGTGTCGAGCGCGACCGCCGTCTGCTCGCCGCTCTCCATGTCCTTGAGCTGGACCACGCCCTCCGCGAGATCCCGCTCCCCCGCGACGAGGGTGTAGCGCGCGCCGGAGCGGTTGGCCGACTTCATCGCGCCCTTGAGACCGCGGCCGCCGAACGCGAAGTCCGTCGCGATCCCCGCCGCGCGCAGCTCCGTGACGACGCCGAACAGCCGCCGCCGCGCCTCCTCGCCGAGCGGGATCGCGTACACGCTGGTGGCCGGCGGGATGTCCAGCTCGATGGACTCGGCCTCCAGGGCCAGGACCGTACGGTCCACGCCCAGCGCCCAGCCGACCGAGGGGAGCGGGGGGCCGCCGAGCATCTCGGAGAGGCCGTCGTAGCGGCCGCCGCCGCCCACCGCGGACTGCGCGCCGAGTCCGTCGTGGACGAACTCGAAGGTGGTGCGCGTGTAGTAGTCCAGGCCGCGGACGAGCTTCTCGTCGTCCTCGAAGGCGACGCCCTGGACGGTCAGCAGCTCCCGTACCTCTTCGTGGTACGCCTTGCAGGCGTCGCACAGGTAGTCGCGCAGCATCGGCGCCCCGGCCAGCTGCTTCTGGACGTCGGCGCGCTTGTCGTCGAGGACGCGCAGCGGGTTGATCTCGATGCGGCGGCGGGTCTCCTCGTCCAGGTCGAGACCGCGCAGGAAGCCCTGGAGCGCCTCGCGGTAGACGGGACGGCACTCCTTGTCGCCCAGCGAGTTGAGGAGGATGCGGAAGTTCCGCAGGCCCAGCGAGCGGTACGCCTGGTCGGCCAGGACGATCAGCTCGGCGTCGAGCGCCGGGTCCTCGACGCCGATCGCCTCGGCGCCGACCTGCGAGAAGTGGCGGTAGCGGCCCTTCTGCGGGCGCTCGTAGCGGTAGTACGAGCCGGAGTACCAGAGTTTGACCGGCAGATTGCCGGCCTTGTGGAGATTGGCCTCCAGCGCGGCGCGCAGCACGGAGGCGGTGCCCTCGGGGCGCAGCGCGAGCTTGTCGCCGCCCTTGGTCTCGAAGGCGTACATCTCCTTGGAGACGATGTCGGTGGACTCGCCGACGCCCCGGGCGAACAGCTCGACGTTCTCGAATCCGGGCGTCTCGACATAGCCGTAGCCGGAGTTCCTCAGCGGCGCGGCGATGGCCTCGCGTACGGCGAGGAAGGTCGCCGAGACGGGCGGGATCAGGTCGTAGGTGCCCTTGGGTGCCTGAAAGGTGCTCATGGAGATCGGTGTTTCACATTCCTCGTCGCGGAGCGGCGTGCGCGCCGTCTCCCTGGCCGGTGGCCACGTCCCGGAGATACGGGTTGGTGGCGCGCTCCCGGCCGATGGTCGTCTGGGGGCCGTGGCCGGACAGCACCACGGTCGAGTCGTCGAGCGGCAGGCACACGCGGCCCAGCGACGCCAGGATCTCGGCGTGGTCACCGCCGGGCAGGTCGGTGCGTCCGATGGAGCCGGCGAAGAGCAGATCGCCCGAGAAGAGAACCGGCGGAATGTCCGCGGCCTCGGGCATCGCGAAGGTCACCGACCCCTTCGTATGGCCGGGAGCGTGCGCGACGGTGAACTCCAGGCCCGCCAGTGCCAGCCCGGCGCCGTCGGTCAGCTCCCGCAGGTCGTCCGGCTCGCCGACCGTCAGCTCGCCCATGAGCGGCATCCCGATCGAGCGGCCGAGGGCCTTCTCCGGGTCGCTCATCATGAAGCGGTCGGCGGGGTGGATCCACGCCGGTACGTCATGGGCGCCGCACACCGGGACGACGGAGGCGACATGGTCGATGTGTCCGTGGGTGAGGATGACGGCGACGGGCTTGAGGCGGTGCTTCCTGACCGTTTCCTCGACCCCTTGGGCGGCCTGGTGGCCCGGGTCGATGATCACGCACTCCTCACCCGCGGCGGGGGCGACCAGATAGCAATTGGTCCCCCAGGCTCCGGCGGGGAACCCGGCAATGAGCACGATCGTCCTTATATGTCGTCCGGGCACGTGGTCCGGCGGAGAATGCGGCAGTTCGGAGAGGATACCGGCGCTCCTCATTCCACAGCCAACCCATATACCGTACGCATCTGGTGCCCCTCCCGGAAAGGTTTGCCCGGTCGTGGCACTGGTCAGGCCGGATGGGACCGAACAGGATCACACACAGACACGAGGAGTGGACCCGGTGGTCAAGAGCGATCAGCGGCGGCGGCAGCTCGCCAGGGAGAAGTTCGAGCGGCAGCAGCAGCGGCGGGTTGAGGCCCGGCAGAAGGCGAAGCGGCGCAACGCGATCATCGCCTCCGTGCTGGCCGTGGTGGTGCTCGCGGGAGGCGCGGCGTACTTCTCCGTCGGCCTGAGCGACGGCGACAAGACGGAGAAGGACGACGCCGCGGCCGAGGCGAGCCCGTCGGCGGAGCCCTCGGAGAGCGCCGAGCCCGAGCCGAAGATGGCCATCGACCAGAACGCGAAGTACACGCTGGACCTCAAAACGAGCCAGGGCGACATCTCGATCGCCATGGACGCGAAGAAGACCCCGCACACGGTGAATTCGTTCAAGGCGCTCGCCGACAAGGGGTACTTCGACAAGACGAAGTGCCACCGGCTGACGACCGAGGGGATCTTCGTGCTCCAGTGCGGCGACCCGAAGGGTGACGGGACCGGCGGCCCCGGCTACACGATCGAGGACGAGAACCTGACGGCTCTCGGCAAGGCCGGCGCGGACGGCACCGTGACGTACCCGGCGGGCACGGTGGCCATGGCCAACACCGGCCAGCCGGGCACCGGTGGCAGCCAGTTCTTCCTGGTCTACAAGGACACCAAACTGCCGCCCAGCTACACCCCGTTCGGCACCATGGACGACGCCGGCCTGAAGGCCGTGGAGGCCGTGGGGAAGGCCGGGGTGGACGGCGGGGCGAGCGACGGCGCGCCCAAGAAGGCCGTCACCGTGGAGAAGGTCACGGTCGACACGGCGTGACCCTGTGAATTTCGGCCGCGCTGAGTGCGGACAGCCGGGCGGCCGGTCGCCTAGATTGGCGTTGTGCAGGGCGGGCGCGGCCCGCCCCAGGAACTGTGGATGATGCCCGGGGGCCAATCCCCTCGTGGGCATCAGGTGGAGGAGGCGCTGTGAGCAGCGACCCGTGGGGCCGTGTCGACGAGACGGGCACCGTGTACGTGCGTACGGCCGAGGGCGAGCAGGTGGTCGGATCGTGGCAGGCCGGCTCTCCGGAGGAGGCTCTGGCCTATTTCGAGCGCAAGTACGAGGGCCTGGTGGTCGAGATCGGCCTCCTGGAAAAGCGCGTGAAGACCACCGACCTGTCCGCGAAGGACGCGACGACGGCCATCGACCATCTGCGCGTTCAGGTGGACGAGCACCACGCCGTCGGTGATCTCGACGCGCTGCGGACGCGGCTCGACGCGCTGGTCGCCACGGTCGAGGCGCGCCGCGAGGAGCGCAAGGTGCAGCGGGCCAAGCAGACCGACGAGGCGCGCCACGCCAAGGAGGCGCTGGTCACCGAGGCGGAGGAGCTCGCGCGGAGCGACCAGTGGCGGTCGGCCGGTGAGCGGCTGCGGGCGCTCGTGGACACCTGGAAGGGCCTGCCCCGGCTGGACCGGAAGTCCGACGACGAGCTGTGGCACCGCTTCTCGCACGCGCGCTCGGCGTTCTCCAAGCGGCGCAAGGCGCACTTCGCGGCGCTCGACGCGCAGCGCGAGGAGGCCCGTAAGGCCAAGGAGAAGCTGGTCGCCGAGGCGGAGTCGCTCTCCGGCTCCACCGACTGGGGCGGTACGGCGGCGCGCTACCGCGAGCTGATGACCGACTGGAAGGCGGCGGGCCGCGCGCAGCGCGACGCCGAGGACGATCTGTGGAACCGCTTCCGCGGCGCTCAGGACGTCTTCTTCGCGGCGCGCGGCGAGGTCTTCGCGGAGCGCGACGCCGAGCAGTCGGAGAATCTGAAGCTCAAGGAGGAGCTGGCGGTCGAGGCCGAGCGGCTGGTGCCGGTCACGGACCTCAAGGCGGCCCGGGCAGCCTTCCGCGCGCTGAACGAGCGCTGGGAGGCCATCGGCCACGTACCGCGCGACGCCAGGCCCAAGGTCGAGGCCCGGATGCACGCGGTGGAGCGGGCGCTCCAGGAGTCCGAGGAGAACGAGTGGCGCCGGACGAACCCGGAGGCCCGTGCGCGGGCCGCGGGTCTGACGGGCCAGCTCCAGGCGGCCGTGGACAAGCTGCGCGCGCAGATCGACGCGGCGCGCGCGGCGGGCAACAACGCGAAGGCCGACAAGCTGGCCCGCGAGCTGGAGGGCCGGCAGGCGCTGCTGGACCAGGCGCTCAAGGGCCTCCAGGAGTTCGGCGGCTGAGCCACGGGCTGAACGGCTGGAACAGCGCGTACCTGGAACAGCGTGTACGGAGGGCGGCCCGGCAGTGGA
>NZ_JBHURV010000041.1:0-80117 GCF_042673865.1 Streptomyces sp. NPDC056987
CGCGTGACGCGCGGTCCGGCCCCTCTCCGTTCTCCGCCTACTTGCAGACCCGTTCTCCGCCTACTTGCAGACCGTGCCCGCCGCCGGGACCTTCCCGTCCAGCAGATAGCCGTTCACCGCGTTCTGCACGCACCGGTCGCCGCTGTCGTACGAGCCGTGCCCCTGCCCGTGGTACGTCAGCTCGACCCCGACACCCTTGCCCAGCGCCGTCGCCATCGCCTTCGCGCCCGCGTACGGCGTCGCCGGGTCACCGGTGTTGCCGACGACCAGGATCGGCGCCGAGCCGGGCGCGCTCACGTCCGGCGTACGCCACTGCCCCTTCACCGGCCACCGGGAGCAGCTCATCAGCCCCCAGCCCAGGTAGTCCCCGAAGACGGGCGACGCCTTGCGGAACGCCGGCAGCCTCTCCTTGGTCTGCGCCAGGGTGTAGCGCTCCTTGGAGTCCGCGCAGTTGACGGCCACATTGGCGGCCTGGAGGTTGCTGTACTGACCGTTCTGGTCGCGCCCGTTCAGCGAGTCGGAGAGCGCGAGCAGCAGCGCGCCGTTGCCGCCGTCCGCCTCGTCGAGGCCCTGCTCCAGATAGGGCCAGAAGTCCTTCGAGTAGAGCGCCTGCGCCACCCCGTTGGTGGCCTGCGTCCCGGTCAGCTTCCGGGCGCCGATCCCCGGGATGGGATGCTTCTCGATCCGGTTGAGCAGATCGATGATGAACGTCTGGATCTCCTTCGGCGTCGAGCCGGGCAGCCGGCAGGCGGCGCCGCGCGCCAGACAGTCCTTCTCGAAGTTGTCGAGGGCGAGCTGGAACCCCTTCGCCTGGCCGAGCGAGCCCTGCTCGGAGTTCTGCGTCGGGTCGACGACGGCGTCGAAGACCGCCCGGCCGACGGACTTCGGGTACAGGTGGGCGTAGACGCCGCCCAGCTCGGTGCCGTACGAGATCCCGAAGTAGTACAGCTTCTTGTCGCCGAGGACCTGCCGCATCAGCTCCATGTCACGCGCGGCGTTGGTCGTACCGACGTACGGGAGGATCCTGCCGGAGTTCTTCTCGCAGGCCGCCGCGAAGTCGGCGAGCCCCTTCGTGAAGGTCTTCTCCTGGGCGGGCGTGGTGGGCGTGGCATCCTGGGCGAAGTACGCGTCGAGCTGCTTGGCGTTCTCGCACCGGACGCCGTCGCTGAGGCCGACCCCGCGCGGGTCGAAGCTCACCAGGTCGTAGCGGGAGCGCAGCTTCTCGTAGTCCTTGGCGAAGGCCGGCAGCCCGGTGATGCCGGAGCCGCCGGGGCCGCCGAAGTTGAAGATGAGCGAGCCGATCCGGTGCTTGGTGTCCCGCGCCCTGGCCCGGATGAGGGCGAGGTCGATCGTGGCACCGCCCGGCTTGGCGTAGTCGAGCGGCGCCTTCATCGTGGCGCACTGCCACCGTGTGCCGCCGGGCAGCGGCGAGGGTGCCGTACCGCCGCCCTCGGAGGCCGACGGGGCCCGGCACGCCTTCCACCGCAGATGCTGGGTGGTCAGGTCGCCGGGGATGCTCGTGGCCCGGGCGTTCCCGCCGGCCGGATTCCCGAGGGCGGCGTCCGAGGCGTCCGCCCGGTCGGAGCCCGGGGTGCTGGAGCATCCGGAGGCGGCCAGCAGGGCGACGGCGGTGACGGCGGCGAGGGCCGCGGACCGCCGTTCGGGGGAGAGGGACATGGCCCCATCGTGCGCCGGGTCGGCCCGCGCCGCGCGGGGCCGCGGTCCATGCGGGTGGCGGCGGCCTCCCGCGGCGGACTCCACGGCGCCCTCCGCGGCGGACTCCACCGCGCCCTCCGCGGCGGACTCCACGGGGCCGCTCCCGGTGCGGCGGGCCGTGGAGCCGCCCCCGCGGCGTGGACGGCCGGCCGCCGTGCGGTGCCGCTCCTACAGGGCGCCCTTGCGCGTGAGGTGGCTGAAGCTCAGCCACCCGGGCAGCACGGGCAGCCAGAGCGTCAGCAGCCGGTAGAGCAGCACCGCGGGCGCCGCCACCTCCTTGGGCAGGCCGACCGCGATCAGACCCAGCGTCAGCGCGCCCTCGACCGCGCCGACCCCGCCCGGGGTGGGCGCCGCCGAGCCCAGCGCGTTGCCCGCCAGGAAGACCACCGCGATGCTCGCGTAGCTGAGCTGCTGGTTGCCGTTGTCGAACGCCCGGATCGAGGCGTCCAGGCACATCACGAACACGCCCGTCAGCAGCAGCATCCCGCCGATGCCGGTGAGCAGCTTCAGCGGCCGCTGGAGCACGTCCAGCATGCGCGGCACCACCCCGGCGAACAGCGAGCGCAGCCGCGTCGCCACGAACTTCCGCAGGAACGGGATGGCGGTCACGACCAGGACCAGCACGGCGACGGTCAGCAGCCCCGCGATCACCGTCCTGGACGGGGTGAGCGACGCGGTCTTCTCCGTGCCGGTCAGATAACCGAAGGAGAGCAGCAGCAGGATGTGCGCGCCGAGCCCGAAGAGCTGGGACGCGCCGACGCTCGCCACCGCGAGCCCCGGCCGTACCCCCGCGCGCTGGAGGAAGCGGGTGTTCAGGGCGACCCCGCCGACCGCCGCCGGGGCGACGACCTTGACGAAGGACCCGGCGACCTGCGCCATGACCGTCCGCCCGAACGGCACCCGCTCCGGTACGAAGCCGAGCAGGCTCATCGCCGCCGCCACATAGCTCAGCGCCGAGAACACCAGCGCCGCGAGCACCCAACCCCAGTGCGCGTCGCTGACGACGGTGGCGAAGTCCACCTGGGTGAGCTGTGTCAGCAGGAAGTATCCGGCGACGGCCCCGGCGATGAAGCTGAGGAGCGTCCGCGGTTTGATCCGCTCCAGCTGGACCGGTTCGACCGGCGCCTGCGGCCTGATCAGCAGCACCTGCTGCCGCATCTGGGAGAGCAGGTCTTCTTCGCGGGCCTCGTCCAGCGCGTCGTCTATGGCCCGCTTCTCGGCCTGTTTCTCGGCGCGCAGGGACTTCCGTACGGCCTTGCGGTCGCCGCCCCTGTCGAGGGCTGCCACCTCCGCCGCCTTGGCCCGCTTGGTCCGCTCGGAGGCCGCGAGGACCGCCTCGCGTTCGCGCTGCGAGCGCTCACGGGCGAGCCTGCGCAGCGTCGCGCGGGAGGACCGGCTCAGCGCGATCGGCTGGAGCAGCGGCAGACAGTCGGCGATCGCGTCCGGTCCCAGCACCTCCACCGCCGCGGCGACGGAGCGCTCCGCGCCCACCCGCAGCCCCATGGTGGTGAGCATCTGCGCGGTGTCCATCCGCAGCACCAGATCGCCCGCCGCGATCTCGCCGCCGCGCAGCTCCGTCAGGATCACCTGGCCGGAACGATCCACCAGCAGGGCGTCGCCGGTGAGCCTGCGGTGCGCGATACGCCGCGACTGGAGCGCCTTGACCTGCCGCCAGGCCTCCCGTACCAGCTCGTCGGTGATCTCCTCGTCCGGCAGCGAGTCCAGCGACCGGCCGCCCAGGTGCTCGTAGACGAGCATGACGGCGTCGGGGCCCAGCTCGGAGGTGGCGATCAGCTTGGGCGCGTTGGCCCCGGCGGCGATGGCCGCGTACGCGAGCAGCGCCTCCTGTTCGAGGGCCTGGCGCAGGGAGGGGATGGATCTGCGGGTGGTGATGGAGCGCAGCGTGAGCTGGCGCCAGACCCGGTAGAAGAAGCCCTGCGCCTGCTGCTCGCGGTCGACGACGGTGACGTCGAGGGGCGGGCCGTCCTCCAGGGTGACCAGATAGCGCCGCCCCCGGTCGCCCTGTTCGGTCGCGTCGGCGGCGTCCTCGGCGCGCATCGCGTTGACGGGGCGGAAGCCGACATGGCGCAGACCCGCCATCAGGGTCTGCCCGGTCGGCCGTACGTTGGGCGAACCGACCGCGTAGAGCGTGCCGTACGCGACGGTCCAGCCGATCAGCACGGTCAGCATGATCGAGAACGGTGTGGTGTACCCGGCGACCAGCATCGCGAAGGCGTCGAGCAGCAGCACCACCCACAGGACCACCCGCCAGCGTGGTCTTCGGGCCATCCCCACGGCGGTCATGTAGGCGATGACGGGAGCGAGGTAGCCGTGGACGGGGTCGGTGGAACCGGCGCCGAGCTGGGGCCGCGTCAGGGCGTCCGTGATCGACTCGGGCGCGGCCCTGGCGACCCAGAGGTCGGTGGCGAGGGTGACGCCGTGCGCCAGTACGGCGGCGAGGACGCCGTCCGCGATGCGCAGCCCGTCCCGTTTGATCAGCCGCTCGATCGCGAAGGCGACCGGGACGAGCAGCACGGCGATGCTGGAGACCAGCCCGGCCAGCTTGACGATCAGGTCGGGGGCCTGGCCGGTGCCCTTGCTGATGTCCTGTTCCAGGCCGGAGGTGGTGCCGTGGGCGAAGGCGGAGAGGCCGAGGACGAGGGCGATGGCCAGCACGCCGATGAGCAGCCGCAGCAGGTCGGAGGGGCGGTGGACGCGGGCGGCGAGCAGCGGTTCGTCACCGGAGACGCGGTCGGCCCGGGTGGCGCCGCCGTCGGTGTCGTCGCCGTTGCCGTCGCCCTCCTGGTCGGTGCCGGTGCCGGGGGCGGCGTCCGGGCCGTTGTCCCGACCGGCGTCCGATCGTCCGGTGTCCTGATCGCTCTCCGGACCGGAGGACGAGGGCCCACCGGCCTCCGGGCGCGGCTCAGCGCCGGAGGTGTGTGCCGCCGCGGGATGCCGCACGGCCCCCTCCTCTGCCGAATCCGTGTCTTCTTGATCTCGTATCACCAGTCACCGCCCGGATGATGGTGGCACGAGCATCCGACAGAGGGGGGCATCAGGGTGCATTGCGGGGGCATCCGGTGCGCGGGTCCGGGGCGCCGCCGATGTCGGTGGCGTGCGGCAGGATGGTCCGGATGAGGAGCGAGGAACCCGAGGACCCCACGGCGCCCGACGGGTCCGGGCCGCCTGACCTGCCCGGACCGCCCGGACCGCCCGGCCCCCCGAGACTGCCGGAGTACGCGGAGCGGGTGCTGGACGTCGCCGAGCTGATCCCACCCGGCCGGGTGATGACCTACGGCGATGTCGCGGAGTGGCTCGGCGACGGCGGGCCGCGCCAGGTGGGCCGGGCGATGGCGCTCTACGGCTCCGCGGTGCCCTGGTGGCGCGTGGTCCGTTCCGACGGCGTGCTGCTGCCCGGGCACGAACTGCGCGCCCTGGCCCACTACCGCGAGGAGGGCACCCCGCTGCGCGAGGCCGCGCGGAGCGCCGAGGGCCATGTGCCCCGCCTGGACATGAGGCGGGCGCGCTGGGACGGCGAGGGCGGCGCGGGGCCGGGCACGGACACGGACACGGGCGATGTGACTCACAGATGACAGCTTCCGCCATCGGGGCGCGCGGCGGGCGATCCGGAGTCCGGCCCGCCCGCCGTACGGAGGACTCCACCGGCTGCTCCACAGCCCACGGGGCGGGAGCGGTGGAAGGGGCGGAAGCGATGCCCGCGACGGAAGCTCTCCCGGAGCGCGCGACGGAAGCCACACCGGAGCGTGCGCGTCCGGGCGGTCCGACGGCGTAGCGTCGACGGGACGCGCCCGCGGCGTCCCAGGCGTTCCGTACGCTCCATGCGTCCCCCGGGTCCCCAGGGTCTCCAGCGACCCGCGTAACCAGGCCAGCCCCGTCACCACCAGCACCTCCTCCAGGACCGGCGAACCACGTGAGCTCCTCCTCTTCCACCGGACGTACCCCGCACCGGCGGGTACGGCAGCGGCCCCCCGGCGGGTACCGGCTGCTGCGTACGCCGCCCGTGCCGGTGACCCCTCCTGTGCTGGACGCAGCGCAGCGCGCCGTGGTTGACCACCGGAGGGGGCCGCTCCTGGTGCTGGCGGGCCCCGGCACCGGCAAGACGACGACGCTGGTGGAGTCGGTGGCCGAGCGGGTCGCCCGGGGCACCGCCCCCGAACGGATCCTGGTGCTCACCTTCAGCCGCAAGGCGGCGGTGGAACTGCGGGACCGTACGGCGGTACGGCTCGGCGGCACCCGGGGCCCGCAGGCGACCACCTTCCACTCGTTCAGCTACGCCCTGATCCGCGCGCACCAGGAGGGCGAACTCTTCACGGAGCCGCTGCGGCTGCTCTCCGGGCCCGAACAGGACGTCGCCGTACGGGACCTGCTCGCCGGCGAGATCGAGCTGGCCCGCGACGGCCGGGGGCGCGTCCGCTGGCCCGACGAACTGCGCGCCTGCCTGACCACGCGGGGCTTCGCCGACGAGGTCCGCGCGGTGCTCGCGCGCAGCCGCGAACTGGGCCTCGGCCCTCGCTCGCTGGCCGCCTTCGCGCGCCGTACGGGCCGCCCCGACTGGTCGGCCGCCGCGTCCTTCCTCGCCGAGTACCTGGACGTCCTGGACATGCAGGGGGTGCTCGACTACGCGGAGCTGGTGCACCGCGCGGACCTGCTCGCCCGGCGTCCGGAGGTCGCGGAGAAGCTGCGGGCGCGGTACGACGCGGTGTTCGTCGACGAGTACCAGGACACCGACCCGGCGCAGGTACGGCTGCTGGACGCACTGGCCGGCGGGGGGCGCACGCTGGTCGCCTTCGGCGATCCGGACCAGTCGATCTACGCCTTCCGGGGCGCCGATGTGAACGGCATCCTCGACTTCCCGCACGCCTTCCCCCGTACGGACGGCACTCCGGCGCCGGTCGAGGTCCTGACCACCTCCCGCCGCTCGGGCGCCGGCCTGCTGGCCGCCACCCGGCTGCTGACGCGCCGTATGCCGTTGAACCGGCTGCCGGCGGAGAAGGTACGGGCCCACCGTGAGCTGGCGGCGGTACGGGAGGGCGGGCGGATCGAGACGTACACCTTCCCGACCCCGTCCACGGAGCTGGACAACATCGCCGACATCCTGCGCCGCGCGCATCTGGAGGACGGCGTGCCCTGGCAGGACATGGCGGTCCTGGTCCGGGCGGGAGGCCGCACGATCCCCTCGATCCGCCGCGCCCTGACCTCGGCGGGCGTCCCCCTGGAGGTGGACGGCGACGACGTACCACTGCGCCACGAACCGGCCGTCGCCCCCCTGCTGACGGCGCTGCGGGCGGTGGCGACGGCGTCGATCACCCCGCCGGAGGAGCCCCCCGAGCCCGTGGCGGAGCCCGCGCCCCTCTCCGAGCCTGTCCCCGAGCCCGCGCCCGAGCCGGTACCCACCCCCATCGCTGACCCCGCGCCCGCCACCTGGCTCGACGTGGAGACCGCGCTCACCCTCCTCGCCTCGCCCCTCGGCGGCATGGACGCCGCCGATCTGCGCCGCCTCGGCCGGGCCCTGCGGGACGAGGAACGGGCCGGCGGGACCCGGGTCCCGGCCGCCTCCGACGTGCTGCTCGCCCGCGCGCTCGCCGAGCCCGAGCGGCTGGTGGCGCACGACCCCGCGTACGCCCGGGGCGCGCAGCGGCTCGGCGCGCTGCTGCGCAAGGCGCGCGAGCTGCTGGCCGGCGGCGGCACCGCGGAGGAGGCGCTCTGGGAGCTGTGGGACGGCACGCCCTGGCCCGCGCGGCTCGAACGCTCCGCCCTGCGCGGCGGCGCCGGCGGCCGCAACGCCGACCGCGATCTCGACGCCGTGTGCGCCCTGTTCGACGCCGCGGCCCGCGCCGAGGAACGTACCGGCGGCCGGGGCGCGCTCAACTTCCTGGAGGAACTGGACGCCCAGGACATCGCCGCCGACACGCTCAGCCGCCGCGCCGTACGCCCCGACGCCGTGCGGCTGATGACGGCACACCGCGCCAAGGGGCTCGAATGGGGCCTGGTGGTCGTCGCGGGCGTACAGGAGGGCCTGTGGCCCGATCTGCGGCGCCGGGGCTCGCTCCTGGAAGCCGACCGGATCGGCCGCGACGGGCTCGCGGAACCGCTCACCCCGGGGGCCCTGCTGACGGAGGAGCGCCGCCTGTTCTACGTGGCGGCCACCCGGGCGCGCGACCGGCTCGTCGTCACCGCGGTCAAGGCCCCCGCCGACGACGGCGACCAGCCCTCCCGCTTCCTCCCCGAGCTGGGCGTCGAGCCCAGGGACGTCACCGGCCGCCCGCGCCGCCCGCTCGCCGTCGCCGCGCTCGTCGCCGAACTGCGCGCGACCACCGTCGACCCGGCCGCCTCCCCGGGCCTGCGCGACGCCGCGGCCCGCCGCCTCGCCCGGCTCGCGGCCCTCAGCGACGAGGAGGGCCAGGCGCTCGTCCCGGCCGCCCATCCGCACCGCTGGTGGGGCCTGTACGAGCCGACCCGCAGCGCGGTCCCGCTGCGCGACCGGGAGCAGCCCGTCGCGCTCTCAGGGAGCGCCCTGGACCAACTGGCGAACACCTGCGCCCTCCAGTGGTTCCTGGGCCGCGAGGTGAAGGCGGACGCGCCCGCCACCGCCGCCCAGGGGTTCGGCAACGTCGTCCACGTGCTGGCCGACGAGGTGGCCTCCGGCCGTACCCCCGCCGATCTCGCCGTCCTCATGGAGCGGCTGGACTCCGTATGGGACGCCCTCGCCTTCGACGCCCCGTGGAAGTCCCAGCAGGAGAAGACGCAGGCGCGGGCGGCTCTCGAACGCTTTCTGCGCTGGCATGTCACGGACCGCGGCGGCCGCACCCCCGCCGCCACCGAGCACGGCTTCGACGTGACGCTGGAGGCGGGCGCCTACGAGGTACGGATCCGCGGCTCCATGGACCGCGTCGAACAGGACGCACAGGGGCGGGCCTATGTCGTCGACTTCAAGACCGGCAAACAGGCCCCCTCCAAGGACGAGGTCGCCCACCACCCCCAGCTCGCCGTCTACCAGCTCGCGGTCCGCGCGGGCGCCCTGGACGAGGTCTTCGACGGCCACCGCCCCGAACCGGGCGGCGCCGAACTCGTCCAGCTCCGCCAGCCCGCGCCGAAGAAGGAAGGCGGCGACGCGCTCCCCAGGATCCAGGCACAGGAACCGCTCACGGGGGAGTGGGTCGGCGAACTGCTCACCACGGCGGCCGGCCGCGTCCTCGACGAACGCTTCACCCCCACCACGGGCCAGCACTGCGGCCACTGCGCCTTCCGCGCCTCGTGCAGCGCGCAGCCGGAGGGCCGCCAGGTCGTGGAATGAGACACCGGATCGACGGGTGACACCAGATCGACGGGTGGCACCGGATCGACAGGTGACACCGGTACGGACGGTGGTCCGGGCGGCCTGATCCGGCAGCCGCGGAACGGCCCCCGCCCGCGATGTCGGTGGGGCCGGATAGCCTTCCTGAGGTGTCCGTGCATCTCACCGATCCCGAGCAGCTCAAGGAGTTGCTGGGCATCCCCTTCACCCCGGAGCAGATGGCGTGCGTCACCGCGCCGCCCGCCCCGCAGGTCATCGTGGCCGGGGCCGGGTCGGGGAAGACGACGGTGATGGCCGCCCGGGTGGTCTGGCTGGTCGGCAGCGGACAGGTCGCGCCCGAGCAGGTCCTCGGGCTCACGTTCACCAACAAGGCCGCCGGCGAGCTCGCCGAGCGCGTCCGCAAGGCGCTGGTGCGGGCCGGCGTCACCGATCCCGACGCCCTCCCCGCGGTCCCGGCGGGCGCCGCCCACCCGTCACCCGGCCGCCACCCCTCGACGACACAGAGCGCCGACCCCTCCGATCCGCCGGGCGAGCCGCGCATCTCCACGTACCACGCCTTCGCCGGCCGGCTGCTCACCGACCACGGGCTGCGCATCGGACTTGAGCCCACCGCCCGGCTCCTCGCCGACGCCACCCGCTTCCAGCTCGCCGCCCGCGTGCTGCGGGAGGCGCCGGGACCGTACCCGGCCCTGACCAAGACGCTCCCGGCCCTGGTCAGCGATCTGCTCGCCCTCGACGCCGAACTGGCCGAACATCTCGTCACCCCCGGCCGCCTCGGCTCGTACGACACCGACCTGCTGCGCACCCTCGACGGCGCGCGGCTCTCCAACGCCGACCTGCGCAAGGTCCCCGAGACGGCCGTCGCCCGCCGTGAGCTGCTCGACCTCGTCGGCCGCTACCGCGCCGCCAAGCGCGCCCGCGACCTCCTCGACTTCGGCGACCAGATCGCCCTCTCCGCCGAACTCGCCACCACCCGCCCCGAGGTCGGCGCCCTGCTGAGGGACGAGTTCCGGGTCGTCCTCCTCGACGAGTACCAGGACACGTCCGTCGCCCAGCGGCTCCTGCTCTCCGGACTCTTCGGCGGCGGCACCGGACACGCCGTCACCGCCGTCGGCGACCCCTGCCAGGCGATCTACGGCTGGCGCGGCGCCTCCGTGGCCAACCTCGACGACTTCCCGGCCCACTTCCCGGGCGCCGACGGCGCCCCCGCCGCCCGCTTCTCCCTCAGCGAGAACCGCCGCAGCGGCGGCCGGCTCCTCGACCTCGCCAACGGCCTCGCGGAACCGCTGCGCGCCATGCACGAAGGCGTCGAGGCGCTGCGCCCCGCCCCCGGCGCCGAGCGCGACGGCTTCGTACGCTGCGCCCTGCTCCCGACGCACGCCGAGGAGATCGACTGGCTCGCCGACTCCCTCGCCCACCTCGTCCGCACCGGCAAGGAGCCCGGCGAGATCGCCGTGCTCTGCCGTACGGCGGGGGACTTCCCGGAGATCCAGGGCGCGCTGGTGGCCCGTGACATCCCCGTCGAGGTCGTCGGCCTGTCAGGGCTCCTGCACCTCCCCGAGGTGGCCGATCTCGTCGCCATGTGCGAGGTCCTCCAGGACCCCGGCGCCAACGCCTCCCTCGTACGCCTCCTCACCGGCCCCCGCTGGCGCATCGGCCCGCGCGATCTGGCGCTGCTCGGCCGCCGCGCCCGGCTGCTCGTCCACCGCGGCCCGGCGGAGGGCGCGCCGGACGACACCGAGGCGCGGCTGGCCGCGGCCGTCGAGGGCACCGACCCCGCCGAGGTGATCTCCCTCGCGGACGCCCTCGACACCTTCCTGGAGCCGGCCGGGGCCCCGGCGGACCACCTGCCCTTCTCCGCCGCCGCGCGGGTCCGCTTCGCCCGCCTCGCCACCGAACTGCGCGAGCTGCGCCGCTCCCTGGCCGACCCGCTGATGGACGTGCTGCACCGCGTCCTCGCCACGACCGGCCTCGAAGTCGAACTCTCCGCGTCCCCGCACGCGCTGGCCGCCCGCCGCCGGGAGACCCTGAGCAACTTCCTCGACATCGCGGCCTCCTTCGCCGCGCTCGACGGGGAGGCCGGGCTGCTCGCCTTCCTGGCGTTCCTCCGTACCGCCGTGCAGTACGAGAAGGGCCTGGACCACGCCCTTCCGGGCGGCGAGAACACGGTCAAGGTGCTCACCGCCCACAAGTCCAAGGGCCTGGAGTGGGACGTCGTCGCGGTCCCCGGACTGGTCACCGGGCAGTTCCCCAACACCAAGGCCCGCGAGGCCTGGACCGCCCAGCCGAAGGTCCTGCCGCACGCGCTGCGCGGGGACGCGCCGACCCTCCCCGAGGTCGCGTCCTGGGACGCGAAGGGGCTCAAGTCCTTCAAGGAGGAGCTGAAGGCGCACCAGCACACCGAGGAACTCCGCCTCGGCTACGTCACCTTCACCCGCCCGCGCTCCCTGCTGCTCGGCTCGGGCCACTGGTGGGGCCCCACCCAGAAGCGGACGAGGGGCCCGTCGGACTTCCTGTACGCGTTGTACGAGCACTGCGCGGCGGGGCACGGCGAGATCGAGGCATGGGCGGACGAGCCGGAGGAGTCCGAGGAGAACCCGTCCCTGGCGGCCGGGACCGCCCCGCACCCCTGGCCGCTGCCCCTGGACGCGGAGTCCCTGGCCCGCCGCCGGGAGGCCGCGGACACGGTCCTGGCCCACCTGGAGGAACTGCGACGCCAGGAGTCCGGGACCGCGAACGCCCCGGAGGAGCTGGGAGCCCCGGAGAGCGCGGACGACCCGGACGCCCTGGACGACCTGGACGACCCGGAATTCTGGAACGGCCTCTTCGACTCCGACCTCACCGACCCCGCTGATCCCGGGGGCCACTCCGACCACCCCGACCCCACCGGCGACGCGGGCGATGCGGGCGGCCCGAGCGCCTCGGGCCGGTCCGTTCCACCGGCCGTGTCCGACGAGGATCCTTGGGACTTCCCGGCCCCCTGGGACTCCCCGGACCCCGGGGAGGACTATCCGGAGGACGGCCCCTGGGAGGACCACCCCGGCCCCCGGGAAGCCACGCCCCCGCTCTTCCTCCCGGCCCCCCGGTCGCCGCTTCCCGGGCGGGGCGGGGCGGGGGAGGGGCCGACCCCCGAGGAGGCCCGCACCCTCGCCTCCTGGGACCGCGACCTCGACGCCCTCGCGGGCGAACTCGCCCGGGCCCGCGCCACCGTCCGCGACGTCCCCGTACCGCCGTCCCTCTCCGCCTCCCAGCTGCTGCGCCTCGCCGCCGACCCCGACGCCTTCGCCCACGAACTGGCGCGGCCCATGCCCCGGCCCCCGCAGCCCGCCGCGCGCCGGGGCACCCGGTTCCACGCCTGGGTGGAGTCGCGGTTCGAGGAGCTGCCGCTCCCGATGCTCGGCCCCGACGAGCTGCCCGGCGGCGCCGAGGACGAACCGGAGATCGCCGACGAACGAGACCTCGCCGCCCTGAAGGAGGCGTTCGAGCGCACCCCGTACGCCCGGCGCACGCCGTACCGCGTGGAGGCGCCGTTCCATCTCACCCTCGCGGGCCGGATGATCCGCGGCCGTATCGACGCCGTCTACCGCCACCCCACGGACGCGGACGCATCCGTGCAAGGCGCCGACGCCGACGCCGAGCCGTACACGTACGAGATCGTCGACTGGAAGACCGGCCGCACCGGCGGCGACCCCCTCCAGCTCGCCGTCTACCGCCTCGCCTGGGCCGAGCAGCACGGGATTCCGCCCGAGGCCGTGTCGGCCGCGTTCCTCTACGTACGGACCGGCGAGGTCGTCCGCCCCGGCCGGCTCCCGGGCCGCGCGGAGCTGGAACGGATTCTCACCGCCGAGGCTCCTCACGACACCGGGGGCGGCCACGACGGTCCCGGCACCCCCACGGACGAGCGATCTGCGCGACAGGCAGACGAGACAGTCCGCCGGGCCCGTTAGGCTCGACGTCATGAGCGACATGCCGGACAGCGTCGTCCGTACGTACATCCAGACCCACCGCACGGCCTTCCTCGACGACCTCGCCGACTGGCTGCGCATCCCTTCCGTCTCCGCCGACCCCGAACACGACGCTGACGTGCGGCGCAGTGCCGACTGGCTCGCCGCCAAGCTCAAGGAGACCGGCTTCCCGGTCACCGAGATCTGGGACACCCCCGGCGCCCCCGCCGTCTTCGCCGAGTGGCCCTCCGAGGACCCGGACGCCCCGACCGTGCTGGTCTACGGCCACCACGACGTGCAGCCCGCCGCCGTCGAGGACGGCTGGGACACCGACCCCTTCGAGCCGGTCGTACGGGACGGCAGGATGTACGGGCGGGGCGCCGCCGACGACAAGGGCCAGGTGTTCTTCCACACGCTCGGCGTGCGCGCCCATCTCGCCGCCACCGGCCGCACCACCCCGGCGGTCCACCTGAAGCTCCTCGTCGAGGGCGAGGAGGAGTCGGGCTCCCCGCACTTCCGCGCCCTCACCGAGCAGCGTGCCGCGCGTCTCGCCGCCGATGTGGTGATCGTCTCGGACACCGGAATGTGGTCCGAGGACACCCCGACCGTCTGCACCGGCATGCGGGGCCTCGCCGACTGCGAGATCGAGCTGTACGGTCCCGACCAGGACATCCACTCCGGCTCCTTCGGCGGGGCGGTCCCCAATCCGGCCACGATCGCCGCCCGCCTCGTCGCGGCGCTGCACGACGAGGACGAACGCGTCACGGTCCCCGGCTTCTACGACGGCGTCGCCGACCTCGGCGACGCCGAGCGCGCCCTCATCGCCGAGCTGCCCTTCGACGAGGCGGAGTGGCTCCGTACGGCCGCGTCCCACGGCACCCTCGGCGAGGCCGGCCACTCCACCCTGGAGCGCGTCTGGGCCCGCCCCACCGCCGAGGTCAACGGCATCGGCGGCGGGTACCAAGGCCCCGGCGGCAAGACGATCATCCCGTCCTCCGCCCATCTGAAGCTCTCGTTCCGGCTGGTCGCCGGGCAGGACCCCGACCAGGTGGAGCGGGCCGTGCGGGCCTGGGCCGAGGCCCGGATCCCGGCCGGGATCCGGCACAAGATCAGCTTCGGCGCGGCCACCCGCCCCTGTCTGACCCCGCTGGACCACCCCGCGCTCCAATCGGTGGTCCGGGCCATGACCCGCGCCTTCGGGCAGAAGATCCGCTTCACCCGCGAGGGCGGCTCGGGACCGGCCGCCGATCTCCAGGACGTGCTGGGTGCACCCGTACTGTTCCTGGGTATCTCCGTGCCGTCCGACGGCTGGCACGCGCCCAACGAGAAGGTCGAGATCGACCTGCTCCTCAAGGGCGTGGAGACCACCGCCTACCTGTGGGGCGACCTCGCGGCCACCCCGCGTTGACCCCGCGCCCGCCACTCCACCGCCCGCCAAGCCACCGCCCGTCCCTCCACCGCCCGCCTCACCACCGACGACTCCACCGACCACTCCGCTGACCAGACACCCACACCGCCCCGGGGGAGTAGAAAGAACCAGTGAGCACCATCAGCAGTGACGCCACCGCACACCAGCCCATCGGCCTGACCGCGCACAGCGGCATCGACCGCGCGGCGCACCACCGTCTCGACGAGGCATGGCTTGCGGCGGCCTGGAGCCACCCGACGACCAGGGTCTTCGTGGTGTCCGGCGGCCAGGTGCTGATCGACGACACCCCTGACGGGCGGACCGAGCTGGTCATGACCCCGTCCTTCGAGGCCCCCCTCACCGAGACCCACCGCTACTTCCTCGGCACGGACGGGGACGGCGTACGCTACTTCGCGCTCCAGAAGGACTCGCTCCCCGGGCGGATGGACCAGTCCGCGCGCGCCGCGGGGCTGCGTGAGGCGGGCCTTCTGCTCTCCGCGCGTGACGCGGGTCTCATGGTGCACGCCGTGGCGCTGGAGAACTGGCAGCGGCTGCACCGCTTCTGCTCCCGCTGCGGCGAGCGTACGGTCATCGCGGCGGCCGGCCACATCCGCCGCTGCCCGGCGTGCGGGGCCGAGCACTACCCGCGTACCGACCCGGCGGTGATCATGCTGGTGACGGACGAGGAGGACCGCGCGCTGCTGGGCCGCCAGGTCCACTGGCCCGAGGGCCGGTTCTCCACGCTCGCCGGCTTCGTCGAGCCCGGCGAGTCGATCGAGCAGTCGGTGGCCCGTGAGGTCTTCGAGGAGGCGGGCGTCACGGTCGGCGAGGTCGAGTACATCGCCAGCCAGCCGTGGCCCTTCCCGTCCAGCCTGATGCTGGGCTTCATGGCCCGCGCCACCTCGTCGGAGATCACCGTGGACGGCGAGGAGATCGAGGAGGCACGCTGGTTCTCCCGCGAGGACCTGCGCACCGCGATCGAGACGGGCGAGATCCTGCCCCCGCTCGGCATCTCCATCGCCGCGCGTCTGGTGGAACTGTGGTACGGCAAGCCGCTGCCGAAGCCGCTGAACTGACGCTGCCGAAGCCGCTGAACCGACCCCGTCGCGGCGGGCTCCGAGGCACCCGCCCCACCGGCCCCCGGGGCACCCGGCACAGCAGAGACCCCCGGCCGCCGTCCACGAGGCGACCGGGGGCCGTGCGGTGCGAGGATCAGGCGCTGAGGGCCTGCTTCACCTGGGCGAGGCTCGGGTTGGTCATCACGACCTCGGCGCCCCCGCCGACGGGCACCACCTGCACCGTCGGCACGGTCTGGTTGCCGCCGTTCGCCTTCTCGACGAAGGCCGCCGACTCCGGGTCGTGCTCGATGTTGACCTCCGTGTACGCGATGCCCTCGCGGTCCATCTGGCCCTTGAGCCGACGGCAGTATCCGCACCACGTGGTGCTGTACATCGTCACAGTGCCCGGCATGGTCTCGCACTCCTCTGTCTCGCCTGTCCCGCTGGATGCGCCGTCCGTCGTACCGGTACGGCGCCCGCAGAATGCTGAACGTAACCGATCCGGCGGCCATTCCCGAGGCCGGTATCGCGGGCGGATGATCTGATCGGTACGACCGGTGCGGCAGCCCTGTGGACAACCGCCGCACCCGCCCCGGGGGGACCTGGCAGCATGGCGGGGTGACAGCAGCAACGCACTCCTCACTGTTCCCGCGGGAATCCGCAGGCGGCCAGATCGTGGCTCCGCCGCGTGACGCCGACGCCGTGCTCGACGGGCTCGACCCCGAGCAGCGCGAGGTCGCGACGGCCCTGCACGGCCCGGTGTGCGTGCTGGCGGGGGCCGGCACGGGCAAGACGCGCGCGATCACCCACCGGATCGCGTACGGGGTGCGCGCGGGGATACTCCAGCCCGCCAGCGTGCTCGCCGTCACGTTCACCAACCGCGCCGCGGGCGAGATGCGCGGGCGGCTGCGGCAGCTCGGCGCGGGCGGTGTGCAGGCCCGGACGTTCCACGCGGCGGCGCTGCGTCAGCTCCAGTTCTTCTGGCCCAAGGCCGTCGGAGGCTCGCTGCCGCGGCTGCTCGACCGCAAGGTCCAGCTCGTCGCGGAGGCCGCCGCGCGCTGCCGGGTCCGGCTCGACCGTAACGAACTGCGCGATGTCACCGGCGAGATCGAGTGGGCGAAGGTCACCCAGACCGTGCCCGCGGACTACCCGGCGGCCGTGGCCAAGTCCCACCGCGACGCCCCGCGCGACGCGGCCGAGATCGGTCAGATCTACGGGATGTACGAGCAGCTCAAGCGCGAGCGCTCGGTGATCGACTTCGAGGACGTCCTGCTCCTCACGGTGGGCGTCCTCCAGGACCGGCACGACATCGCGGACCAGGTCCGCCGCCAGTACCAGCACTTCGTGGTGGACGAGTACCAGGACGTGAGCCCGCTCCAGCAGCGGCTGCTCGAACTGTGGCTGGGCGACCGGGACGACCTCTGTGTGGTGGGGGACGCCAGCCAGACGATCTACTCCTTCACCGGCGCCACCCCCGACCACCTGCTGAACTTCCGCACCCGGCACCCGGGCGCCACCGTGGTCAAGCTGGTCCGCGACTACCGCTCCACCCCCCAGGTCGTCCATCTCGCCAACGGGCTGCTGGGCCAGGCGCGCGGCCGGGCCGCCGAGCACCGCCTGGAGCTGATCTCGCAGCGCGACCCGGGCCCCGAGCCGGTCTGTACGGAGTACGCGGACGAACCCGCCGAGGCCGAGGGCACCGCCCGCCGGATCCGCGATCTGATCGCCGCGGGCGTCCCGGCCGGTGAGATCGCGGTGCTGTACCGCATCAACGCGCAGTCGGAGGTGTACGAACAGGCGCTCGCCGACGAGGGCGTGCCGTACCAGCTCCGGGGCGCCGAGCGGTTCTTCGAGCGCCAAGAGGTCCGGGAGGCGGGCGCGGCCCTGCGCGGTGCCGCGCGCTTCGGGGGGAACGACGCGCTGCTGGACGATGTGGTGGAGCTGCCCTCGCAGGTGCGGGCCGTGCTCTCCACCAAGGGCTGGACCACCGAGCCGCCCGCCGGGTCCGGCGCGGTCCGGGACCGCTGGGAGTCGCTGGCCGCGCTCGTCCGGCTCGCCGAGGACTTCGTACGGGCCAAGCCGTCGGCGACCCTCGCCGACCTCGTCACCGAACTGGACGAACGAGCCGCCGCCCAGCACGCGCCCACGGTGCAGGGCGTCACCCTCGCCTCGCTGCACGCGGCGAAGGGGCTGGAGTGGGACGCGGTGTTCCTGGTCGGCCTCACCGAAGGGATGATGCCGATCACCTACGCCAAGACGGACGAGCAGATCGAGGAGGAGCGCCGGCTGCTCTATGTGGGGGTCACCCGTGCGCGGCTCCATCTCAGCCTCTCCTGGTCCCTCTCGCGCTCTCCGGGCGGCCGGGCCTCCCGGCGGGTGACCCGCTTCCTGAACGGGCTGCGGCCGGGCTCCACGGCCCCCGGAGCCCGCGCCGCGGGGCCGGGGGCGGACGGCTCCGTCGAGCGCGGCGGCGCCACCGCCGACGCGCCGATCGGTGCCACCCGGCGCAAGCGGCGGGGCCCGGCCCGCTGCCGGGTGTGCGGCAGGACCCTCACGGACGCCGGCGAGATGAAGCTGATGCGCTGCGAGGAGTGCCCCTCCGACATGGACGAGGGGCTGTACGAGCGGCTGCGGGACTGGCGCGCAGGTCAGGCCCGGCGGATCGGTCAGCCCGCGTACTGCGTGTTCACCGACAAGACGCTGATGGCGATCGCGGAGGCCGTGCCCGGCAGCGCGGGAGAGCTGACCGGTATCCCGGGCGTCGGGGTCCGCAAACTGGATCGCTTCGGAGCCGATGTGCTGGCCATCTGCGCAGGTGAGGAAGGTGTGGGCGAGGACGGCGACGACTGAGCCAAACTCGTCGGAAAAATAGTTTGCGCCCGCGCGGGGAATCCCCATAGGTTCTTAACCACGGAACGGCGGGCTTCTCCGAAGCCCGGTCCCCGTGCTCTACTTGTCAAGCAGTACACGTCCACACATACGTGTGACAGATCTTCGGACCTGTCCTTGAGACGCCGAGAGGAGGCGATTCCAGTGATCAGCATCGACTTCAGCTTCATCAGCACCGTCAAAATGACCGATCGTCCGATCGCCTCCGCCTGCTCGCTCGGCCTCTCCCGCACCGAACTCATCGCCAGTGGTCTGTCCGGCGTCTCCGCCGCCAAGCCCGCCGGTCTCTCGGGTCTGCTGACCCGTGAGCGGCCCGTCATGGTCCGCGATGAGCGACCGACCGAGGCACTGGAAGCAGGAGTAGCAGCGGCAGCAGGCAATGCCTATGCCTTTGCGGCGACCGGTGCCGAAACGAAGCAGCAGACGCATCACCTGATGTGGGCCTTCCGTGGGCTCGAACCCTGGAGTGATCCAGCCTGATCGACGATCAGGCCGGCGCCTTCAGGGCCGCGGAACCCCACCCGGGATCCGCGGCCCTTCTGTTTGTCCCGAACGGGACAGCCGGAGCGAAGGGGCCTCGGGACACGCACCACCCGGTACCAGCCGACAACTGGCCGACCAGGCCGGACCGACCAGACGAGGAACGAAACCCGTGCAACTCGAAGCGCACGCCCCGTCCGTACCGCCTTCCGAATCGATCTCCCCGCCCGTCCCCACGGAGGACTCCACCTTGACCCCGCTGACCGCGCTCACCGCGCTCGACGACGCCATCGAGAACCTCGGCGTACCCGTTCCCTGCCGTGCCTACGACCCGGAGGTCTTCTTCGCCGAGTCCCCGGCCGACGTCGAGTACGCCAAGGCGCTCTGCGGCACCTGCCCGCTGATCGAGGCCTGCCTCGCCGGCGCGAAGGAGCGGCGTGAGCCGTGGGGTGTCTGGGGTGGCGAACTCTTCGTCCAGGGGGTCGTCGTGGCGCGCAAGCGGCCGCGTGGCCGTCCGCGCAAGAACCCGGTCACGGCATGAACGCCGCCGGAACGATCGACCGTCCCTTCACGCACGATCCCCAGAAGCAGGCCCCGATGACCTCTTCCCTGAGCGAGCCGTCCGGCTCCGCCACCCCAGTTGTCTCCACCATGGGCGCGAACGACTCGCGTCAGAACAGGACCCGCGAGATGCAACTCATCCCAGAAGCCCTGGCTCGCGCGCATATGAACGAGCGCCTGCGTGAGGCCGACGCGGAACGCCGGGCCGTGCGCCTGGTCGCCGCGAGGCGCATGCAGCGCCGTGCCGAGCGCGTGTCCATGCGCGCGCGCCGCGCGCTGGCCATGGCCGTCATGCAGTAACACGGCCTCACCAGGCCACAGGCGTCAGTCACCACCACGCACGGCGGGGGCCGGTCCCGAGGGACCGGCCCCCGCCGTGCGTGGTCCTGCGCCGGTACTCCCGACGGGGCTGTCGGGACCCCGCCCCGCGCCGAGCAGACTCGACCCGCCCGCCGGTGACACACACGAGGCCGCTCAGGCCCCCGCGTCCACCACCGCCCCGGCGGCCCCGGTAGCCCCGGTGGCCCCGGCCGTCTTCACCTCGTCGACGGCATCCCTGCTCTCCGCGTCCTCCGCGGTATCCGTTGCGTCGGTGGTCTCCGTGGCTTCCGGCTCCGGCAGGAACCCGGGCAGCCACTCCTCCAACTCGTCCCTGAGCCGTACCGCCGCGTCGAGCTGGCAGAGCACCCCGATCGTGCTCAGTGTGACGCGGTGGATCAGCAGATACGACGGCGGCAGATTGAGCTGCTTGCCCAACTGGTGCGCGGGCGACCGCGGATCGGCGATCCTCGCCGCCTGCGTACGGATCCAGCTCCGGGTGAAGGCGAACTCCTCCACCGCGGCCGGCTCGATGATCGGCAGCAGATACTCCAGTACGGCATCCGGGTCGAGAGCGATGGACTCCTTGACGAACCCTTCCTCACGCAGCCGGTCGTACACCGCCTCGGCGTCGCCCGCCAACGCCAGCCGCAGGGCCTCACCTATGATGTCGGGCAGCCCGCCCGGGAGCCGGTCCACCGTCCCGAAGTCCAGCACCCCCAGCCGGTACGCGCCCTCCCGCTTCCCGCTCGGTGCCTCCCCGCTCTCCACGGGCGGCAGCAGCCGGAAGTTACCTGGGTGCGGGTCCGCGTGCAGCAGCCCTGTGCGCGCCGGCCCCGAGAAGAGGAACCGCGCCAGGAGCTGGCCCGCCCGGTCCTGCTGCTCGGGTGTGCCGTCCGCGATCACCTCCGACAGCGGAACCCCGTCGATCCACTCGCTCACCAGCACCTGCTCGCCCTGGTGCACCACCTCGGGCACGACCACGTCCGGGTCGTCCGCGAACTCCGCCGCATGCGCCCGCTGAGCCTCCGCCTCCAGCGCGTAGTCCAGCTCCTCGGAGACCCGGTCACGCAACTCGGCGATCAGCGGCTTGATGTCCATCCCCGGGATCAGCGGCCCCAGCAGCACCGCGAAGCGGCTGAGCTGCGTCAGATCGGAGAGCAGTGCCTCCCCGGCCCCCGGATACTGCAGCTTCACCGCGACCTGGCGTCCGTCGTGCCACACCGCCCGGTGCACCTGGCCGATCGACGCGGCGGCCGAGGGCTTCTCCTCGAACTCCAGGAACAGGTCACGCCACTCCTCGCCCAGCCGCTCCGCCAGCACCGCGTGCACCGTGCGCGTGGGCATCGGCGGCGCCGCTTCCTGGAGCTTGGTGAGCGCCGCCCGGTAGGGCCCGGCGATCTCCTCGGGCAGCGCCGACTCGAAGACCGACAGAGCCTGCCCGAACTTCATCGCGCCGCCCTTCAGCTCCCCGAGCACCTTGAAGAGCTGGTCCGCCGTGCGCTGTTGGAGCTCCCGGGTGACGATCTCGGCCGACTTGCCGCCGATCCGTTTGCCCAGCCCCCATGTGGCCCGGCCCGCGAAGCCCAGTGGCAGCGTGGCCAGCTTCGCGGTGCGGGTGACCGCCTTCCGGGGAAGATCAGACATGAAGCCCCTCCTAATCCCAGACAGCCGCGCCGCGTACGGCGGTTACCCGGCCATTGTGTCGTGTGGCGCGCCCGTCCCGGCGACGCGCTCCCCTCTTCGCGGTCCGGCCGCCCCGCACGGGCAGTCCTGATGAGGGGTGATCCGGTCCGGACGCCAGTCCAGCAGCGGCAGTGCCGCCTCCCATCGTGCACCCGTACTCGCCGGAAGCTCCCCGTCGAGGAACGAAAGAGCATGAGCCGCCGTCAGCCCGGCCACCGTGGTGGCGAGCGCCAGATCACACGCAGGAACGGCCCGCGCCCCGCGCCCGGAGCGCCACTGGGCCAGCATCCTCGGCCACCCCGCGTCATGATCGGCCCGGACCCGCGCGAGACACCCCGCGCACGCCGTCCCGCCGGGCAGCACCAGCGGCCCCACCAGCCCCGTGGCCTCGATCACCCCGGCGTAGAGGTGCGGCGTGCCCGTGGCCATCCAGGGCTCGGCCGTCACCGGATCGGGCGCGTACGCCGCGAGCCCGTCCCGCGGCGCGACGATCACCAGGGAGAGCGGCGGCTCTCCCGTCGCGGACTCCCGCGACTCCCCGGGTCCCGGTGGCCGGCCGGGTGCGGACCGCCTGACGAGCTGCCGGGCCGCCAGGTCCCTCCGCTCGCCGACCGAGTGGTCCGGCAGCCCGCCGGGCGTCACGTCCCCCGCCGTCGCGCAGCCGCCGTCCAGCACATCGACGCGCCCCACCCCCGAAGCCGCCAGGACCGCGGCGACGGCCGCGCCGACCCGGCCCGCACCTCTGACCTGCACCCGCGCGAGCCGCCGCTCGGCCAGTTTCCGCGCCGCCGCGCCCGGCTCCTGATGCAGGACGGAGAGCGACGCGAGATCGGGCCGCAGCCGCTCGACCTCCCCCGTCCTGCCGCGCAGCGCGTCGGCCGCCGGGCCGCCCGCCCCCGGGTCGTCGAGCACCCCCGCCGCGGTGAGCCGCCGTACCAGCGCCTCGACCAGCCCGTCCGGCAGCCCCATCGCGCGGGCCTCCTCCCGCAGCAGCGGCAGCCCGCGCGTCCCGTCCAGCAGCTCCAGAAAACTGCCCGTGGCCGTGTCGACCGGGCCCATCACCACCGCGTGCGCGGGCGTCACCCCGAACTGCACCGTCTGCCGGTCCCGCCAGGCGCGCCGCAGCGCGGGCTTCATCATCGGATGCATGTCGGCCTCCCCGTTCCCGCTGATCCGTGTTCCGCGTTCGTGATCTCAGCGTGCAGGACGGCGGCCGGCGGTGCCGAAAGTTATCCACAGCCCCGGGTATTAGTCGTTCGAATGGTGCGCTTCTCGCGGGGAAGAAGGGGATCCGGCGCGGCAATCACGGGGATCACGGGGGAACCCTCCAGGAGGCGGGACTTCCGCCACACCGAGCGGGTAACGTCGGGGCGTGCCCGCCGACCCCTCCGTCAGTCGCCCGCTCCGTGGCTCGGGGACGAGCGCTGTCGAGGTCCGCAGAAGCGCCCGCCGCAGCAGAACGGTCTCGGCGTACCGCGAGGGCGACCGCACGATCGTGCTCATCCCCGCCCGGATGTCGGAGGCGGAGGAGCGCCGCTGGGTCTCGGTCATGCTCGACAAGCTCGCCGCCCAGGAGAGCAGACGGGTCCTCGGCGACAGCGCGCTGACCGAGCGGGCCGAGCGGCTCTCCACGCAGTATTTCGGCGGCAGGGCGCGGCCCGCCTCCGTCCGGTGGGTCACCAATCAGAACACCCGCTGGGGCTCCTGCACCCCCGCCGAGGGCAGCATCCGGCTCTCGCACCGGCTCCAGGGCATGCCGGAATACGTCGTCGACTACGTCCTCGTCCACGAACTGGCCCATCTGCTGGTGCCGGGGCACGGCCCGCGCTTCTGGCGGCTGCTGGAGGCGTACCCCCGCACCGAGCGGGCCCGCGGCTATCTCGAAGGCGTGGTCGCGGCGGAACGGCTCCCGCATCTGCCCCTCGCGCGTGCCGGGAGCGGAGAGGACGGCGCGGTCGAAGCGGGCCACGCGGTCGAAGCGGGTGACGGCGAAGCCCGTGCGTGAGCGCCGGCTCCGTCCGGAAGAGCACCTTCCACGCGGGTCGGGTCGCTGACCGCCGCCGGAGGGGCGCCCGTTCACCGTTCCTGTCCCGAGTCTGTACCGGCTTGGCCGATTGTCCGAGGCAGCCGTTAGCCTGGCGCGACGCATTGACATTCCGGATGGGGGACGGTCGTTACGTATGGCACGGGAATTCCAGCGTGGCCACAAGGCCAAGATCAGTGATCTCACGGCGGGGACGGATCTGTACGTAGGGGTGCAGATCGCGGGCCCGGGACTGACCTTCGACATCAGCTGCTTCGGGCTCGACGCCGACGAAAAGCTCTCCGACGACCGGTACTTCATCTTCTTCAACCAGCCGAAGTCCCCCGAGGAATCCGTCCAGTTGCTGGGCCCGCAGGCCGGCGACACGGAATCCTTCCGGGTCACGCTGGACCGTGTCCCGGCCGCCGTCCAGAAACTGTCGTTCACCGCCACGATCGACGGCGCGGGACAGATGTCGCAGGTCGGCCCCGGATACATCCGGATCGTCGCGGGCGGCGAGGAAGTCGTCCGATACGCCTTCACCGGCTCGGAGTTCACCACCGAGCGCGCCGTCATGCTCGGCGACTTCTACCTCAAGGACGTCTGGCGGTTCGCCGCCATCGGCCAGGGGTTCGACGGCGGACTCGACGCGCTCCTGAAGAACTTCGGCGGCGAGGTCGCCGAGGAGGAGCCCGCCGCCCCGCAGCCCCCGGCCGCCGGCGGCCCGGTCCCGGGCTTCGCCCCGCCCGCCGGGCCCGCCGCGCCCGCGCCGTCCTTCGGCGCCCCCGTCGCACCACCGGCCCCGGCCCCGGCACCGCAGCCCGTGCACGCCGCGCAGACCATCGTGGCGCCGATGATCCCGCCGGGCGGCACCGTACCGCCACCGCCCGCGCCGTCCCCGTACGGCCAACCGCCCCCGCAGCCGCAACAGCCCCAGTTCGGCCAGGTGCCCGGCCAGGCCCCGGGACAGTTCGGCCAGGCCCCGGGAGGGTTCCCCGGCACGCAGCCGCCCGCCGCGCCCTCCCCGTACGGCGTGCCCGCCCCTGTCCCCTTCGGCCAGCAGCCGCCCGGCGCGCCCCAGGGCATCCCGCAGGGCGTCCCCGCGGGCGGCGCCGGTCTCGCCGCGGCCCTCCAGCCGTACAAGGAAGCGCCCACCGGCCAGCGCTGGACCTCGCAGAACGGCCAGCTCGTCCGGGTCGACCTCGGTGAGGACGGCAGCCCCGTGCTCGCCCGGCAGGGCAGCATGGTCATGTACCAGGGCAAGGTCGACTTCGGCTACAAGGGCGCCGGTTTCGTCGGCCGGGTCGTCGGCAACGCCACCGGCCAGGAGATGCAGCTCATGCGCTGCACCGGACGCGGCCAGGTCTTCCTCGCGGAGGAGGGCGCGCACCTCCACCCCGTCGAACTCCAGGGCGACGGCATCTGCGTCTCCGCGGAGAACGTCCTCGCCTTCGACGAGAGCCTCCAGTACGAGGTCCGCCGCATCGAGGGCCACGGCATCCCCGGCGGCGCCCTGTTCACCATGCAGTTCCAGGGCACGGGCACCGTCGTCGTGAAGACCCACGGCACCCCGGTGGTGCTGCCCGTCACGCCCACGACCTTCGCCGACAGCAACGCCGTCGTCGCTTGGTCGTCGGCCGCGCAGGTGATCATCTCCAGCCAGGTCAGGCTGCGCCGCAACGCCTACCCCGGCCACAGCGGCGAGACCGTGAACCTCCAGTTCCGGGGAGCGCCCGGCAATTTCATCGTCGTCCAGCCGTACGAGGTCTGAGGGAGCCCGGATCATGAACCAGCAACTCGCGGGCTTCGCCCCGACCCCCGTCGCGGCCCGGATGGAGAATCACGGCCGCTCCATGCTCAAGGTCGCCATGGCCTCGGGACACGACCTCTACGCCCGCACCGGCTCGATGGTCGCCTACGAGGGCTTCGTCCAGTACGAACCGAACCCGCCCGCCGTCCGCCAGATCGCCTCGCAGTGGGTCACCGGCGAGACCACGCCCGTGATGAAGTGCGCGGGTGACGGTCTGCTCTATCTCGCCGACTACGGCGCGGACGTCGTCGTCATCAACCTCGACAACGACGCGCTCTCCGTCAACGGCTCCAACCTGCTCGCCTTCGACGCCCACCTCCAGTGGGGCGTCGAACGCGTCAAGGGGCTGGCCAAGTTCGCCGGCCAGGGCCTGTGGAACGTACAGATCTCCGGAACGGGCTGGGTCGCCCTGACCTCGCGCGGCACCCCGGTCGTCGTCGACTGCGGACGCGGCGAGGACGAGACCTATGTCGACCCCGACGCACTCGTCGCCTGGTCACCCGCGCTCAAGGTGAAGGGCAAGCGCAGCTTCACGATGTCCTCGCTGATCGGGCGGGGCAGCGGAGAGGCCTACCAGATGGCCTTCTCCGGCCAGGGCATCGTCGTCGTACAGCCCAGCGAGGACAGCACCGACCGCCTGCGGGCCCGGGGCTGAGGGGAGCGAGGAACCCATGCAGAGTCCGCTTTTCGCCTACACGGAACAGCAGTCCCAGGACCGCTACGCCGTCCAGAACCCGCAGCTTCTGCGGGTCGCGCTCACCGGCCACGACGATGTCCTCGCCCGCAAGGGCGCGATGGTCGCGTACCAGGGGCTCATCGAGTTCGACGGCGAGTACGAGTCGCACGGCCGGCGCCAGACGCGCGCGGTCACCGGCGAGGGCCTGGACCTGATGCGCTGCTCCGGGCAGGGCACGGTGTATCTGGCCAACCTCGCCCAGTACATCCATGTGGTGGATGTCGACCACGACGGGATGACGGTGGACAGCGCCTATGTGCTGGCGCTCGACTCCACGCTGCACAGCGAGGTCGTCGCCGTGGACAGCGAGTACGGAGTCTCCGGATCCGGCAAGTACCAGCTCAACATCTCCGGGCGGGGCCAGGTCGCCCTGATGACCTCGGGACAACCGCTGATGATGGAGGTCACGCCGGACAAGTACGTCAACGCCGACGCCGACGCGGTCGTCGCCTGGTCCTCCGCCCTGCGGGTGCAGATGCAGGCGCAGACGCACTCCTCGGGCATACGGCGGCGGCGCGGCTCCACCGGCGAGGGCTGGGAGCTCAGCTTCCTGGGTCAGGGGTTCGCGCTCGTCCAGCCCAGTGAGGTAATGCCGCCGCAGCACGCGGAGATCGGCCAGGGCCTGGCCGCGCAGTACGGCGTCGGAGGGAACGGCGCGTACGGGCAGAACCAGGCCAACGACTGGAGCAGGTGACCCGAGGGGGCGGGCCCGGCGGCGGGACCCGCCCCCTCACCGGTTCAGGTCAGGTGCCCAGGAGCGCGCGCGTACGCTCCAGCAGCCGGACGACCGAGCCGTCGGCCACCCCCGCCACCTCGTCGTACGCGAACCAGCGCAGGTCCAGTGATTCCTCGCTGATCGACTCGACGGCCCCCGGCCGGGTCAGCGCCGTGTACTGGACATCGAGATGCCAGTGACAGGGCGCCGGGATCGGGTGCCGGTCGAGCTGTACGGGGCCGCCCGCCAGGGGAGTCAGCTCCAGGATCCCGGACTCCTCCCTGGCCTCCCGCAGCGCCGCGCCCTCCAGCGTCGTGTCGCCGGGCTCGTAGTGGCCGCCCATCTGGAGCCACATGCCGAGCTTCTTGTGCAGGGTCAGCAGGACGCGGCCGCGCTCCGGGTCGACGACCAGCGCGCTCGCCGTCAGGTGCCCGGCCTCGCACGCCTTCCACATCCCGTCCGGACGGGCCGCGAGATGGTCCAGATAGAGGCCGCTCAGCTCGCGCTGCGCGGGGGCGGACCCCTCGGACCCCTCGTACGCCTTCAGGACGAGGACCGCGTTGTCGTGCAGGCTCACTTGTCGGTGTCGTCCTTGTCGTCCTTGTCGTGCTTGTTGCCCGTGCCGCCGTTGCCCGTGCCGCCGTCACCCGCGCCGCCGGTGCCGTCCTTCTGGAGGTTCGGCCCGCTGCCGGCCGCCTCACCGAGCATCTTGTCCAGCTCGGAGAAGTCGAGCTGCTCGTGGTGGACAAAGCCGTCCGGGTCGTCCAGGTCGGAAGCGGTCGGCAGCATGTCCGGGTGCTCCCAGAGCCGGTCGCGCCCGTCGACCCCCCGCGCGTCGGTGAGGGAGGCCCACAGCCGGGAGGCGTCCCGCAGCCTGCGGGGCCGGAGCTGGAGCCCGATGAGCGTCGCGAACGTCTGCTCGGCCGGACCGCCCGAGGCCCGGCGCCGGCGCAGCGTCTCGCGCAGCGCGCCCGCCGCCGTCAGCCGGTCCTTCGCGGCCTCGTGGACCACCGCGTCCACCCAGCCCTCGACCAGCGCCAGCGCCGTTTCGAGCCGGGCGAGCGCGGCCTTCTGCTCCGCCGTGTCCTCCGGCTGGAACATGCCCTGCTGGAGTGCTTCCTGGATCTCCTCGGGGTGGCTGGGGTCGAACTGGCCGACCACGTCCTCCAGCTTGGAGGTGTCCACCTTGATCCCGCGGGCGTACCCTTCGACCGCGCCGAACATGTGCGACCGCAGCCAGGGCACATGGGCGAAGAGCCGCTGGTGAGCGGCCTCGCGCAGCGCCAGATAGAGCCGGATCTCGTCCTTGGGCACGCCGAGGTCCTTGCTGAACGCCTCGATGTTCAGCGGAAGCAGCGCGGCCCGGCCCGCCGGGCCCAGCGGCAGCCCGATGTCCGTCGAGCCGACGACCTCACCGGCCAGCACGCCCACGGCCTGCCCGATCTGCTGGCCGAACATGGCGCCGCCCATGGAGCGCATCATGCCGATCAGCGGACCCGCCACCGACTGCATCTCCTGGGGCAGCACCTCGCCCATGGCCGTGCCCACCCGCTCCGCCACGGGGTCGACGAGCTGCTGCCAGGCGGGCAGCGTCGCCTCGACCCACTCGGCGCGGCTCCACGCCACGGAGGCGTTGGAACCGGAGGGCAGCGAGGTCACGCCGTCCAGCCAGATGTCCGCCAGCCGCACCGCCTCGTCCACCTGCGCGCGCTCCGAGGGGCCGACGCTCGCGTCCTTCGTGCCGTCCGGGGTGCCCTGGGCGACGGTCTGGCGGGCGATCTGCTTGGCCATGTCCCAGTTCACGGGACCGCCCTCGTAGCTCAGCATCTGGCCGAGCTGCTGGAACGCGGCCCCCAGGTCGTTGGGGTTCAGCGAACCGAACATCGCGGCGAACGGATTGTCCGCGCCGCCCGGCCCGCCGCCACCGGGCATCCCGAATCCTGCGAAGGGGTTGCCCTGGCCGCCTTGGCCACCGGAACCCTGACCACCTCCGGCAGGGTCCTTCTTCTTGCCGTCGCCGTCCTCCGGCTCCTCCGGCGGAAGGCCGAATCCGAATGGTGTGTCACTCACGGGGTTCCTCGGCTCGTAGGGCCACCGGCTTCCTGCCGGCGGCGGCTGCCCGACTGCACCTCCCAGCCTAAGCGGCACAGCGGGTGCGGGGGCGGTGCCGCGGGTCGGAACGGGACCGACACCCCGGTGGCTTCCGGGCTCGGTGCTCCGTCGGCCGGTGGCCTGCGGCAGGATGGACGTCTCCTGGTACGTACGCGTCATTCGCGTACGTATTGAAGACAACCGCTGGAGACGCCCGGTGAGTTCCCCAGATCCGCAGGTTCGCGCAGCGCGAAACCGCTCAACCCCGACCTCGTCCCGCGGCCCCGTTGTCGCGGTCACCGGCGCCGCCTCAGGCGTCGGTGACCTGCTCACCCGGCGCCTGGCGGCGTCCGAGGAGATCAAGCAGGTCATCGCCATCGACGAGCGCCGTGGGGAGGTCTCCGAGGCGCAGTGGCACATCCTCGACGTCCGCGACCCGGCCATCGCGGAGAAGCTGCGCGGGGCGGACGTCGTGGTGCACCTCGCGCTCGACCTCGACCTGGAGACCGACGCCGCCGCCCGTACGGCGTACAACGTGCGCGGGACCCAGACCGTGCTGACGGCCGCCGCGGCGGCGGGGGTGCACCGGGTCGTGCTCTGCACCTCCGCCATGGTCTACGGCGCGCTGCCCGACAACGACATCCCGCTCTCCGAGGACGCCGAGCTGCGGGCGACCGCCGAGGCCACGGGCGTCGGCGACCTGCTGGAGATCGAACGCCTGGGCCGCCGCGCGCCCCGCGCGCACCCCGGCCTGAATGTGACGGTCGTACGCCCCGCCGTTCTCGTCGGCGGTACGGACACGGCGCTCACCCGCTACTTTGAGTCGCCCCGGCTGCTCGTCGTCGCCGGATCCCGCCCGACCTGGCAGTTCTGCCATGTCGAGGACCTGGTGAGCGCGCTGGAGTACGCCGCGCTCGAAAAGGCCGACGGGGAGTTCGCGGTCGGCTGCGACGGCTGGCTGGAACAGGAGGAGGTCGAGGAGCTGAGCGGCATCCGCCGCATGGAACTGCCCTCGGCGGTCGCCCTGGGCGCCGCGGCCCGGCTGCACCGGATCGGCCTCACGCCCTCCCCGGCCGGCGATCTCGCGTACACGATGCACCCCTGGGTGGTCAGTGTGAGCCGGCTGCATGACGCGGGGTGGCGGCCCCGCTGGACCAATGAGGAGGTGCTCGCCGCCCTCCTCGAAGAGGTCGAGGGCCGCCACACCGTCGCCGGCCGCCGTCTGGGCCGCAAGGACGCCACCGCGGCGGGTGCGGCGGGGGCGACCGTCGCACTGCTCGGTACGGCCGCGCTGGTACGGCGGGCCCGCAAGGCGCGGCGCCGGATCTGAGCCCACCGCGCAGCCGGCCCGCCCCGGGGGGAACGGCTGTTCCATGGCGCCGCTGCGGTACGGCACGATGGCCCCATGGCGAGTACGCGTTCCCACCCGGGCGAGCAGGCGGCGCAGGACCCCATCCGGCTGCTCGCGATCCGTGAAACCCCCCTGACCGTCGACGAGGTCTTCCGCGCGGTGGGGGACGACGCGGCGGGCGGCACGGCGCTCTTCGTGGGCACCGTGCGCAACCACGACGGCGGCGCGGACGTCGACTCCCTCGGCTACTCCAGCCATCCGTCCGCGGAGGCGGAGCTGCGGCGGGTCGCGGAGAAGATCGTCGCCGGTCACCCGGTGCGCGCGCTGGCCGCCGTCCACCGTGTGGGTGATCTGGAGGTCGGGGATCTGGCGGTCGTCGTCGCGGTCTCCTGCCCGCATCGGGCCGAGGCGTTCGAGGCGTGCAGGAAGCTGATCGACGACCTCAAGCACGAGGTGCCGATCTGGAAACACCAGAAGTTCTCGGACGGTACCGAGGAATGGGTCGGCGCGTAGCGCCTCGTTGAGGGGTGGTGGTCGGGCGACGGGAGGGCGGGTGGGCGCGTAGCGCCCCGTCCCGGGACCCCGCGCACCCGTCCACTCGATTTGCGTAACCGCCTCCCGGCCAGCAGCGTTGGTGCTGCAGATGATTAATCTGCTGATCGGTCAGTTCGCAGACACTCATTCGGTCGGGAGGTCGGTATGGCCGTACTTGCCTGGTTGTTGATCCCGCTGTTCGCTGTCATTGGCGCGGCGATATGGGGAAGCTGGGTCTCCAGGGACCGCACGATAGGGGACATAGCCGAGCTGAACGGCTATGCCCGGTTCCGTGACGCGATGGAGAAGGCGGAGACCAGCTCCGATCCGGTCTGATCCGGCGGCCCGCGGGCCGATCGGTCCGGGGTCACGCCCCCTGTGACCTCGTACGGACCGGCCCCGGGGGTGCACTGACAGAGGCTTCCCGTACTGTCGTTCCATGCCACGCCGCACCGCGACGATGCTCGCTTCCACCCTCGTCCTCATCGCGCTGCTCTGCGCGGGTGTGCTCATCAAGGTCCCGTATTCGGAGATGAGCCCCGGGCCGACGGTGAACACGCTGGGTGAAGCCGGTGGTGAGCCCGTGCTCCAGGTCTCCGGTCGCAAGACATACCCGACGTCGGGCCATCTCAATATGACGACGGTCAGGGTCACCGGCGCGGACTACAACATGAACATCGTCGAGGCGGTCTACGGCTGGCTGGCCCACGACAGCGTCGTGGTGCCGCACGACACCCTGTATCCGGACGGCAAGACGGAAGAGCAGTCCACGCAGGAGAACGCCGAGGAGTTCAGCCAGTCCCAGGAGAGCGCCAAGGTCGCCGCCCTGGCCGAGCTGGGCATCCCGGTCTCCTCGCGCACGATCGTCTCCTCGGTGGTCAAGGACAGCCCCTCCGAGGGCACCCTGCACGCCGGGGACGTGATCAAGGCCGTGGACGGCACGGAGGTCAAGGCCCCCGAAGATGTCGCGAAGCTCGTCACGAAGCACAAGCCGGGCGAGGACGTCGACTTCACCATCGTTCCCGCCAAGGAGGCCGCGGCCGCGGAGAAGTCCGGCAAGGAGCCGACGGCCACCGAGAAGGTCACGATCACCACACGGAAGTCCGACGAGGGCGACCGGGCGATCGTCGGCATCCAGGCGGGGACCGATCACACGTTCCCGTTCACCGTGGACATCAAGCTGGCCGACGTGGGTGGTCCGAGCGCCGGGCTGATGTTCTCCCTCGGCATCGTCGACAAGCTCACGCCCGGCTCGCTGACCGGCGGCAAGTTCGTCGCGGGGACGGGCACGATCGACGACAAGGGTGTGGTCGGCCCGATCGGCGGCATCGAGATGAAGCTCGTCGGCGCGCGGAACGCGGGGGCGCGCTACTTCCTCACGCCCGACGAGAACTGCGCCGCCGCGGCCTCCGACATCCCCGACGGCCTCACTCTGGTCCGGGTGAAGACGATCAAGGACGCGACGGCGTCGATGGAGAAGATCCGCACCGGGGACGCGGCCGGCCTGCCGAGCTGTTCGGCAAGCTGACCGGCCGCGCCCACGGAAGGGCTCCTACGCCTCGAAGGTGGCCGACAGCGCCTCCGCCAGCCCCGGGACCAGCCCGGAGCCCGTGAGGACCTCGTTCGGGGAGTCCTTCTCGCGCAGCCGCAGCGCGGACTCCCGGGCGCCGTCGCGCAGCACCGCCACGGTCATCCGGACCTCCTGGCGCTCCGGGTGGGAGGCGACCCACGCGGCGAGCGCCGTTTCGTCCAGATTGTCCGGTACGGATGCTTCTGCCGACGGCGGCAGCATCAGCCGCTCCACGGTCATCGCGCACCCCACCACCGCGTCGGGCCACGCGATGGTGCCGAGGAACTCGTCCAGCGGGGTGCCCGCCGGGATCTCGTCCTGCTCGACGGGGGTGAGGGGGGCGGCGGGGGCGCCGTCCTCGTCGAGCCCCAACTGGGCGGCGAGAGCGGGTTCGTCGGCGCGCAGCCGTGTGGTGTCGACCAGCGCGAAGAGCCGGGCGGGCTGATCCCAGCCGAGCGTGGAGGCGTACTCGTCGATTTCGAGCACGGCGCGGGTCAGAGGGCCGGCGGCCATGGGCGTACCTGAAGGAGAAACAGTGGACATGGTCAATATCCTGCCTCCTTCGGACCCGGGTGCGGGAACTAGGTAAAGCCTCAGTAAGTTGAACCAGCAGAACCCTACGAATTCACACGACCGCGAACTTTGAGGTGCGCACGTTGGCTTTCCAGATGCCGGACCGCGGCGGAGGCCCGACCGGGCCACGGATCAGAGTGGGCCGGCCCTCCCGTCGGGCCCGGACCCTGCTCATGACTTTGGGCGTGCTGGCCGTGCTGGCCATGCTCTTCGTCATGTTCGCGGGGTTCTGGACCGACTGGCTCTGGTACCGCTCGGTGAAGTATTCATCGGTGTTCACCACCACTCTCTGGACCAAGATCGGTCTTTTCGCGGTCTGCGGGCTGCTGATGGCCTTCGCGGTGGGGCTGAACATCTGGCTGGCGCACCGGCTGCGGCCGCCGCTCAGCGCGATGTCCATGGAGCAGCAGAACCTCGACCGGTACCGGATGGGGATCGCTCCGTACAAGAAGTGGGTGCTCCTCGGGATCACCGCGCTGGTCGGGCTGATCGCCGGAGCCTCCGCCGCCGGTCAGTGGCGTACGTGGCTGATGTGGATCAACGGGGTGCCGTTCGGGCAGAAGGACCCGCAGTTCCAGCTGGACGTGGCGTTCTACGCCTTCGACCTGCCCTGGTACCGCTTCCTGCTGGCGTTCGGCTTCGCGACGACCGTGCTGTCGCTGATCGCCGCCGCGCTCACCCACTACCTGTACGGCGGGCTGCGGATCACCAGCCCCGGCGCGCGGGCGACCGCCGCGGCCACCGGGCATCTCTCGGTGCTGCTCGGCGTCTTCGTCTCGCTGAAGGCCGTCGCGTACTGGCTCGACCGGTACGGCCTGGCGGTGAAGTCCAGCGACTTCAAGGCGACGGGCAACTGGACCGGCCTGAGGTTCACGGACGCGAACGCGTTCCTGCCCGCCAAGACGATCCTCTTCTGCATCGCGGTCATCTGCGCCCTGCTGTTCTTCGCGACGCTCTGGCGCCGTACGTGGCAGCTTCCGGTGATCGGTTTCGGCCTGATGGTGCTCTCGGCGATCCTGATCGGCGGCCTCTACCCGGGGATCGTCCAGAAGTTCCAGGTCGAGCCGAACGAGCAGGCCAAGGAAGCCCCGTACATCAAGAAGAACATCGACGCCACGCGCCAGGCGTACGGCATCGATGCCGCCGATGTGCAGGACTACGGGGGCAAGGGCGACCCGGACAAGAAGGCCGAGCAGCGCCAGGCGGCCGACACGGCGGCCAGCTACCGGCTGGTCGACCCGAATGTGGTCTCGCCCGCGTTCCAGCAGCTTCAGCAGGAGCGTAAGTACTACCAGTTCCCCTCCACGCTCGACGTCGACCGGTACCCCGGTCCCGACGGCAAGCCGCAGGACACGGTGGTCGGTCTGCGCGAGCTGAACATCACCGGTATCCCGAAGCGCAACTGGATCAACGATCACTTCACGTACACCCATGGGTACGGACTGATCGCCTCCAAGGGCACGAACACGGTGACGGACGACAACGAGGGCACGATCGGCGCCCCCGACTTCACCGAGTCGGGCCTGCCGACCAGCGGCGAGCTCCCGAAGTACGAACAGCGCGTCTACTACGGCGAGAAGACCGAGCAGTACTCGATCGTGGGCGGTCCGCAGAAGGAGCTGGACTACGAGAAGAACGGCGAGCAGACCACGAGCTACAAGGGCAAGAGCGGCGTCGACCTCTCCAACCCGCTGAACCGCGCGGCGTACGCCGTTGCCTTCAGCGAGCCCCAGATGCTCTACTCCGGCGCCATCGGCGACGGCTCGCGGATTCTCTACAACCGCACGCCCAAGGAGCGCGTCGAGGCCGTCGCGCCCTGGCTGACCATCGACGGCGACGCGTACCCCGCCGTGGTCGACGGCCGGATCCAGTGGATCGTCGACGCGTACACGACGACGAACGGATACCCGTACGCGTCCCGTACGACGCTCGGCGACACGACCGCCGACTCGCTGACCGACAGCCAGCGCGCGGTCGTCGCGCAGCAGAACCAGGTCAACTACATCCGGAACTCGGTGAAGGCGACCGTCGACGCGTACGACGGTTCGGTCAACCTGTACCAGTGGGACACCAAGGACCCGGTCCTCAAGACCTGGATGAAGGCGTTCCCCGGCACGGTGAAGCCGAAGGGCGACATCGACTCGACGCTGCTGTCGCACCTGCGCTACCCGCAGGACATGTTCAAGGTGCAGCGCGAACTGCTCACCCGCTACCACGTCACGGACCCCGCCCAGTTCTACAGCGGCAGTGACGCGTGGCAGGTGCCGGACGACCCGACCACCAAGGACAGCAACTCGGTCCCGCCGTACTACCTCAGCCTGAAGATGCCCGGCCAGGACGATCAGAAGTTCTCGCTGACCACCACCTTCACGCCCAACGGGCGCCCCAACCTGGGCGCGTTCATGGCGGTGGACGCCGATGCCACCAGCACGGACTACGGCAAGATCAGAGTGCTGAGAGTGACGTCCACGGTCCAGGGTCCGCAGCAGGTGCAGAGCGAGCTGAACGGTGTGCCGGAGGTCGCCGAGTTCGTGCGGAACCTGAGAGGCACCGACTCGGACATCGAGTACGGCAACCTCCTCACGGTGCCGCTCGACGGGGGCTTCCTCTACATCGAGCCGGTGTACGCGCGAGGCGGCAGTGCCAACTACCCGCTGCTGAAGAAGGTGGCCGTCTCCTACGGAGGCAAGCCGGTCTTCAAGGACAGCCTGCCGGAGGCGCTGAACGCGGTCTTCGGGGAGGAGAGCACGTCGCCGCCGTCAACCGAGCCGCCGGGCACCACCACCCCGCCGGCCACCGGTGACCAGGCCCTCCAACAGGCCATCTCGGACGCCCAGAAGGCGTACGACGCGGGCGAGGAGGCGCTCCAGAAGCAGGACTGGACGGCGTACGGCAAGGCGCAGAAGGACCTTCAGGACGCGCTCCAGCGGGCCGCCGACGCGGAGGCCGCGGCGAAGTCGGGATCCGCCGACAAGCCGGGTGACAAGGCCGCCGACAAGGCTGCCGACAAGTCCGGCGACCAGCCGGCCGACAAGGCCGCTGACAAGTCCGGTGACCAGGCCGGGGGAGACTCCGGCAGCGCGGACGGCGGTGGCGATACGAGCTGACCTGGCATCACCTCCACCCCGTGGTACGGTTGGCACACAACGACGCGGGGTGGAGCAGCTCGGTAGCTCGCTGGGCTCATAACCCAGAGGTCGCAGGTTCAAATCCTGTCCCCGCTACGGCGAAGTCAAGGGCCCGGATCCTTCTAGGATCCGGGCCCTTGCCATGTGTCCGTCCCCAACTGGGTTTCAGCTCGGCCCAGTTGGTCTCCAGTGGGTTTGATGTGTCTCTCTGTGGGCATGTCGACAAAACGCTGTAGTGACCTTGTGGGGCGCGGTATACCGGCTGTACGCGGCCGGCGGGTGGTGCGACGATGGAAAATATGGGGGATAGGGCAACTCTGTTGGAGACAGGGCGGTATGTGCAGCCACACGTGAACGACGCGACCGGTGGGACCGGCGCCGCGGACGGGGCCGACACCGAGGCCGAGGAGAGACACCGCCGCGCCGCCGACGCCGGGGACACCGCGTCGATGAGCGTCCTCGGCGCGCTGCTGCTGCGCCGCGGCGATCTCGACGGCGCCGAGCCGTACCTGCGGGCCGCGACCGCCGAGGGCGAGCGCGCCGCCGCCAACAATCTGGGCGTGCTGCTGCACCAGCGCGGCTACGTCGACGAGGCCGCCGGCTGGTGGCGGATCGCCGCCGTCGCCGGCTCCGCCCCGGCGGCCCACGCGCTCGGCCGCCACTACCGCGAGCTCGGCGACGAGCCCGCCGCCGAGTACTGGCTGCGCCAGTCCGCCGAGCAGGGCCACGCGCTGGGCGCCTACGCCCTCGCCGATCTGCTGGAGCACCGCAGCGACGTCGGGGCCGAGCGCTGGCTGCGCGCCGCCGCCGAGCAGGGGCACCGCGAGGCGGCCTACCGGCTCGCCCGCGCGCTGGAGCGCAGAGCACGCGAGACGGCCCGCTCCGGCGCCGACGTGGTCTACCGGACCGGTCCGGTGGCCCCCGGCGCGCGAGGCCGCCGTACGGGCCAGGAGCCGCTGCTCTCCCTGGACCCCGTGACCAGCACCGACCCCCGGCTGCCCGCGTACACCGGGACGCGGGGTTCCGGGGCCTGGGGTTCCGGGGCGTGGGGTCCCGGGACGCCGGGGCCGCACGGTCCCAGGACGGCGGGCCCCGGGACGTCCGGCTTCGCGACCATGAGCTCCGGCCCCGCGGCCTCCCTGATCAGCGAGGCCGCCCAGTGGTACCGGCAGGCCGCCGCGCGCGGCCACCGCCGCGCCGCCCTGCACCTCGGCGCGATCCTGGAGCGGCGCGGCGAGCTGAAGGAGGCCGGCCGCTGGTACCTGAGCGCCGCCAAGGACGGCGAGGCGCGGGCCGCCTGCGCCCTCGGCTTCCTGCTGCGCGACGCCGGGGACGAGGAGAGCGCCGCCGTCTGGTGGCTGCGCGCCGCCCAGGAGGGCGACGGGAACGCCGCCAACGCCCTCGGCGCGCTCCACGCGGCCCGGGGCGAGTCGCAGACCGCCGAGCGCTGGTACCGCGCCGCCATGGACGCGGGCGACGTCAACGGCGCGTACAACCTCGGGCTGCTCTGCGCCTCCCAGGACCGTACGGTCCAGGCCGAGCAGTGGTACCGCCGCGCCGCCTACGCGGGCCACCGCGAGGCCGCCAACGCGCTCGCCGTCCTGCTCCTCCAGGCCGACGACCCGACGGGCGCCGAGCCCTGGTTCTCCAAGGCCGCCGAGGCGGGGAGCGTGGACGCCGCGTTCAACCTCGGCATCCTGTACGCGGGCCGTGACGACGACGGCGCGGCCCTGCGCTGGTACGAGCGCGCCGCGGCCGCCGGGCACACCGAGGCGGCCCTCCAGGTCGGCATCGCCTGCCTGCGCGACGGCGACGACCGCACCGCGGAGCGCCACCTGCGCTGCGCCGCCGGCGGCGGCAGCGCGGAGGCCGCCTTCCGGCTGGCCACCGTCCTCGACTCGCGCGAGCCGCCGCCGGGGCCGCCCGCGCTCGGCGAGCCGTACGGGGTGAAGAGCGAGTGCGAGCAGTGGTACGAGCGCGCCGCCGAGCAGGGCCACCGCCGCGCCCAGGTGCGCGTCGGCATGCTCGCGGCCGGCCGCGGCGACATCAACGAGGCCGCCCGCTGGTACCGGGAGGCCGCGGAGGCCGGCAGCCGCAACGGCGCCTTCAACCTCGGGCTGCTCCTGGCCCGCGAGGGCGGCGAGCGGGAGGCCGCGCTCTGGTGGACCAGGGCAGCCCAGGCCGGACACGGCAGGGCCGCGCTGCGGCTCGCGCTGCTGGCCGCCCGCCGGGGCGAGCTGACCGAGGGGCAGCGCTGGTGCGCCCGCGCCGTCGAGCTGGGCCCGGCCGAGGTCGCGGAGCGCGCGGCCCGGCTGCGCGAGGCACTGCACCAGGAACTGACCGCGTGACCTGCGTGGATGGCCGTCGCGGGGGACGGATACGAATTTGCGCTGCTCGGCACCGTGACGTAATGTTGCATTCAACGGCGCGGGGTGGAGCAGCTCGGTAGCTCGCTGGGCTCATAACCCAGAGGTCGCAGGTTCAAATCCTGTCCCCGCTACTGAAAGTCCTGAGGCCCGGATCTCGATCACGAGATCCGGGCCTCAGGCGTGTAAGCCGAAGCCGCGGACAGCCCTCAGTTCCGGGAACCCCGGCGGGCAGGACCCGTCACGCGGAGGCGCAGCCGGGGCACGTGCCGCGGTACGTCATCTCGACGTCCGAGACCGTGAAGCCGAAGCGCTCGCCCACCGGCAGGTCGGCCAGCGGGTCGCCCGACGGGTGCACGTCCCTGATGGCGCCGCACCGCGCGCACACCAGGTGGTGGTGCGGCCGGTGCGCGTTCGGGTCGTACCGCTTGGCGCGGCGGTCCGTCGAGACCTCGATGACCTCGCCCAGCGTCACCATCTCGCCCAGCGTGTTGTAGACGGTCGCGCGGGAGATCTCCGGGAGTCTCGCCACGGCCCGTTCGTGCACCTCGTCGGCGGTCAGGTGGACATGGTCCCCGTCGAGGACCTCGGCCACGACGCGCCGCTGCGCCGTCATGCGCCAGCCGCGGTCGCGAAGTCGTTCCAGCAGGTCACTCATGAAAACCAGCCTAACAGTGACGAACACCAGGTCACGAATGAGTGTGACTTTGGATGCTCACCTGAATTGGACGAAGTCCAGTTCGCGCGGCTGTAGGCGGTAGGCCGCAGGCTGAAGACGGAAGGGGTCGGCCCTCCTCCGGGGGCCGGCCCCTTCCGCCGCCCTCGGGGGCGTACGGGGGAGGCGCCCTCCCTGGGCTCAGCCGGCCAGGACGGCGGTCTCGTGCCGGGACGGGGCCCAGCAGCGGATGATGTCGCGTACGGAGACGATGCCGACGGGCTCGCGCTCGTCGAGCACGATCAGATGCCGGAAGCCGCCGGTCGACATGGCCGCCGCGGCCTCCTCCAGCGTCCATGCCGGTGCGGCGAAGACGACGGCGGTCGTGGTGTGGGAACAGGCGGTCTCGACATCCGGGCTCTGGCCCGCGCCGAGCGAGTTGAGGATGTCACGTTCGGTGAGGATGCCGATGCCGCAGTGATCGGTGTCGAGGACGACGGCGGCGCCGACGTGCCGGGCCGACATCAGCCGGGCGGCCTGGCGGAGCGTATGCGTGGGGCCGATGGTCAGAACCACCGAACTCATGGCGTCACGGACAAGCATGGGGTGGAGCCACCTCCTTGGTGAGCCGGCTTCCGGGGTCCCGCGGGGAGCGGAGGGACCTGGAGAAACGATTCACAAGTTCACAAGTGGGGGGACTCTCAGAGTGACACGGTTGCCCTGAGTCAACAAGGGGGCGGGCGGCGCGGGGGCGGGGGCGCCCGTAAAGCGGACAAACAACCCCTCGCCGGTGGCGCCGGGCTAGTAGCGCTGGTTCAGGTAGCCGAGGAGTTCCTCGTGCAGGACCCCGTTCGACGCCGCCGCGTTGCCGCTGTGCGGGCCCGGACGGCCGTCGAGGCCCGTGAAGCTGCCGCCCGCCTCCTGGACGACGATCGCGGGCGCGGCCATGTCCCACAGCGACAGTTCCGGTTCCGCGCACATGTCCACCGAGCCCTCGGCGACCATCATGTAAGGCCAGAAATCGCCATAACCGCGCGTCCGCCAGCACGCCCGGGACAGATCCAGGAAACCGTCCAGCCGGCCCTGCTCCTCCCAGCCGGTCAGCGAGGAGTACGCGAACGACGCGTCCTGTACGCGCGACACGTCCGAGACACGCAGCCGCGTCGCGGACGACAGACTGCGCCCCGTGTACGCGCCGCCGCCCTTCGCGGCCCACCAGCGGCGGCCCAGCGCCGGCGCGGACACCACGCCGACGACCGGTTCGAAACCGCCCTCACCGGCCACCATCAGCGCGATCAGCGTCGCCCAGACCGGTACCCCGCGTACATAGTTCTTGGTGCCGTCGATCGGGTCGACGACCCAGCGGCGCGGGCCCGTGCCCTCGACGCCGTACTCCTCGCCCAGGATCGCGTCGCGCGGCCTCGCCCGCTGGAGGTTGCCCCGGATCAGCTCCTCGGCCGCCTTGTCGGCCTCGCTCACCGGGGTCATGTCCGGTTTTGTCTCGACCTTCAGGTCCAGAGCCTTGAACCGGTCCATCGTCGCGGCGTCGGCGGCATCCGCCAGTACATGGGCGAGACGCAGGTCATCGTGGTAGTCGGGCATGGGCGCCACAGTATCCACCGGGGCGGTGGAGCTGCCACGGGCCCCTCGGCCCGGTCGGCCGGAACCCGACGACGGTCTTGACAGTGAGCGACGGTCCGTCAACTCTGTGCGCAGAGCCACGGCCCCGGAGGCGATGATGCCCAGCGCGCGTGAAGCCCTGCTCAGTGCTGCCCTTTCGGCCCTCGCCGACCAGCCGTGGTCCGCGGTGCGCATGGTCGACGTGGCGGCGGCGGGCGGGGTCTCCCGGCAGACCCTGTACAACGAGTTCGGCAGCAAGGACGGCCTCGCCCGCGCCCTGGTACGGCGTGAGGCGGACCGCTACCTGCACGGAGTGGAACGGCTGCTGCGCGAACGCGCGGACGCCGCCGACCGGCTGGTGGCGGTCGCCGAGTGGACCGTGGGGGAGGCGCGCGCCCGGCCGCTGCTGCGGGCGCTGCTCACCGGCTGCTGGGGCGAGTGGCTGCCCGCCCCGCGCCCCGCACGGCCCGACGCGATCCCGTCCGGCATCCCGGCGCAGCGCCGCGCCGACGCGGGACCGCCCGCCACCACCGAGCTCGTGGCACTCGTACGGGACAGATCCGCGGCCGCGCTCGACCCCACCCGCAAGGATCACGGGCGCCCGGACCCTGGCCGTCCGGAGCACGGCCGTGGCGAACACGGTCACGCGGGCCACACCGGCCCCGTCGGCCACAGCCGGTTCACCGCGTACGGGCGTACGGAACTGCTCTACCGATGCGAACTGGCCATGCGGCTCGCGCTCGCCCATCTCGTCGCGCCCGGCGCCGAACCCGTGGGACCGCTGGTCCGTACCGCCGTCACGGCCCCGCCGTCCGCGCTGCTCAGTGCGCCGAGCCCGAGAGCTGGAGCCCGATGACGCCCACGATCACCAGCGAGATGGAGATCAGTTTGAGTACGGACACGAGGTCGCCCAGGAAGACCATGCCGTAGATCGCCGTACCGGCCGCGCCGATGCCCGTCCACACCGCGTACGCCGGGCCCACGTCGAGCTTCTTCAGGGCGAGGGTCAGCAGTCCGAAGCTGCCGAGCGCGAAGGCCGCGAAGGCGATCGTCGGCCAGAGGCGGGTGAATCCGTGGGAGAGCTTGAGACAGACGGCGAAGCCCGTCTCCAGGATTCCCGCCACCACAACCAGCAGCCACGCCATGTCAAACGTCTCCCCACGTCAGTGACCGCCCGGCGCGTCGGGTCTGCCGCCGACCGTCTGTGACCAACTGTGACAGGGCTGTCCCTCCTGATGGTGATTATGCCCTTACCAGTCGCGTCGGCCCGCAAACACGGCCCTGGCCCGGCGCCGTCAGTCGCCCTCGCGCCGCTCGCGTGTGGCGAGCAGCCGCCGGAGCGAGTACAGCCGGGCCGGATCGGCGTGCCCCTTGGCCACCCACGCGTCGAGCGCGCACTCCGCCTCGTCGTGGCTGCACGCGCGCGGACACCCCTCCGTACCCGGCACCAGGTCGGGGAAGGCCAGGATGACCCGCGAGGGATCGACATGGTGCAGGCCGAAGGAGCGGATGCCGGGGGTGTCGATCACCCAGCCCTCCGCCTTGGCCAGCGGCAGCGCCAGCGCCGAGGTGGTGGTGTGCCGGCCGCGCCCCGTCACGGCGTTGACGTCACCGGTGATCCGCTGCCTGTCGTCCGGCACGAGGGCGTTGACCAGGGTCGTCTTGCCGACGCCCGAGTGGCCGACGAAGGCTGTGACCCGGCCGTCGAGGTATTCCCGTACGAGATCGGCCGCGTGACCGCTCATCAGCTCGTCCCGGCGCGTGACGACATGACGGATGCCCAGCGCCCGGTAGGTCTCCAGCAGTTCGTCCGGCGGCGCGAGGTCCGACTTGGTCAGGACCAGCAGCGGTTCGAGCCCGCCGTCGAACGCGGCGACGAGACAGCGGTCGATCAGCCGGGGGCGCGGCTCCGGGTCGGCGAGCGCGGTGACCACGGCGAGCTGGTCGGCGTTGGCGACGACCACGCGCTCGTACGGGTCGTCGTCGTCCGCCGTGCGCCGCAGCACGGAGCGGCGCTTCTCGATCCGTACGATCCGGGCGAGCGTGTCCTTCTTGCCGGACAGGTCCCCGACGAGAAAGACCTGGTCCCCCACCACGGCGGCCTTGCGGCCCAGTTCGCGCGCCTTCATCGCCACGACGGCCCGGTCCTCGACGAGACAGGTCAGCCGCCCCCGGTCGACGGTCAGGACCATGCCCTCCGACGCGTCCTCGTGCTTGGGCCTGATGTTCGTACGCGGCCGGTTCCCCTTGGGATTGGGGCGGGAGCGGATGTCGTCCTCGTCGGGGTTCTTGCCGTAGCGCCGCATGCCCTCAGGCACCCGCTCCCGCGAGCATCTCTGTCCACATCCGCGGGAAGTCGGGCAGGGTCTTGGCGGTCGTGCCGACGTTCTCGATCTCCACACCGGCCACGACGAGGCCGATGATCGAACCCGCCGTCGCCATGCGGTGGTCGTCGTACGTGTGGAACACGCCGCCGTGCAGCGGGCGCGGGCGGATGTGCAGACCGTCCGCGGTCTCGGTGACGTCACCGCCCAGCTCGTTGATCTCCTTGGTGAGCGCGGCCAGCCGGTCCGTCTCGTGGAGCCGCAGATGGGCGACGCCGCGCAGGGTGGACGGCGAGTCGGCGAGCGCGGCGACCGCCGCGATGCCGGGCGTCAGCTCCCCGACCTCGCTCAGGTCGAGGTCGACGCCGTGGATCCGGCCCGTACCGGTGAAGGTGAGGCTGGTGCCCCCGGCCGTCTCGGTGAACTCGCAGGAGCCACCCATGGCGGTGAAGATCTCGCGCAGCGCGTCGCCCGGCTGGGTGGTCCGTACCGGCCAGTCGGGAACGGTCACCCGGCCGCCGGTGACCAGCGCGGCGGCCAGGAACGGCTGGGCGTTGGACAGATCGGGCTCGACCGTCAGGTCGCGGCCGAGGAGCGCGCTGGGGGAGACCCGCCAGACGTTCGGCTCGCCGCCCGTCTCGGGCTCGTCCACCTGCGCGCCGACCCCGCGCAGCATGTCGACGGTCATCCGGATGTGCGGCAGGGACGGCAGCCGGGAGCCCGTGTGGCGCACCTCCACGCCCTGGTTGAAGCGCGGCCCCGAGAGCAGCAGCGCCGAGACGAACTGGGAGGAGGCGGAGGCGTCGATCTCCACCGTGCCGCCGTCCAGCGCGCCGCTGCCGTGCACGGTCAGCGGGAGCGAGCCGCGGTCGTCGTCGTCGATCCGGGCGCCGAGGGCGCGCAGCGCGTCGATGACGCTGTGCAGCGGACGCTCGTACGAACGGGGGTCGCCGTCGAAGCGGACGGGCCCGTCGGCGAGGGTCGCCACGGGCGGCAGGAAGCGCATCACCGTACCGGCGTTGCCGACGTCGACCGCGGCGGGGCCGCTCAGCCCGGCGGGGATCACGCGCCACGCCTCGCCGCTGGGGCCGCCGCCGGAGCTGGACGAGACGGTCTCCTCGATGCCGACGCCCATCGCGCGCAGCGCCTCGGCCATGAGCAGCGTGTCGCGGGAGCGCAGCGGACGGCGCAGCCAGCCGGGCTCGGCGGCCAGCGCGGCGAGGACGAGGCCGCGGTTGGTGACCGACTTCGATCCGGGCACGGTGACCGTCGCGTCGACGGCCCCGCTCGCGTAGGGGGCGGGCCAGAGGGCGGACTGCACGGAGCTTTCGGTCATGACCCACACTTTAGTGGCTCTTGACGGTGCCGGATCCTGATCAAATACGCAGCAACCCGGGCGTAATGTGAAGGTGATAGGCGGTTCGGCGCCGCAGTGCTCACAGGTCCGGGCTCACAGGTCCAGCAGCCAGCGTCCGCCGCCGATCAGGGAACAGAGCGAGACGGCGTGGAAGAAGAGCAGCCACAGCGTCGGCGGCGTGTGGGTGAGCCGGCCGAGCTGGTCCGCGTCCGAGTCCCCGGCGCCGTCGTACCGTCGCTTCGACTGGAGCTCGAACGCCGGGCGCACGCCGCCGAGCAGCAGGAACCAGACGGCGGTGTACGCGAAGGCCGCCTGGACGTCGGGGCTGGTCAGCCAGGAGATGAGGAGGAAGGCGGCACCGGTGACGATCACGGTGAGTGCCCCGTACGCGTTGCGGATCATCACCAGCATCGCGAGCAGCAGCGCGGTCGTCAGCCAGAGCAGGAGAGTGATGTGGTCCGCGGCGAGCAGCCAGGCGCCGCCGAGCCCCAGCAGGGGCGGCGCGGTGTAGCCGGCGGCGGCGGTGAGGATCATGCCGAGGCCGGTGGGCTTTCCCCGGCTGACGGTGAGGCCCGAGGTGTCGGAGTGCAGCCGTATCCCGTCGAGTCTGCGCCCGGTGCACAGGGCTATCAGCCCGTGGCCGCCCTCGTGCGCGATGGTGATGGCGTTACGGGAGAGCCGCCACAGCGCGCGCGGGACCACGGCGACGAGCGCGACGGCCGCCGTGGCGATCACCAGCCACTCGTCCGGTGCCGACTGGGTGCCGAAGACGCGATCCCAGAGATCGCCGAGCGAGGTCGGGTCGATGCTGGCCATTTCTCGGGCGGCTCCTCAACTGGGGGTACGTCGTGGCAGTCTGGCACTCATACGCGGTACGGGGGAAAGACGCTCAGCCGCCGCCCACCGTTCCGGCGGACGGGAAACGCACAGGCAGTTCGTAAGGTGGTTGATGGGGAATGTGCGGCAGGTACGCGGCGAGCCGCCGGCCCGAGGACCTTCAGGGGATCTTCGGCATCGAGAAGTGGGAGCCGGAGGAGACGCTCGCCCCGGACTGGAACGTGGCGCCCACCAAAGAGGTCTACGCGATCCTTGAGCGCCCCCTGAAGGACGCGCCCACGCCCCGTCCGGTACGCCAGCTGCGACGGCTCAGGTGGGGGCTCGTCCCGTCCTGGTCGAAGACGCCGGAGGGCGCCGCCCGGATGATCAACGCGCGGGCCGAGACCGTCCACGAGAAGCCGTCCTTCCGCCGGCCCTTCGCCTCGCGGCGGTGCATCCTGCCCGCCGACGGCTACTACGAGTGGGTCACCGGCTCCGACGAGCGGCAGCTGGAGGAGCAGGGCAAGAAGAAGCGGACGCGGAAGCAGCCGTACTTCGTCACCCCCGCCGACGGCTCGGTGATGGCGCTGGCCGGGGTGTACGAGTTCTGGCGCGACCCGACGCTGCCGCCCGACCACCCGCTGGCCTGGTGGGCGACCTGCTCGGTGATCACCACGGAGGCGGAGCGGACCCCGCTCGCGGTGGCGCCCGCGGAGGGGCCGGGGGCGCTGGCCGACATCCACCCCCGGATGCCGCTGATGCTGACCCCGGAGCGCTGGGACGCCTGGCTGGACCCGGCCCGTACGGACCCGGACGACCTGCGGGGGCTGCTGGAGCCGCCGCCGGCCGGGCTGATGCGGGCGTACCCGGTCGCGACGGCGGTCAGCAGCGTCCGCAACAACGGGCCCGAGCTGCTGGAGGAGCTGGCCGCGCCGGAGGAGAGCACGCTGTTCTGAGGAGCGTGCTCTGGCCCGGGGAGGGGCCCAGGGGTGGGGAGGGCCCGGGGGCGGCAGGATGGCTCTGTGACTCAGGATGACCGTGTGGCCCAGGACCGCCTTGTGACCCGTGTGAATCGTGACATGCCTCGGGAGCCGACGGCCGAGACCGTGGAGACCCCCGCCGGGGACGCCAGGATCACCTGGCACCCCGCCCCCGACCCGCACCTCGTCCTCGCCCTCGGCCATGGCGCGGGCGGCGGGATCGAGGCGCGGGACCTGCGGGCCCTCGCCGTGGCGCTGCCGCCGCTCGGGGTGACCGTCGCTCTGGTGGAGCAGCCCTGGCGGGTGGCGGGGAAGAAGGTGGCGCCCGCGCCCGCGACCCTCGACACCGGCTGGCGGGCGGTGTGGCCCGCGCTGGAGCGGCCGGGGCTCGGCCTCGTCGCGGGCGGGCGCAGCGCCGGGGCGCGCGTGGCCTGCCGTACGGCGCGCGAGCTGGGCGCCCGCGCCGTACTGGCGCTGAGCTTCCCGCTGCACCCGCCCGGCCGTCCCGAGAAGTCCCGGGCGGCGGAGCTGCTGGGCTCCGGGGTGCCCACCCTGGTCGTACAGGGAGGCAACGATCCCTTCGGAAAGCCGGCGGAGTTCCCCGAGGGGGCGGTGGAGTGGGCGCCCGGGGAGACAGGGGAGACGCCGGAGGGGGTGACGCGGTCGCCGGAACCCTCCGGAGGCGGTTACGGGCTCCTTGAGGTGCCGTACGGCGATCACTCCTTCGCCGTACCCAAGAAGGCACCGCTCGGACCGGACGGCACCCTGGAAGTGATCACCGGGGGCGTCGCCCGGTGGCTGGCGGCCCTGGGCGGTTCCCGGCGGGAATGATGCGCGAGGGGTCGCTGTTGTGACGAACGTCGGTACACAGCGCATCGAGAGGGAGTCCGTCGTATGGGTTCGACCATCTGCCCGCGCCGCAAGGACGCCACTGACCTGGAGTGGACGGTGCTTTCCGCGGCCCGGAACGCCCCGGGTCGGGCCGGCGCCGGAGCGGACCGACAGGCCCCGTCCCGGCAAGGTCGACTATTCTCCGATTCGAGTGGGTCCGCTTTTGGATCCGCCGGGGCATTGGAGGAGGTGGGTCCGGTCACTGGGACCGACGGAGCGACGGACGACGGCCACATCGAAGAGACCACTGCCGAGCGCAACGCCCGCTTCGAGCGGGACGCCCTGGGCTACCTCGATCAGATGTACTCGGCCGCGCTGCGCATGACGCGCAATCCGGCCGACGCCGAGGACCTGGTGCAGGAGACCTATGCCAAGGCGTACGCGTCCTTCCACCAGTTCCGTGAGGGCACCAACCTCAAGGCGTGGATGTACCGCATCCTCACGAACACCTTCATCAACTCGTACCGCAAGAAGCAGCGCGAACCCCAGCGCAGTGCCGCCGAGGAGATCGAGGACTGGCAGCTCGCGCGCGCCGAGTCGCACATGTCGACCGGGCTGCGCTCCGCCGAGTCGCAGGCGCTGGACCACCTCCCGGACTCCGATGTGAAGTCGGCGCTCCAGGCGATTCCGGAGGAGTTCCGGATCGCCGTCTATCTCGCCGATGTAGAGGGCTTTGCGTACAAGGAGATCGCGGACATCATGGGGACACCCATCGGTACGGTGATGTCACGACTCCACCGTGGCCGCCGCCAGTTGCGCGGCATGCTGGAGGATTACGCCCGTGACCGCGGGCTCGTCCCGGCAGGTGCCGGGGAGTCGTCGGACGATCGGAAAGGTTCGGGCTCATGAGCTGCGGAGAGCCGCATGAGACGGATTGCGCCGAGGTTCTCGACCACCTCTACGAGTTCCTCGACCGGGAAATGCCCGACAGCGACTGCACCAAGTTCGAGGTCCACTTCGAGGAGTGCTCCCCGTGCCTGGAGAAGTACGGCCTGGAGCAGGCCGTGAAGAAGCTGGTGAAACGGTGCTGCGGCCATGACGACGTACCGGCCGACCTGCGCGCCAAGGTACTGGGGCGGATCGACCTGATCCGCTCGGGCGAGGCGGTGCCCGACCACGACGTGACATCGACGACGGCCGTGACCACGGCGGCCGGCGGCGAGCTGCCGGGGACCGGCCTGCCCGGAGTCGCCAAGGAGTGACGCGTCCCCCTCGGGACCGTCCCCCCCTCGGGACCGTCCCCTCGTCGGGACCGTGTCCTTCGGGACGCGGGTGGACTCGGGACGCCGGTGGACCATGACGGGGGCGTATCGCGCGCTGCGCGGTGCGCCCCCGTCATGGTCCATAGCACCTTATTCACCCGAAGGTGCTAATCAGCGCCAATTACCCGATGATCGCCCCCCAACTCGCTAGCCTGACCCTCTGTTTGGGCGGCGTCGAGGGAGGGGGCTGGGACGCGTGAGGGCCATACCGGGTGCGGCGCGCGCGTACATTCTGGTGACCGCGCTCTGCGCCGCCGCCTGTGTCCAGCCCGCCCTGCGCGAACCCGGCTCCACCCCCTGGCTCGCCGCCGGGCTGCTCGCCGTGGTCTACGCCCTCTGCGAGCTGCCCGCCCGCTGCCGCGTCCTCGGGCGCTCGCTGAACGGCTCCGTACCCGTCGCGGCCGGGTCGTTCTTCCCCGTGCTGCTCGCCGCCGCCCTGCTGCTGCCGCCCGCCGCCGCGGCGCTGGTCGCCGTGCCCGGCGCGCTGCTCGGCCGGATCGAGCAGCGGCCGCGGAGCGCGCGGCGGATCTGGCGCGCTGCCCAGCTCGCCCTCGCCACCTGGGCGGCGTCCCGGGCGCAGGCGGTCTTCGGCGGCCCCGTCGCGCTCGGCGGCGGGGGGTACGGGCTGACCGTGCCCGACTTCCCGTACGTCCTGCTCCCCGCGGGCGCCGCGGCCCTCGCCTTCTGCCTGGTGGTCACCGCGCTGGACGGCTCCATCCTCGTCGTCGCCGAGCGGATGGACCCGCGCACCGCCTGGCGCGGACTGCTGGCGAGCTCCCTCGCCCCGCACGCCGCGCACGGGCTGGCCGGACTGATGATGGCCGTCCTGTGGCGCAGCCCGTACGGGCCGCTGTCGGCGCTGCTGGTCCTGCTGCCGATGTACATCTCCTGCTGGGTCTTCGCCCAGTACCACCGCGAGCGCGCCGCCCACCAGGCCACGATCAGGGCGCTCGTCCAGGCCGTCGACATCAAGGACACGTACACCCGGGGACACAGCGAGCGCGTGGGACACGCCTCCGTGCTGATCGCCCGGGAGATGGGCATGGAGCGGGAGCGGATCGAGGTCCTCCGCTTCGCCGGGATCCTGCACGACGTCGGCAAGCTCGGCGTACCGACCCGGGTGCTCCGCAAGGACGGCCCCCTGACCCCCGAGGAGCGCCGCGTCATCGAACTGCACCCCGAGTACGGGCACGAGATGGTGCGGGGCATCGCCTTCCTCGGCGAGGCGCGCGGCGCGATCCTCCACCACCACGAGCGGCTGGACGGCAGCGGATACCCGTACGGGCTCGCCGGGGACCGGATTCCCGAGTTCGCCCGGGTGGTGGCGGTGGCGGACGCCTTCGACGCGATGACCTCGACCCGTTCCTACCGGCGCGGGCGGCCGGTCGCGACGGCGGTGGCGGAGCTGGAGCGGTGCGCGGGGACGCAGTTCGACCCGGCGATGGTGCGGGCGCTGGTACGGGCCCTGGACCGGCACGGCTGGCGGACGGCGGTCACGGCGGACGAGGAGACCGCCCCGTCCACCCCGTCCGCCCCGCCTTCCCCACCAGCCCCCGGGCCGCGCGGAAACGTCCCTTCGGCGCACACCACCGCACCGGGCGCGGCGGCCGGGGCGTACCGCACGGCCGGCCCGCGCACGACCGAGACCCGGACGACGGGAACCTGTACGACCACCGGGACCCGGGCGCCGGACACCGGGGCGCCCGGTGGCGTGCCCCGTGGCGGTCGACGATGACCGCCGCCACCACCGTCCAGGCGCCGCCGGACCACGCCCGCACCCGCGCCCTCCCCCTCACCGTCGTCGCCCTGTACGGCGCGGCCGGGCTGCTCACCGCCGCCGGCCTCGGCTCGACCCTCTGGCACGGCCTCGCGGAACCCCGGGTCGCCCTCGCCTTCGGCGTCCTCGTCGCCGTCGGCGAACTGGCCCGCTGGGGCGCGCTCCCCGGCGAACGGGAACCCGCGCCGCTCGCCGCCGCCGGGGCGCTCGGCTACGCCCTGCTCGGCGAGAACGCCGGGCAGGAGACCACGCACGGCGTCCTGCAGACCGTCGCCGTCGTCCTCGCCGCCACCCTCGCCGGCGCCGCCCCCCATGTCGCGCGCGGTCACGGCCCCACCCCCGACCAACTGGTCCGGCGGGTGCTCACCGTCGGCTTCGCCGCCGTCTGCTTCCAGCCGCTCTACAACTCCGGCGAACTGCGCGAACACGTCGGCGCCGGACCCGGCCACGCGCTCCTGCTCCTCCTCCTGCTGGTCCTCACCGCGCTCTGCGACGCCGTACTGGCCGCCCTGATGGTGCGCGCCCGTACCCGCCACCCCTTCGGCCCGCTGCTCCGCGACGAGCTGCGGGCCCTGCTGCACATCGGCTCCGCCGTCTGTGCCACCGGCGCCGTGATCGCCCTCGGCGTCGCCGTCGCCGGACTCTGGGCGCTGCCCGTGTTCTGCGTACCGCTGCTGCTCACGCAGCTCTCCTTCCGCCGGTACGCCGCCGTACGCGCCACCTACGCCCAGACCATCGCCTCGCTCGCCCGCGCCACCGAGATCGCCGGCTACACCCGGCAGGGACACGCCCGCAGGGTCGCCGACCTCAGCCGGGCCGTCGGCCGCGAGCTGGGGCTCTCCGGGCCCGAGCTGACCGTCCTGGAGTACGCCGCCCTCATGCACGACATCGGCCAGCTCTCCCTCGTCGACCCGGTGCCCGAGGGCGCCACCGCGCCGCTCCCGGTCGCCGAACAGCGCCGTATCGCCCTGCTCGGCGGCGCCGTGGTCCGGCAGACCGGAGTGCCCGCCGCCGTCGCGATGGTGGTGGAGCGCCAGGCGGATCCGTACCGCGAACAGCCCCTCCCCGCCCGGATCATCCGCGCCGTGAATGCGTACGACGACCTCGCCGGGGAAAGTGCCAGTGCGGGTGGGCCGCTCGGAGCGCTGGAGCGGCTGCGGCTCGGCACGGGGCACGACTACCAGCCCGAGGTGGTCGAATCCCTGGCGCGCGTGCTCTCCCGGGGCGGCCCGGCCGCTGGTGGGGCGGGGTAACCCATGGGTAATGAGCGGGCGTCCGACCGGGCATGGTTGGATGCGAAGAAGAGGGTGGAAGAAGAGGGTGTCAGGGGGCACTGCCCGACGACCGGCAGGCGGGAATCGTGAAGATCTTCGGGAAGGTACGGCATCGGCCCTCCGCCTCGTGGCGGCAGGCCACCGACCGCGCGTTCACGCTGATCGGTGACGGCCGGTACGAGGACGCGGGCGCGCTGCTGACGCGCGCCGCCGATCTGGAACCGTGGCTCTCCGAGTCCTGGTTCAATCTGGCGCTGCTGCACAAGTTCCGGCACGACTGGGAGCAGGCGCGTGCCGCCGGGCTGCGCGCCGTGGCCCTGCTCGACAAGGAGACCGGCGCCCCGGACTGGTGGAACGTCGGGATCGCCGCGACGGCGCTCCAGGACTGGCCGCTGGCCCGCCGCGCCTGGCAGGCGTACGGGCTGCGCGTGCCGGGCGATCCGCACAGCGTCCAGGCGAACGGCGAGCCCGAGGGCATGGCGCTGGGCAGCGCGGCCGTCCGGCTCTCCCCGGAGGGCGAGGCCGAGGTGGTCTGGGGCCGCCGGATCGACCCGGCGCGGATCGAGGTGCTGTCGATCCCGCTGCCCTCGTCGGGGCGCCGCTGGGGCGAGGTCGTCCTCCACGACGGCGTGCCGAACGGGGAGCGCACGACCTCCGCGAGCCCGGACGGAGCCGTCCGCGCCTACCCGGTCTTCGACGAGATCGAGCTGTGGGCCCCCTCGCCCGTACCCACCTGGGTGGTGCTGCTCGAAGCGGCCACGGAAGGGGACCGGGACGCCCTGGAACGGCTGGCCGCGGACGCCGGTTTCGCCGCCGAGGACTGGTCCTCCTCCGTACGGCTGCTCTGCCGCTCCTGCTCGGAGTCGACGATGCCGAGCGCCGAGGGTGACGGCGAGCACCTCGATCCGCACGACCACAGCGAGCCGGGCCACCCGGGGCCGCTGGGGCACCGTACGGCCGGCGAGCTGTGGGCACCGGAGCGCGAGTGCGGGATCGCGGCGCCGCCCGGGCTGGTGCGCGGCCTGCTCGACGGATGGGTGGCCGACAGCCCGGACAGCCGGGAGTGGCGCGACCTCGAAGAGGTGTGCTGACCGCAGGGCGGGGACGGCCCCCGGGGGAGCGCCGGAGGGCCAGGTCCGCTGCCCTCCCGGTCACCCGCAGGGTCCGGGAACCTGGTGAGCCTTGCGTGGGCTGCCCTTAGGCTGTACGGGCACACCGGCACACCGCCCGGGATCGTGCAAGCAGCATCGGTACCGAGGAAGGCGTACTGCGGACATGGCGCAGCAGGAGACGGACCAGGGATACGAGAGCGGCACCTCGGTGGCGGAACCGGGGGACGGGTTCGTCGTGGACACGGAGGACGCGGCGGCGCGTGAGCTGGCGCACCGCGAGCGCGGCACGTCCCGCCCGATCACCGTCGTCGGGAACCCGGTGCTCCACAAGGAGTGCCGGGACGTCACGGAGTTCGACGACGAGCTGGCCCGGCTGATCGACGACATGTTCGCCAGCCAGCACACGGCCGAGGGCGTGGGCCTGGCGGCCAACCAGATCGGCGTGGACCTGAAGGTCTTCGTCTACGACTGCCCGGACGACGACGGCGTACGGCACGTCGGCGCCGTCTGCAACCCGGTGCTGGAGGAACTACCCCCGTCGGAGCGCCATCTCGACGACTCCAACGAGGGCTGCCTCTCCGTGCCGACCGCGTACGCCGCGCTGGCGCGCCCCGACTACGCGGTGGTCCGCGGTCAGGACGCGCAGGGCAGGCCGATCAGGGTCGCGGGCACCGGCTACTTCGCGCGCTGCCTCCAGCACGAGACGGACCATCTGTACGGCTACCTCTACATCGACCGGCTGTCGAAGCGCGACCGCAAGGACGCGCTGCGACAGATGGCGGAGAACACGCCGCGCTACGAGGTCGTCCCCAACTCCTGAGCGGTGCCGGGCTCCTGGGCGGTGTCCGCTTCCTGGTCCGTGCCCGGTCCCTGGGCCTGCTGCGGGTCGTCCGGGTCGTCCGGGGCGTCAGAGGTATCCGGGGCGTCCGGGTCGTCCGGGGTGTTCCGCGCGCCGCCGGACGTCGCCCCGTCCCGTGGCGGGAGGAGGCCGGCGGAGGGCTCCAGCGACCCCGGGTCCACCGTCCGCAGGTACGTGCCCCAGATCCGTACGGGGAAGACGTTGCCGCGCTCGGTGTCCGGGCCGCCGACGCCCTGCATGCCCAGGAGTTGCGGGGTGTCCGGCTTCGTACGGAACATCGTGATCGCCGTCGACAGCTTCTCCGTGGAGCCGATGAACCACGCCGAGCGCATGTAGTCGCCCGCGTTGGTGCCGCCCGCCCAGACGGGCGCGCCGGCCGGCCGGGGCGCCCGTACACCCTGGTCCTCGCCGGCCGCCGGGTCACCTGGGTCCCCCCGGTCCTCCCGCTCCACCAGTTCCTCCTTCGCCAGTGCGGCGAGGGCGTTCTGCCCTGTGTTCAGCAGTGAGGCGGAGACCTCCGCGGCCACCTCGGTCCTCATCGCACGGAGCGGCTCCGGCCTGGTGAATCCGTCGACGGGGACGCCGTCGCGCTCGACCGAGGCCACCGAGTACGGCTCGGTCCTGCTGCCGTGGTTGACGAAGGTCGTGTAGGCGCCGGCCAGCCGGACGGCGCTGGGGGTCGAGGTGCCGATGGAGAATGTCGGCTCCAGCTTCGCCATGGACTCCTCGCGCAGCCCGGCCGAGACGGCCATCCGCCGGACGTTCCGCAGCCCGACCTTCTTGCCCGCGTTCACGAACGGGGCGTGCCCCGTGCCCAGCATCGCCCTGGCCAGCGGCGACCCCATGAACGCGGGGACGGCCACCGGGGTGTCCGGCGCGAGCGGGCCCGGTGGGGCGGTGTCCTTACCGCTCGGCTCCGGGCCGGAGCCGTACTCCAGTGCGGCGGCGTACACGAACGGCTTGAACGCGGACCCGGCGGGCACGCCCGAGGTGTCCGCGTTGTTGCTGAAGTGGGTGATCGCGTCGGCGCCGCCGTACACCGCGACGACCGCGCCGTCCTCGGGCCGTACGGACGCGGCGCCGACCTCCACATGGCGGTCGGCCGGGCGCTTCTCCGGGTCGAGGCCGTCCTTCCGTACCTTCTCGACCGCCTTGGCCAGCGCGTCCACCGTGTCCTTCTCGAAGGTGGTGTGGACGCGGTAGCCGCCGCCCGCGAGATCCTTGTCGGTGATGCCGCCGCGGCTCTTGAGGTACTTGTTGGCGATGTCGACCAGATAGCCGGTCTGCCCGGCCTGGCTGGTCGGCTTGACCGGCTTCCTCGGCTCGGGGAAATCCTTGTACGTGGCGCGTTCGGCGGCGCTCAGCACGCCCGTCTCGACCTGACGGTCCAGCACCCAGCTCCAACGGTCCACGGCCCGGCGGTGGTTGGCGGGGCTGAGGGAGGGGTCGTAGCTGTCCGCGCCCTTGAGGAGGGTGGCGAGCAGCGCGGCCTGGCCGGCGTCCAGATCCTTGGCGGGGACGCCGTAGTAGGCGTACGCGGCGGCCTGGACGCCGTACGAGTCGCGGCCGAACCAGGAGGTGTTGAGGTAGCCCTCCAGGATCTCCGCCTTGGTCTTCCGGTTGCTGATCTTCAGCGCGAGGACGAGTTCCTTGACCTTGCGGCTGACCGTCTGGTCCTGGGTGAGGTACGTGTTCTTCACGTACTGCTGGGTGATGGTCGAGCCGCCCTGGGTCTCCTCGCCCTCGATGATGCTGAGGGCGGCGCGGCCGATGCCGGTGAAGGAGACGCCCGAGTCGGAGTAGAAGTCGGCGTTCTCCGCGGCGATGACGGCGCGCTGCACGGAGGCGGGGACCTGGGCGAGCGTGACGTCCTGCCGGTTGACGTCGCCGACGCTCACCATGCGGCTGCCGTCGGCCCAGTAGTAGACGCTGGCCTGGCGGCGGGCGGAGTCGTGTGCGCCGGGTATCTCTACCTGGGCGTAGACGACGGCGAGCAGGCCGCCCAGGGACACGGCCGAGAGCAGGGCGACGCCGGAGACGAGCTTCCAGGACGGTGTCCAGCGCCGCAGGCCGCGCCGTCCGTGGCGGGGGTAGTCGATGAGCCGTCTGCGGGCGGGAGCGGGGGGCTCGCCGACTTCTCCCGTACGGGAACGCTTATGTGAACGTTTTGTGCGCGTTGGGGACTGTGTGGTGCGGCGCGACCGGGGCGCGTGGGGCAGTCTCATCGGTGCGGACCTCCTCCTCGGTCAAGAGCCCCACCGTGGGGAGGTGGTGGCTCGGACTCTGGAATGGAGAGTTCCGGCGGGTGGTGGAGGTTGTTGCTCTCCATGGAATCTTCACAACTGGCAGGTTTGAATATCCGGAAGGTCGGACCTAAGGATCCTGTCACCCAGGGTGTTCAGGCCATGCGTGACGTTCACGCCACGTGGGAGGGGCCCCGGAAGGTGCGGCGGTACGCGTGCGGCGTCGTCCCGAGCGTGCGGAGGAAGTGGTGGCGCAGCCCGGCCGCGTTCCCGAACCCGGAGCGCCCGGCGACGCTGTCCACCGTCTCGTCCGTCCCCTCCAGCAACTCCTGTGCCAGCAGTACGCGCTGGCGCAGCAGCCAGCGGTACGGAGTCGTCCCCGTCTCCTGCTGGAAGCGGCGGGCGAACGTACGCGGCGACATGTGTGCCCGGGTGGCGAGCTGTTCGACCGTCATCTCCCGGTCGAGGTGGCGCTCCATCCAGCCGAGGACCTCGCCCACCGTGTCGCAGGGTGAGGCGGGCAGCGGGCGCTCGATGAACTGCGCCTGCCCGCCGTCCCGATGCGGCGGTACGACCATGCGGCGGGCGATCGCGTTGGCGACCTCCGGCCCGTACTCCTTCCGTACGAGATGGAGGCAGGCGTCGATGCCGGCCGCGGTGCCCGCCGAGGTGATGACCGGGTCCTCGTCCACGTACAGCACATCCGGTTCGACGACCGCCCGGGGGAAGGCGCGGGCCAGCTCCTCCGCGTGCCGCCAGTGCCCGGCGCAGCGCCGCCCGTCCAGCAGCCCGGCGGCGCCGAGCACGAAGACCCCGGAGCAGACGCTGAGCACCCGCGCCCCGCGCCCGACGGCGCGGCGCAGGGCGTCCAGCAGCTCGGGCGGGTAGGCGCGGTTGACGTACTCCTGTCCGGCGGGCACCGCGATCAGATCGGCCTCCTCCAGCCGGTCGATGCCGTGCAGGTCGCCGATGGTGAACCCGGCGTGGGTCCGCAGGACGGGCCCCTCCGCCGACACGACGGCGAACTCATGGACGGGCAGGCCCTGGTCGCTGCGGTCGAGGCCGAAGACCTCGCAGAGGACCCCGAGTTCGAAGGGGTGCACGCCGTCGAGGAGGACGGCGGCCACATTGGTCAGCATGATTCCAGTGTGCCAGGGCGTTGGCAGTAATTCGATGGTCGATGACAGTCCTGCCACTGCCGCCGGGGGTGCGGGGCGGCGACAGTAGGGGCATGGACATTTTCGTGACGGTTATCGCCCTTATCGCCCTCTTCGCTCTGGTGCTCGCACCGCCGCTGTACTGGCACCTCAAGGACCTGGCCGTCGACCGCCAGCTGCACCGCGCGGAGCACCCGACGGAGCACCCGACGGAGCAGCGCTCGGAGCACGAGCGGCGCCAGGGGCCACGGGCAGCGGGGAGGGCCGGATTGACGGCGAGTCCGTTGAGGACGGCGGGAGTTGGTGTCGCCGCCGGTTCCATGGCGCCCGTCGTTCGTACGGGCGTTTCCCCGTTCCGCGCCCATGGTAGGAAGTGAGGCGGGGGACCACGGCCGTAGGGGTCGTAGGGGTCGAAGGGGGAGACGCATGGCGAGCACGGGGACCGGCTCCATGCCGGGGGACGAGTTCTTTCTTCCGGGGAACTCCTCCTTCACCGATTTCCTGACGGCCCACCGCCCGGAGCTGCTGGCCACGCGCCGCTTCCTGCCCCCGGGCGCCCGGCCCGCCGCGGACCAATTCCCGCACGGTACGACGGTGTTGGCGCTCACCTACCGGGACGGCGTACTGATCGCCGGTGACCGGAGGGCCACGATGGGGAATCTCATCGCGCAGCGCGATCTGGAGAAGGTGCATGCCACCGACGACTTCACCGCCGTGGCCTTCGCGGGCACGGTCGGGCTCGCGGTGGACATGGTCAGGCTCTACCAGGTCGAACTGACGCACTTCGAGAAGATGGAGGGCATCCCCATGACCCTCAACGCGAAGGCGAACCGGCTGGCCGGGATGGTCCGGGAGAACCTCGACCAGGCGATGCAGGGCCTCGTCGTGGTGCCGCTGCTCGCCGGGTACGACGAGACGGCCCCGGAAGGCGCGCGGGGACGCATCTTCAGCTTCGACGTCGCCGGCGGCCCGTGGGAGAAGCGGGACTTCCACGTGGAAGGGTCCGGATCCCCGTTCGCCCGGGGCGCGTTGAAGAAGCTGTACCGCGCGGGGATGGACCGCCGCGACGCCGCCCTGACCGCGCTCCAGGCGCTGTACGACGCGGCGGACGACGACTCGGCCACCGGCGGGCCCGACATCGGCCGCGCGATCTACCCCATCGTCTCGGTGATCACGGAGGACGGCTTCGAGCGGCTGCCCGAGCCCGAGACGGCCGCTCTGAGCCGCGCGATGATCGCCGGACGCCGGCACCGCCCGGACGGTCCCCCTGCCACACTCTGACCCCATGAACCGTTTCGACATCGACGACGATCTGGTGCGCACCCTGGTGCGTGAGCAGCACGCGGACCTCGCCGGGCTGGATCTGCGACCGGTCGACGGCGGCTGGGACAACCAGATGTGGCGCCTCGGCGAGGAGTTGGCCGTACGGATGCCGCGCACGGAGCAGGCCCCCGCGCTGTTGCGCAACGAGCACCGCTGGATGCCCGAACTCGGTCCTCGCCTGCCGCTTCCGGTCCCCCTCCCGGTGCGCGTCGGCGAACCGTCCGCGCGCTTCCCGCGCCCCTGGACCATCACGACCTGGGTGCCCGGCGAGCCGGCCGACCGGACCCCGGTCACCCGGGGCGGGCCCGCGGCCGACTCCCTGGCGGAGTTCCTCCGGCTGCTCCACCGGGAGGCGCCCGCCGAGGCACCGGTCAAGCCGCACCGTGGGGTGCCCCTCGCCGCGTTGACGTCGCACTTCGAGAGTTCCGCCGATGCCGTCGGCGGCCTGGACGGTGAGCTGAGGGCCGTCTGGGACGAGGCGGTCGCGGCCCCGGAGTGGCAGGGACCCCCGGTGTGGCTCCACAGCGATCTGCACCCGGCGAACGTCGTCGTCGCGGACGGCACCCTCGCGGGTGTGGTCGACTTCGGCGACCTCTGCGCCGGTGATCCGGCGACGGACCTGGCCGCCGCGTGGCTGCTGCTGCCCGCCGGCGCGGACCTCCGCCTCCTGCACGGGTACGCGCACGCCGACGAGGCGATGATCCGGCGCGCGCGGGGCTGGGCGGTGCTGCGCGGCATGAACCTCCTCGCCATCGGCCGGGCCGGTGACCGGGGCCTGCCCGGCGGCAAGGTGACCTGGGGCCCGGCGGGCCGGGCGACGCTCGACCGGGTGCGGGCGTCGTGGCGGAGGGCGGGCCTGCCCCGATGAGGAGCCTGGAGATCGTTCCGTTCGAGAGCGGTTTCGCGGAGCGGGCCGCGCTCCTGCTGGCCGAGGCCCATGCCGACGGCGGGGCCGGCCGCCCGGCCGGGGTGCTGGATCTCGCGGACCCGGGCGTCGCCCGCCGCCTGGTGGGCGAGTGGCAGGGATCGGGGCCGGGAGTGGCCGCCGTACGGGACGGCAGGCTGACCGGGTTCATGGCGGCGACCGTGTCCCGCCTGCCCGGAGAGCAGTGGGCGCGGATCCGTCTCCCCCAGTACGCGTGCGAGCGGCATGAGCGGCACGAGCGGCGCGCGACCTGGCGGAGCCTGTACGCGGCGCTCTCGGGCCGGCTGGCCGGTATCGGCGCGTACGACCACGCCGTGGAGGTCCCGGCGTACGACCGGGAAACGGTCTCCTGCTTCTTCGAGCTGGGCTTCGGGATCGACCAGGTCAGGGGCTTCCGCCCGGTCACCGGCCCGGAAACGCCGGCGGAGCCCCCGCGGGGGACCCGGCTGCGCGCGGCCCGGGCCGGCGATCTCGCCCGGATGTTCGAGCTGGCCGTGGAGTTGCAGCGCTTCCACACCGCGGCGCCGGTCCTGCGCCCCGCCCTCTCCGACCTGCGGCCGATCCGGGAGGCGATGTCGGCGGCGTTGACGGACGACGCCCAGCTCCTCCTCGTCGCCGAGGAGGACGGCCGCCTGACCGGCCTGGTCCAGGCCGCCGCGGACGCCCGCCGGACCGGCGCGGCGACGATCGGCCTCGCGGTGGTGGCCGCGCCGTCCCGGTCCACCGGTGTGGGCACGGCGCTGGTCACCGCCGTGGGGGAGTGGGCGGCGGGCCGCGGCTTCGACGCGTACGGCGCCGAGTGGTCGTCGGCCAACCAGGTCAGCGACGCGTTCTGGCGCGGCCGGGGCATGGTCCCGGCACGGTTCAAGCTCAGGCGGCTGATCGACTCCCGCGTGGCGTGGGCCGAAGAGCGCCTGAGTTACGGGCACTTCGGGTAGCGACCGACGGGTTGGTCACTCACCCTTTTCAGGGCGGTGCTGATGGAACAGATCGACGCCCTCCACGAGCCCCTTCTGCAGCACCTCCGCGTTCTCCTCCTTCATGAGCCACTCCAGCGCCTCATGGCTGTTCGGGGTGGGCGTGACGAGCTTGTACTGGGCGAGATATCCCGCCAGGCGTTCGAGGAGCAGACTTGACTTGATCCCGATCTGCAAACCCTGCGGCTGCTCGGCGAAGGCCGCGCGGATCGGTTTCTTCCCCCGGTGATAGCTGTCCAGGATGTGGAACTCGCGGGCGAGCTGATTGCGTTCGGGGGTCAGTCGCCCCTCGGGCGTGCTCGACAGGATCTGGGTCAGCGTCCCCTTGCCCCGGTCGTACGTGTCCCCCATGGCGAGCTTCAGCGCCGCGGCCGCCTCCCGGCCGAACGCCCGCAACTCGGTCGAGATCTTGCGCTGTCTCACGTTCTGCGGCTTCTCCTTGGAGCTGTAACGCTCCTCGACCGAGTCCAGGGCGTGCTGCATCTCGTGCGTGATGGTCGCGGCGAACTTCCGCAGCTCCTCCGCGGAGGCATTGGCCCCTGGCGGTGCGATCTGCAACGTGCCGCCGACCGCCTCCGGGGCCAGGGCGAACAACGCGCGCGAACCGGCCGACGGCCCTGCCTGCTCGTTGATCGCGATCGTTTGGGGCGAGGCGTTCAGGGTCTCGAACAGATCGCGGTACGGGACGGAGAAGTCCTTCCCCGGCTGCTCCCCACCCGATGCCTGGCTCAGCAGAGCGGTGAACGCGTCAGGCGCGAGATGCTGCTTGGACCACGGGGCTTGTGCGTAGTCGACAGCACGCTGCACGGTCAGGCCGGCCCGGCCCGAGGACGCGTGCGCCGTGGCACCGGGGCCGGCCGCGTGGCCGGGGCCGTGAGCAGGCCCGTGAGCAGGTCCGTGAGCAGGCCCGCGCTGCTCGATCATTCTGGCCACCGCGGCATTTCCCGCACTGCTCTGCAACGCCGTGTACGCCGCGTACGCCGTGGAGTCGGCACCGGGCGCCGGCGTGTTCGCTGCCGCCGTGTTCTTCGCCGGCGTTTTCGACTGCTGCGGTCTCTCGTGAGGTGCCTGCATGCGTCTCTCCAACCCTCCCGGCCGCGCCACGACCCACTGGTGAAGTTTTAGCCCGGCGGCAACTACTGGAATTCCCGCGACGTTTCACTGTATTGGCTTGTGAGGTACGTGAGGGTGAGTGTAGAGGGACGGCCTTCTGCCGGTCGCCGGTGGTCAGTTCGGCCGGCGCAGTCCGGCGACGAGGAGCCCGACCAGCCGGCGCGCGTCGTAGCGGGTATCGCTCTCCGCGCCGATGCAGAGGTTCCCGACGCCGCGCATGAGTTCGTACGCCTCCAGGTCCGGCGGGATCTCCCCGGCGGCGGCCGCGGCCTCGACCAGTTGGCTGCACACGGGCAGCAGGCGGTCGAGGAAGTAGGCGTGCAGCGCCTCGAAGCCGGTGTCGTCGGAGCGCATCGCGGAGGCGAGGCCGTGCTTGGTGACCAGGAAGTCGACGAAGAGATCGATCCACTGCGCCAGCGCGGCGTGCGGGGTCGCGCTGCTCGCCAGCAGGGCGGGACCGGCCTCGGCGCAGGCCTCGATCTGGTGCCGGTAGACGGCGATGACGAGATCCGCCCGCGTCGGGAAGTGGCGGTAGATCGTGCCCAGCCCGACACCGGCCTTGGCCGCGATGTCGCGTACGGGCGCCTCCACGCCCGACGTGACGAAAACCGCGGCCGCCGCGTCGAGCAGTGTCTCCTTGTTGCGCCGGGCGTCCGTGCGCTTGGGGCGGGCCGCGGGCTGTGTGCCCGTGGGTTCCGTGCCCGTGGGTTCCGTACTCCCGTTGTCGTCGTTCATCGCGCCATTCCTTCCGCTGTCGGGCTCGTGCCCGGCGTGCTCACGTCTTCCGGTCTTCCGGCTTGCCAAGCGGAACGGTGTTCCGTATGTTTTCTGGAACAGGGTTCCGTTTACTTATGGTGTCAGAGCGGGGGCCGGCGGCTCAACCGCGCCGTGCGACGGCTCGTCGCCACCCGTGTCGCACCACCTGTCGCCACCACGCTTATCGCCATGCTTCACCCGCAATGGAGGAACACAGCCATGCAGTACCGCACCTTGGGCCGCACCGGCGTGCAGGTCAGCTCGCTCGCGCTCGGCGCGATGAACTTCGGCGCGATCGGACGCACCACCCAGGACGAGGCCACGGCCATCGTCGACGCCGCCCTCGACGGCGGGATCAACCTCATCGACACCGCCGACATGTACGGCGCGGGGGAGTCGGAGGAGATGGTCGGCAAGGCCATCGCCGGCCGGCGCGACGACATCGTGCTGGCCACCAAGGCGACCATGCCCATGGGCGAGGAGCGCAACCACCGGGGCAGCTCGCGCCGCTGGCTCGTCACCGAGCTGGACAACAGCCTGCGCCGCCTCGGTGTCGACCACGTCGACCTCTACCAGATCCACCGGTGGGACCCGAGCACCGGTGACGAGGAGACCCTGTCGGCCCTGACCGACCTGCAACGCGCCGGAAAGATCCGGTACTTCGGCTCCTCGACCTTCCCCGCGTACCGCATCGTGCAGGCACAGTGGGCCGCCCGGGACGGCCATCTGAGCCGTTACGTCACCGAACAGCCCAGCTACTCGATCCTCCAGCGCGGGATCGAGGCCCATGTCCTGCCCGTGACCGAGGAGTACGGACTCGGTGTGCTGGCGTGGAGCCCGCTCGCCTCGGGCTGGCTGTCGGGCGCGATCCGGTCAGGACGGTCCCTCACCACCCACCGCTCGACGCTCATGCCGGAACGTTTCGACACCACGCTCCCCGCCAACCGGGCCAGGCTCGACGCGGTCGAGAAACTGGCCGGAGTCGCCGAAGGTGCCGGGCTCACGCTGATCCAGCTCGCGCTCGGCTTCGTGACCGCGCACCCCGCCGTGACCGCCGCGATCATCGGCCCCCGCACCCCGGACCACCTGCGCTCGCAGCTCGCCGCCGCCGACACCGTGCTCCCCGCCGACGTACTGGACGCGATCGACGCGATCGTCGCCCCCGGTGTCGACCTCGCCGCACACGAGAAGTTCGACACCCCTCCCGCGCTGCTCGACGCCTCCCTGCGGCGCCGCTGACCGGCCGGGCCCCGCACTCTTCCGGAAGCGGCGCGCCCGTACCCGGCGCGCCCGGTGCTGAAAGGACCAACAAGCTCCATGCCACAACCGACCCGGCCCCGATTCGGGATCATGACCGCGCCCCAACAGGTCGATTACGACGACATCCTGCGGGTCTGGCGCGAGGCGGACGCCATCCCGGAGATCGAGCACGCGTGGCTGTTCGATCACCTCATGCCGATCGCCGGCGCCCCGGGCGGAACGGCCCACGAAGGCTGGACACTGCTCTCCGCCCTCGCCGCGCAGACCCGGCGACTGCGCCTCGGCGTGCTCGTGACCAGCAACCGCTTCCGGCCGCCCGCGATGCTGGCCAAGATCGCCGCGACCGTCGACATCGTCTCCGGCGGCCGGCTCGACTTCGGGATCGGCGCCGGTTCACGGCCCGGTCACCCGCTGGCCCGGCGCGAGTACGACGCCCACGGGCTGCCCTTCCACGACGCCGCCCACGCCGTGGCCAGCCTCGACGAGGCGTGCACGGTGATCCGGCGGCTGTGGACCGAGACCGAGCCGTTCGACTTCGACGGCACCTACGTCCGGCTCACCGGGGCGTTCTGCAACCCCAAGCCGGTCCAGCGGAACCCGCATCCGCCCCTCCTCATCGGCGGACGCGCGTCCTCGACGCTGCGCGTGGTCGCCGCCCACGCCGACCTGTGGAACATCCCCGGCGGCGACATCGAGGACGTCATCGGCCGCAGTGCGCTGCTGGACCGCTACTGTGCCGAGATCGGCCGCGACCCCGCCTCGATCACCCGCTCCATCCACCTGCCCGTCTCGTACGACCGGCCCGGCGCCACCCGGGACGCGATCGGCGAGGCGACCGGCGCTGGTTTCCGGCACATCGTGCTCGGACTGCCGACGCCCTACCCGGCCGGTGTCGCCCGCTGGGTCACGGACGAACTCATCACGCCGTCGGCCTGACGGGCCCGTCCGTACGGGTCTCCTCCGGCGCGGAGCCGGACTGTCAGTGCCGCGTGCGAGACTCCCGGCATGACTGAACCCGATCCCAAAGCGGAACTTCTCCGCTATCTGCAAGAAGTCCGCGACGCGCTGCTGTGGAAGCTCGAAGGGCTTTCGGAGTACGACATACGCCGCCCCATGACGCCCACGGGGACCAACCTGCTGGGCCTGGTCAAGCACGTCGCCTCCGTGGAGATGGGGTACTTCGGCGAGACGTTCGGACGGCCGTTCTTCGAAGGGGAGCCTCCGCCCTGGTGGTACACGGAGGACGCCCACCCCAACGCGGACATGTGGGCGAGCGCGGACGAGTCACGCGAGGACATCGTCGGGCTGTACCACCGGGCGTGGGAGCACTCGAACAGGACGATCGCGGAGCTGCCCCTCGACGCGATCGGCCACGTGCCGTGGTGGCCGGAGGAGCGGCGCGAGGTGACCCTGCACCGCATCCTGGTGCACGTCATCTCCGACGCCCAACGCCACGCCGGGCACGCCGACATCGTGCGCGAACTCATCGACGGGACCGCCGGACTGCTGAAGCAGAAGGACAACATGCCACCGGGCGACCAGGCCTGGTGGGAGACGTACCGCAGCGGACTGGAGCGCGTGGCGCGAGAAGCCGGCCAGGGCTGAGCCCGCCCCGCCGCGGCCCGGCGGGGGACGGGCCCGGCCGTGCGACGGAGGTGATCTCCGGTTACCGGGGACCGGGATGCGCAACCGGCCCACCTGAGCAGGGCCGGTCGGCCAGTATGGGCAGATCATGGATACTCATATCAATCCCACTCAGCGGCTGGCCCTGGTGACCGGCGCCAACAAGGGCATAGGGTTCGCGGTCGCCGAAGGGCTCCTCGGTCTGGGGATGACGGTCTACCTCGGCGCCCGCGACACCTACCGGGGCACATCGGCCGTGTCCGCCCTGGCCGCGCGTGGATACGACGCGCGATTCGTCCAACTCGACGTCACCGACCAGGCGTCGGTCGACGCGGCGGCGGAGACGATCGCCTACGAGGCCGGCGGACTCGACATCCTGGTCAACAACGCCGGTGTGCTCGCCACCCCCATCCACCGGCCGAGCGGCACCTCGGTCGAGGAGATGCGCGGAACGTACGAGATCAACGTGTTCGGCGTCGTGGCGGTGACCAACGCGATGCTGCCGCTGCTCCGCCGCTCCTCGGCCGCGCGCATAGTGAACCTCACGAGCAACCTCGGCTCCGTCTCCCTCGCCGCGTCCAACAAGGCGTTTCCGCAGTTGCTGGCCTACAACTCCTCGAAGGCCGCGCTGAACGCCGTCACCGTGACGTACGCGAACGAACTGCGCGCGGAGCCGATCCTGGTCAACGCGGTCTCCCCCGGATCCGTGGCGACCGACCAGAACGGACACGTGGGCGCCCTGACCGCCGCGCAAGGAGCCCTGCTCCCCATCCGCATGGCCACCCTGCCCCCCGGCGGCCCGTCAGGCACAGCCGTCACCGCCGACGAAGACCTGAGCCACCACCCGCTGCCCTGGTGACCAGCCGCCCGGCCCCCTGACGACCCGACGAGGACCCGACTCCGGCCCCGCGGAACACCCCGGCGCGCACAGAACGCCCCAGTGCGCGCCCAGGCGTTCGGCGGAGGACCAGACGTTCGGCCGACTGCCCCGGCCCCGGCTCCCGCTCCCGCCGAACAGAGCGCCCTGGCCTCGTCGCGGTCCGCCGGTCCGCCGGTCAGCCGGCGCGGCGGGAGCGGGCCAGAGCGATCCCGCCGAGAGCCAGGCTGATCAGCCCGACCACCAGGGCCACAAAGGCCCCGCCGCGCCCGTTGCCGGTGCCGATACCACTGTCGGAGGTGGCCACCACCAGCCCACCGAGGGCCATGGCGATCACTCCCGCCACCAGGGCGGCGATGGGCCCGCCGCGCCTGTAGCCGGTGCCGATACGACCGGCGGAGCGCAGAGCCAGCCCACCGACGGCCACGCCGGTCAGCCCCACCAGCCCGGCCGCGATGGCACCGAGTCGCCCGGCGCTCATGGTGAGAGCACTGGCGGCGACCGGCTGGAACGCGGCGTGCGCGGCCGCGGGTACGGCAAGCACGAATCGGACTGACATGAGGTGCTCCTTCACTACGGGGGTACGTGGCCCGAGCATGTCCGCCGGACCCACCGCCGGTCGTCCGGCAGGCGCAGGCAATTCGCGCTGCGGCCGATGCCGCATCCGCCTGCCGTGGACGCTGCAGGCGCCGCGAAGGTACTGCGTGCGCGGTAGCCGTCCGCTCGTCCGGGAGCAGGACTCGCCCGCCGCGAGATCCGGCTACGGTGCGCGCATGACTACAGGACGGTTCCGTGTTCGGGCCGCCGCAAGAGACTGGGCGATCGCCGTCTGTGTGGCGGCTGTCCTGCTGGTCACCGGGCTGTCCGGACAGCACCCCGCCACAAGCCTCGACCTGCTCGGCTACGTGCTGTTGGTGGCCGGTGGCCTGGCGCTGGCTGCCGGACGCCGTGCTCCGGTCACTGTCCTGGCCGTCACCGGGATGTGCGCGGTGGGTTACCAGGCGGCCGGTTTCGACGTGGCGGCCGTGGCGTATCTGTTCGCGGTGTACGCCGCGGTGCGGGCGGGACACCGCGTCATCACGGTGGCGGCGTCCGTGACCCTGCTGGCCGCTCTTCCGCTCGCGGCCCTGGTCTCCCTGCACGACATGGGCGAGGCGTTCGCGCAGGCCCGGGGCGCCCTTGAGATTGCCTGGCTGATCGCCGCCGGGGCCGCGGGCGAGGCGCTGCGGCAGGCCGAGCGGCGGGCTGACGAAGCCGAGCGCACCCGGGAGGAGACCGCGCGGCGTCGCGCCGACGAGGAGCGGCTGCACATCGCGCGAGAGTTGCACGATTCCCTCGTCCACCAGATCTCGATCATCAAGGTGCAGGCCGAGGTCGCCGTTCACCTGGCACGTAAGCGTGGCGAGGAGGTGCCGGAGGCCTTGCTGGCAATCCAGCAGGCCGGTCGTGAGGCGACCCGGGAGCTGCGTGCGACCCTGGAAGCGCTGCGCGACGTCGACACGCCCCCGCCCCGTGGGCTCGACGACGTCCCGGGCTTGGTGGAAGGTGCCCGGATGGGCGGCTTGGACGCGAGGCTCACGACCGACGGACAACGGCACCACGTGCCGGCCGCGGTGGAACGGACCGTCTACCGGATCGTTCAGGAGTCGCTCACAAACATCACCCGACACGCCACCGCCACCACCGCATCGGTCCACATCGACTACCGCCCGGACGCCCTGACCATTCACATCGATGACGATGGCAAGGCCACCCCGTACGCCGCTCCGACGCCCGGCGTCGGGCTGCTCGGGATGCGCGAACGCGTGACCGCCCTCGGCGGTCGGCTGCGCGCCGAACCCCGCAGTGGGGGCGGCTTCACCGTCCGGGCCGAACTCCCCGTGGACCGGACGTCATGATTCGTGTCCTGCTGGTCGACGACCAGCCGCTCATTCGCAGCGGATTCCGCGCGCTCCTCGAAGTCGAGGACGATATCGAGGTGGTGGCCGAGGCCGGCGAAGGGAAGGAGGGCCTGGCTCTGGCGAAGGAGCACCTGCCCGACGTCGCGCTCATCGACATCCAGATGCCGGTCATGGACGGCATCGAGGCGACCCGGCTCATCGCCGCGGAGCCGACCCTGGCCCGGGTACACGTCGTCATCCTGACCAACTACGGCTTGGACGAATACGTCTTCGACGCGCTGCGGGCCGGCGCTGCCGGATTCCTCGTCAAGGACATCGTGCCGGAGGACTTCCTGCACGCCGTACGCGTCGCCGCGCGCGGCGACGCCCTGCTCGCACCGTCAATCACCCGAAAGCTCATCAACAGGTATGTCACCCAGCCGCTCGACGCGGCCGCCCGCACGGGGCTGGAAGAGCTGACCAACCGCGAACGCGAGGCCGTCGCCATGGTTGCGCGGGGCCTGTCCAACGACCAGATCGCCGACCGCATGGTGATCAGCCCTGTGACCGCGAAAACCCACATCAACCGGGCCATGGCCAAGCTCCGCGCCCGTGACCGCGCTCAGCTCGTAGTCCTCGCCTACGAATCCGGCCTGGTAACGCCACGCAACTCCTGACCCCCACTCCCGGCGGCCGACGGTTGTGTCTTCCTGCACGCGATTCCGCCCGGTTGCCGTCCTGCGGCCCCCTCGGGCCGTGGCGGCGCTCCGCCCGCAAGCGGAGCGTCGGTCAGCCGTGGCCGCGGACCTTGCGTACGCCGAAGACGGCGGCACCGGCGGTCAGGACGGCGGCTCCGGAGAGGACGGAGGCCAGGGGCAGGGCGAGGGCGAGGAGCGCGCAGCCGGCCAGACCGAGGACGGGAACGGCGCGGGGCGGGCGGCCCTCGGCCGGGGTGAGAGTGAGGGCGGCGGCGTTGGCGACGGCGTAGTAGGCCAGGACACCGAAGGAGGAGAAACCGATCGCTCCGCGTAGGTCGGCGGTGGCGGCGGCGATGGCGACGACTGCGCCGACGGCGAGTTCGGCGCGGTGGGGCACGCCGAAGCGCGGGTGGACCGCGGCCAGGCTGTGGGGCAGATGGTGGTCGCGGGCCATGGCCAAGGTGGTGCGGGAGACCCCGAGGATCAGCGCGAGCAGGGACCCGAGCGCGGCGACGGTGGCACCGACTCGCACGACGGGGGCCAGAGCGGGGACGTCGGCCGCTCGTACGGCGTCGGTGAGCGGCTCGGTCGAGTGGGCGAGCCGGTCGGGCCCGAGCACCGACAGGACAGCGACGGCGACCGAGGCGTAGACGACGAGCGTGATGGCCAGGGCGACGGGGATCGCGCGGGCAGGGTCACGGACTTCTTCGCCGAGGGTGGCGATACGGGCGTAGCCGGCGAAGGCGAAGAACAGCAGCCCGGCCGCCTGCAGGACGCCCCTCGCCGTGGCGTCCGCGCCGATGGCCAACCGGGCTGCCTCGGTGGTCCCGCCGGTCAGGCAGGCGGTGACCACCGCGGCGAGGACCGCCAGAACGATGGCGACGATGACGCGGGTCAGCCGCGCGCTCTTCCGCACGCCGGTGTAGTTGAGCGCGGTCAGCGCCACCACGGCCGCCACCGCGACCGCGTGGGCCTGACCGGGCCAGGCATAGGTGCCCACGGTCAGCGCCATGGCCGCGCAGGAGGCGGTCTTGCCGACGACGAACGCCCAGCCGGCCAGGTAGCCCCAGACGTCACCGAGCCGTTCACGGCCGTAGACGTAGGTGCCGCCGGAAGCCGGGTAGCGGGCGGCCAGCTGTGCCGAGGACGTGGCGTTGCAGTACGCGACCACCGCCGCGAGAGCCAGCCCGAGCAGCAGCCCGGACCCGGCCGCCCGGGCCGCCGGAGCGAGCGCGGCGAAGATACCCGCCCCGATCATCGACCCGAGACCGATCAGCACCGCGTCGGACATCCCGAGGCGCCGCTTCAACTCGCCGTCACCGGCCGAGGCCCGCACCACGTTCACCGCCTGCTCCCTCGCGGCGGCTCGCCGCTCATGCCCGCACACAAGATCTCGGCGCACCGTAGCGGAGCAAGGTGTCCGGCCGGAACCAGTGATCCAATCTTTCGTGAATTCCGACCCGTCCGCGGGACCGGTCAGGTGTGAGTGGGCCGGACGTCAGGAGGTGGTGGTGTCCCGCCGGGTGCTGGTGAAGGCGATGAACGTGGCCCACTGGTCGGCGGGGACGTTGAGTATGGGACCGGGGACTGTCTTCGAGTCGCGGATGAGGACGGTGGTGGGGACGAGGGCCACCTCTACGCAGTTTCCGCCGTCTGTGCCGCTGTAGCTGCTCTTGAACCACACCAGATGGGACGGCCAGTCCGTGGAGCCTTCGGTGTTCATAGCTCTCCTGCCATGCGCTCGATCAGACGGGCAGACTCCACCGCGTTCAGGGCCTGTGTACGCAGCTTGCCATAGCGCAGCCCCAAGGTGCTGACCGTTGTGGCGTCGGTGATCACCAACCCCACGCCCTGCGACTCGATGTAGCCGACCTGCCGGTGCTCCAGGGTCTCCAACAGCACCATAGGTCCGTTGTGCCCGAGGTGGAAGTCGCTGTCCGAGGGCATCACTTGGATCGCCACATTGCGCGCCTGGCCCAGTTTCAGCAGATGGTGAAGCTGCCCCCGCATCACGTCACTATCGCCCACCGTCGTGGTGAGGGCGGCCTCCCCGATGATGAAGCATGTCTCGACCATGGGTGTGCGGGTGAGCAGCCTTTGTCGGCCGAGCCTCGCTTCTACGTTCTGCTCGATCATCTCGTCGCTGAGCGGCGGGCAGCTTGCGGTGAAGAGCGCCCGCGCGTAAGGCTCGGTCTGGAGCAGTCCCGGGATCAGTAACGGCTCGAAGTCGTACCGGCTCACCGCCTCCAACTCGAACTTCGCGAAGTCCTGGAAGAACGCCGGGAGTTTGGCCAGGTCCACGTCGTCCTGGAGCACCGCCAGCGTTCCGGCGGCCTTCAGCACCGTCTCCGCCGCGTCCGTGAACGCCGACTTCGCCGGGCGGCGCCCCTGTTCGATCGAGGCGACCTGCTCGTACGAGTAGCCGACCGCGTCGGCGAGTTCCTGCTGGGTCAGGCCCGCGCGGTCGCGGTGGAGCCTGACCATCTTTCCGTAGCCGACCCAGATACGAGGTCGGCCGTCATCCTGAGTCCGTTGCTTCTTCTGGCTCTGGCGGCTGGTTCCCATACGCCTCACACCCCATCGTGTGTGCCGATGCGTGCATAACCTTCCTTGTGCAACGCGCCGCGTCCCGGCGCCGTTACGGACCGCGACCCGTACAGAATCGGGGTTCGGTCCGTACCGGCTGGTCAGGTACGGCCGTCTGCCCTGGTGACGTTATCCGGGTAACGGGACGGTTACCCTATGGAGTCGGAAATTTCCCTCGCCGAACCGGGCTCGCCGCCGGCCTTCTCGCCGCTCTTCCCGGTCTCGCGGATCAGGCTCAGTTCCAGCCATCGCGGTGCCCGGCTCGCCCGGTTGCTCTGTGCTCAGCAGCTCGACTCGTGGGACGTTCCGCGTACCGCCCCCGCCTCCGGCGCGGTCTCCGCGATCGTCGCCGAGCTGGCCGCCAACGCGGTGACCCATGGCCGCACCCCCGGGCGGGACTTCGAGGTGCGGCTCGGGCTCGGGGCCGACCGGGTCCGGGTCGAGGTCATCGACACGCGGCCCGGCCGGCTGCCCCGCGCGCCCGGGATCTTCCCGCCGCCCGACGGAGAGTCGACCGGCGGGCGGGGGCTGCTGCTGGTCGCCGCCCATGCCGACCGGTGGGGGTGGGGCGTACGGGATCCGTACACCAAGACGGTCTGGGCAGAGGTGAGGTACAGCGCGGCCGAGTACTTCTCCTGAAGGTGACCGCCGCGCAGTTGCTCGCGACGGCCACGCCCTTCCCGTACATGTCAGAAGTCGTCGTCGAAGGCGACCGTGCCCTCCACCGCCACCTGGTACGCCGACGGGCGCCGCTCGAAGAAGTTCGTCAGCTCCTGGACGCCCTGGAGCTCCATGAACGCGAACGGGTTCTGCGACCCGTACACCGGCGGGAAGCCGAGGCGCTGGAGCCGCTGGTCCGCGACGCACTCCAGGTACGCGCGCATCGACTCCGTGTTCATGCCCGGCAGTCCGTCGCCGCACAGGTCCCGGCCGAACTGGAGCTCCGCCTCGACCGCTTCCCTCAGCATGTCCATGACCTGCTGCTGGAGAGCGTCGTCGAAGAGCTCCGGCTCCTCCTCGCGGACCGTGTCCACGACCTCGAAGGCGAAGTTCATGTGCATGGTCTCGTCGCGGAAGACCCAGTTCGTGCCCGTGGCCAGGCCGTGCAGCAGACCGCGCGAGCGGAACCAGTAGACGTACGCGAACGCTCCGTAGAAGAACAGGCCCTCGATGCACGCCGCGAAGCAGATCAGGTTCAGCAGGAAGCGGCGCCGGTCCGCCGGGGACTCCAGGCGGTCGATCTTCTCCACCGAGTCCATCCAGCGGAAGCAGAACCGCGCCTTCTCGCGGATCGACGGGATCTCCTCGACCGCGTCGAAGGCCGCCGCGCGGTCCTCGGGGTCCGGGAGGTAGGTGTCCAGCAGGGTCAGATAGAACTGGACGTGCACGGCCTCCTCGAAGAGCTGGCGCGAGAGATAGAGCCGCGCCTCCGGGGAGTTGATGTGCTTGTAGAGCGTCAGCACCAGATTGTTCGAGACGATCGAGTCGCCCGTCGCGAAGAACGCCACCAGCCGGCCGATCATGTGCTGCTCGCCGGGGGTGAGCTTGGCGAGGTCGGCGACGTCGGAGTGGAGGTCGACCTCCTCCACGGTCCAGGTGTTCTTGATCGCGTCGCGGTAGCGCTCGTAGAAGTCCGGGTAGCGCATGGGGCGGAGCGTCAGCTCGAAGCCCGGGTCCAGGAGATTCTTTTCCGTCGTCATTACTGGCAGGCCTCGCAGGACTCGGGGTTTTCCAGGGAACAGGCGATCGCCTCGTCGGCCGGGGTGAGCTGAGCGGGGACAGCTGCCGGCCTCGGCGCCGAGCCCGCCGCGCGGGCGATCCGGGTCGCCGGGCGTGAGCGCAGGTAGTACGTCGTCTTGAGCCCCTTCTTCCAGGCGTACGCGTACATCGAGCTGAGCTTCCCGATGGTCGGCGTCTCCAGGAACAGGTTGAGCGACTGGCTCTGGTCCAGGAACGGCGTACGGGCCGCCGCCATGTCGATCAGGCCCCGCTGCGGGATCTCCCACGCCGTACGGAACAGTTCCCGTACCTCCGCCGGGATCCAGCCGAAGCCCGCCACCGAGCCGCTCGCCTCGCGCAGCGCCTCGCGGGTCCGGGCGTCCCAGACGCCGAGCCGCTTCAACTCCTCCACCAGGTAGGAGTTGACCTGGAGGAACTCCCCGGAGAGCGTCTCGCGCTTGAACAGGTTCGAGACCTGCGGCTCGATGCACTCGTACACGCCCGCGATCGACGCGATGGTCGCCGTCGGCGCGATGGCGAGGAGGAGGGAGTTGCGCATGCCGGTCTCCGCGACCCGGGCGCGCAGCGCCGCCCAGCGCTCGGGCCAGTTCAGCGTCACGTCGTAGTGGTCGGGGTGGAGTACCCCGCGCGCCGCGCGCGTCTTGGACCAGGCGGGGAGCGGGCCGTCCCGCTCGGCGAGGTCGCAGGAGGCCTCGTACGCCGCGAGCATGATCCGTTCGGCGAACCGGGTGGAGAGCGCGGCGGCCTCGGGGGAGTCGAAGGGCAGCCGCTTCTTGAAGAAGACGTCCTGGAGGCCCATCGCGCCCAGGCCCACCGGGCGCCACTTGGCGTTGGAGCGGCCGGCCTGCTCGGTCGGGTAGAAGTTGATGTCGACGACCCGGTCGAGGAAGGTGACGGCCGTACGGACGGTCTCGTCCAGCCGCGCCCAGTCGATGTCGCCGGTGGCCGCGTCCACGAACGCGCCCAGGTTGACGGAGCCGAGGTTGCAGACGGCCGTCTCGCCGTCGTCCGTGACCTCCAGGATCTCGGTGCAGAGGTTGGAGGAGTGGACGGTGTGGCCGGGCTCGGCGGTCTGGTTGGCCGTACGGTTCGACGCGTCCTTGAAGGTCATCCAGCCGTTGCCGGTCTGCGCGAGGGTGCGCATCATCCGGCCGTACAGCTCACGGGCCTTGAGGGTCCTGCGCGCGAGACCGTCGGCCTCCGCCTTGCGGTACGCGGCGTCGAAGGCGTCGCCCCACAGGTCGACCAGGTCCGGCACGTCCACGGGGGAGAAGAGCGACCAGACGCCGTCCGCCTCGACCCGGCGCATGAACTCGTCGGGGATCCAGTGCGCGAGATTGAGGTTGTGCGTACGGCGCGCGTCCTCGCCCGTGTTGTCGCGCAGTTCGAGGAACTCCTCCAGGTCCGCGTGCCAGGTCTCCAGGTAGACGCAGGCCGCGCCCTTGCGCCGGCCGCCCTGGTTGACGGCGGCGACGGAGGAGTCGAGGGTCCGCAGGAACGGGACGATGCCGTTGGAGTGGCCGTTCGTCCCCCGGATCAGTGAACCGCGCGAGCGGATACGGGAGTACGAGAGCCCGATCCCGCCCGCGTGCTTCGAGAGCCGCGCCACCTGGTGGTACCGGTCGTAGATCGAGTCCAGCTCGTCCAGCGGCGAGTCCAGCAGGTAGCAGGAGGACATCTGGGGGTGGCGGGTGCCGGAGTTGAAGAGCGTGGGGGAGGAGGGGAGGTAGTCGAGGCGGCTCATCAGCCCGTAGAGCCGCCCGACCTCCGCCACCGCCCGGTCGCTGTCGTCCTCGGCGAGCCCGGCGGCGACGCGCAGCAGGAAGTGCTGCGGCGTCTCGACGACCTGCCGGGTGAGGGGGTGCCGGAGAAGATAGCGGCTGTAGAGGGTGCGCAGCCCGAAGTAGCCGAAGCGGTCGTCGGCGGCCGGGTCGATCAGCGCGTCCAGGCGTGCGGCGTGGCGCGCGACGAAGCCGGCCGTACGGTCCGCGATCAGGCCCTCGCGGTGGCCGGTGGCGACGGACGCGGAGAACGACACGGCGCCCTGGGACGCGGCCTCGTCGGCGATCGTACGGGTGAGCAGCCGGGCGGCGAGCCGGGAGTACGCGGGGTCCTCGGAGATCTGTCCGGCCGCCGCCTCCGTGGCCAGCTCGCGCAGCTCGGCCTCGTCCGAGCGGGCGTTACGGCCGCGCAGCGCGGCGGCGGCGATCCTGCCCGGGTCGGCGTCGGGCAGATCGGCGGTCAGCTCGGTCAGGATCCGCAGCAGCGCGGTGCCGGGGGCGTCGGCCGCCGGTGGCTGCCCGGCTCCGGGCCCCCGCTCGGTCGTTGCTGAAACCGGATCCGCTGGCGCGATGGTCACGTGGTGCTCTCCCTCGCTCGGCTCTGGGCCGCGAGGAGGCACGGGTCCGCGCGCACGGCCGTACGCCCGTCATCGCAGAGGGCAGCACACCGCGCCGCGTCCACCGGCCCAACCGCGAGGCCCGGACGTCTGGGCGCCCGGATCGGTCGAGCCGGACGCACTGCCGGCAGGTGTTCGGACTGGCGGGCGCGACAAAGCGCGCCACAGTACACCGTTGCGGGACAGTTCCGGATTCACACCGGATTCCCCTGCGTCGACAGCGAGGTCGAGCATACATCTGGGGGGCGCGCGCCGCGCCACCCCCCAGATGTTGTGTCGTACGGCGCCGCAGTGCGGGATCGGCGGCGGCTCAGCAGCAGCGGAAGCCCTCGCGCGGATCGGCCTCGCGGGCGTCCGTACGGCTGCGTTCGAAGGCGCGGCGGGTCATGATCCCGCCCGCCGGGTCACCGGCGCCGGCACCTACGCCCGTACCCGTACCCGTGCCCACGCCCGCTCCCGCACCGGCTGCCGCGTCCGCGTGGGCCCGGGCGTGGGCCACGTAGCGCTCGTACGCCGACTCGCCGGTGAACTCCCGTACGTACCAGCGGATCCGCCCGGCCATGTGCCGTACCCGATCCGCCCGGCTCTGGATCCGGGTCATGCCGGGCCCGTTCCCGCCGGGACGCTCTCCCGCTCCCTGGTGGCCTCGGCGGCGGCCAGTTCCGCCTTCTCCTCCTGGGTGGGGATCAGGCCGGCCGGGGCGACGATCTTCGACTCGACGTACGGGACCTCCGCCAGCCGGACGCCCTCCGGATCGCGGATCGCCTTGAAGCAGACCCGTCCGGCGTCCGCGATGACCACGAGGATGAGGACCGCGAAGAGCGCCGAAAGCACCCCGTCCACCGTGGAGTTGGTGACCACGGTGTGCATGTCGTCCATGCTCTTGGCCGGGGCCAGCACCTCGCCCCGGTCGATGGCCGACTGGTACACGTCGCGCTGGGTGAAGAAGCCCACCCTCGGGTCGGACGAGAAGATCTTCTGCCAGCTCGCGGTGAGCGTGACGGCGGCGTCCCAGGCGAGCGGTACGGCCGTCACCCACGCCCACTTCAGGCGGCCGGACTTGACCAGCAGCGTGGTGCAGACGGCGAGCGCCACGGCCGCCAGGAGCTGGTTGGCGATGCCGAAGAGCGGGAAGAGCTGGTTGATGCCGCCCAGCGGGTCATGGACGCCGACCCAGAGGAAGTAGCCCCAGCCGCCGACCACCACCGCGCTGGCGAACCAGACGCCCGGCTTCCAGCTCACCTCGCGCATCGGCTTGTACACGTTGCCGAGCATGTCCTGGAGCATGAAGCGCCCGACACGCGTCCCCGCGTCCACCGTGGTGAGGATGAACAGCGCCTCGAACATGATCGCGAAGTGGTACCAGAACGCCTTCATGGCGGTGCCGCCGACGACGGACGAGAAGATCTCCGCCATGCCGAGGGCGAAGGTCGGTGCCCCGCCCGTCCGCGACAGCAGGCTCGTCTCCTCGACGTCCTTGGCCGCCTGGGCGAGCTGGTCGGGCGAGATGGTGAAGCCCAGGTTGGCGACGGCCTGCGAGGCGGACTCGACCGTACCGCCGATGACCCCGGCCGGGGAGTTGACCGCGAAGTACAGCCCCGGGTCGATGATGCAGGCGGCGATCAGCGCCATGATCGCGACGAACGACTCGGTCAGCATCGCGCCGTAACCGATCATCCGGATCTGGGTCTCCTTCTGGACCATCTTCGGCGTCGTGCCCGAGGAGATCAGCGAGTGGAAACCCGAGAGCGCGCCGCACGCGATGGTGATGAAGACGAACGGGAACATCGACCCGGCGAAGACTGGGCCGTCACCGCGGCTCGCGAAGTCGGTGATCGCCTCCATCTTCATGGTGGGCAGCGCGATCACCACGCCCAGCGCCAGCAGCACGATCGTGCCGACCTTCATGAAGGTCGACAGGTAGTCGCGCGGCGCCAGCAGCATCCACACCGGCAGCACGGAGGCGAGGAAGCCGTACGCGATCATCCAGATGACCAGCGTGCCCGCTTCCAGCGTGAACGTGTCGGCGAGCGAGGACTCGGCGACCCAGCCCCCCGCCACGATGGCGAACAGCAGCAGCGCCACCCCGATGAGCGAGACCTCGCTGACCCGGCCGGGGCGCAGCACCCGCAGATACACGCCCATGAAGAGGGCGATCGGGATGGTCATGGCGATGGAGAAGACGCCCCACGGCGAGTGCGCCAGCGCGTTGACGATGACCAGCGCCAGCACGGCCAGCAGGATGATCATGATCATGAAGACGGCGATCAGGGCCGCGGCGCCGCCGAAGGGGCCGATCTCGTCCCGGGCGATCTGGCCGAGCGAACGGCCGTCGCGGCGGGTGGAGAAGAACAGCGTCACCATGTCCTGGACGGCGCCGGCGAAGATGACGCCCGCGACGATCCAGATGGTGCCGGGCAGATACCCCATCTGCGCGGCGAGCACCGGGCCGACCAGCGGCCCGGCGCCCGCGATGGCCGCGAAGTGGTGGCCGAACAGCACGCGCCGGTCGGTGGGGTGGAAGTCGACCCCGTTGTCGAGCCGTTCGGCGGGGGTGGCCCGGGTCCTGTCGACCCTGAGGACACGGTTCGTGATGAAGCGGGAGTAGAAGCGGTAGGCGATCGCGTACGAGCCGAGCGCCGCGGCGAGCATCCAGGCGGCCGAGACCTCCTCGCCCCGGGAGAGGGCGAGCACCCCCCAGCCCGCCGCGCCCACCAGCGCGACCAGTGTCCAGATGACGACGGATCTCGGGGTGAGACCCCCGGTGGTCCTCGGTGGGGTGCCGGTCGGCGCGGGGTCGGTCGACGGGGTGTCGGCCGACGGGGCGCCTTTCGGCGCGGGCTCTGGCATGGCGAGTCGTCCCCTCACTGGTCACCGCTGGTCACCTGCGTTGTACCTGACGCGTAATGCGCAGGAAATCTAGGGGACCATCCCGGGACGCGCTACCACCAGCCCATATCCCGGAACGTTAACTGCCCGCGCACGGTGGGTTTATGTCGCCGTGGCGGGTTTTCGTTCCGGGGCCCCGCTCAGGGGCGGGGGCGCTGGAGGCGGGCCACGAACTTGTAGCGGTCGCCGCGGTAGACGGACCGTACCCACTCCACCGGTTCGCCGGCCGCGTCCAGCGAGTGGCGCGAGAGCATCAGCATCGGCAGGCCCACGTCCGTACCGAGCAGCCCGGCCTCGCGCGGGTTGGCCAGGGACGTCTCGATCGTCTCCTCGGCCTCGGCGAGGTGGACGTCGTACACCTCCGCCAACGCCGTATAGAGGGACGTGTACTTGACGAGTGAGCGGCGCAGGGCGGGGAAGCGCTTCGCCGAGAGGTGGGTGGTCTCGATGGCCATCGGCTCGCCGCTCGCGAGCCGCAGCCGTTCGATGCGCAGCACGCGCCCGCCGGCCGTGATGTCGAGGAGTCCCGCGAGGGTGTCGTCGGCGGTGACGTACCCGATGTCGAGGAGCTGCGAGGTCGGTTCGAGGCCCTGCGCGCGCATGTCCTCGGTGTACGAGGTGAGCTGGAGGGCCTGGGAGACCTTGGGCTTGGCGACGAAGGTGCCCTTGCCCTGGATGCGTTCGAGCCGCCCTTCGACGACCAGTTCCTGGAGCGCCTGGCGGACGGTGGTGCGCGAGGTGTCGAACTCGGCGGCCAGGGTGCGCTCCGGCGGTACGGGCGTACCGGGCGGCAGTGTTTCGGTCATGTCGAGCAAGTGCCGTTTGAGGCGGTAATACTTGGGCACGCGGGCCGTACGGGTGGCGGGTCCGCCCTCGGTCTCCGTGCCGACCCCGTCCGTGGCCATGGCCTGCCTTCCCGACTCCTGCGCTGCTGCCGTCACCGGCTCCTCCGTCTGTCGCGGCTCACATGGTGGCACGGTCCGGCCACGAGTCGTCGCCCTCTCTCAGGTGTCGGTCCGATAACGGACACGACAGCCCTTCTTATACACCCTTGACACCCCTAAAGGTCTAGGCCAAGCTCACTTGCTACTGGTCAAATGGTCTAAACCATTAAACGGGCCAGGGGGGTTGCAGTGTCCCTGAGGAGGGTGGCGTGAAGCGCAAGCTCATCGCGGCGGTCGGCGTCGCAGGCATGGTGATCGGCCTCGCGGCCTGTGGTTCCGACGATCCGAAGGGCGGGGCGGCCGGGGGAGAGTCGGCGAAGGAGCTCACCGTCTGGCTGACGGTGGACGCCCAGAACAACTGGCCGGAGCTGGTCAAGGCCGCGGACGCCGCCGTGGTCGCGAAGAACCCCGGCATCAAGATCAAGCACGAGTACTACGGCTGGCCCGACAAGAACGCCAAGCTCGACGCCGTACTCGCCACCGACAAGGCCCCCGACGTGGTCGAGATGGGCAACACGGAGATGCTCGGCTACACCGTCAAGGGCGCCTTCGCCGAGCTCGACCCCGCGAAGTTCGAGAACTCGGACGCCTGGCTCGACGGCCTCAAGTCGTCGGTGACGTACAACGGCAAGACCTACGGCGTGCCGTACTACGCCGGGGGCCGCGTCGCCAACTGGCGCAAGGACGTCGCCAAGGAGGCCGGGGTCGCCGCCGTACCGAAGACCTACGCCGAACTGACCGCCGGACTCGACAAGATCCAGTCGAAGCAGGGCGACAAGTTCAGCGCCTGGTACCAGCCCACGCGCGACTGGTACGCGGCCATGTCCTTCGTGTACGACGCGGGCGGCTCCATCGCCGAGGAGAACGGCGGCTCGTTCAAGGCGAACCTCTCCTCGCCCGAGTCCCTCAAGGGACTGAAGGAGTACAAGAAGATCCTGGACGCGTACATGCACGCGGACAAGACCAAGGACGAGTCGGACCGTTACATCGTGTACGGCCAGGGCCAGTCCGGCATGATCTTCGGCGCCGCCTGGGAGGGCGCGACCGCCGAGGACCCGAAGAGCGACAAGACCGGCAAGCTCAAGGGGAACCTGGAGAACTTCGTGATGCCGGGCCCGTCCGGCGCCAACATGCCCGTCTTCCTCGGCGGTTCCGACCTGGCCGTACCGGTCAAGTCGAAGGCGCAGGCCACCGCCGCCGAGTGGATCAACGCGTACACCGGCGCCGCGGGCCAGAAGGGCCTGATGGCCAAGGGCAACCTGCCGAACAACAAGACCGACCTCGCGACGCTGAAGAACGACCCGGCGACCGCGGTCCCGGCCACGGCGGCCGAGTCGAGCTGGTTCGTGCCGATGGCGCCGGGCTGGGGCCAGGTCGAGAAGGCCCAGGTGCTCCAGACGATGCTGCAGTCCATCGGCACCGGGAAGCAGTCGGTCGAGGCGGCCGCTAAGGAAGCGGACGCCGCCATCGACAAGGTCATCAACACCAAGTGACCTGAGGGCGGGGCGTCCGCCGGCACGATCTGCCGG